>NZ_JAJJND010000008.1 GCF_029759835.1 Acetobacter sp. AN02
CTCTCAAACAGAATCTTCAAAACCTATGACGATATCGTTGATATCGCCTGCCATGCCTGGAACCAGATCGTCGAACAGCCTTGGCGCATCATGTCAATCGGACTGCGTAATTGGGCGCATAGGTTCTAGCAATCAATGGTTGGTATAATCAGCCAGGCACGCTCTTCTCTTGGCTTGCGGGCAGTCCTGGTCCATGTTGCCCCCGATATGCGCCAAGGAGTCCTGCCTGTGCCCTCCCCGATGGACCTTCTCCTGTCCCGAGCCTCTGCAGATACCCTGCACGAACCGGCCCCCTCCGGCAGAATTCTGGAGACCATTCTTTCCGCCGCCATGCGGGCGCCCGATCACGGAAAACTGCGCCCCTGGCGGATGATCACCGTCAGCGGCGATGCGCGACGCGACGTGGCCGAACGGATCGTGGCCAGCATGAAACGGCTCGATCCGGACGTGCCGCAGGCAAAGATCGACAAACGCCGGCACCGCTTTTCCACAACCCCGATGACGATCATCCTCGGCCGCCACCTGCGCCCGGACAACAAGATTCCGCTGATCGAGCAGGACCTCGCCGTCGGAGCCGCGGCGATGAACATCCTCAACGCCCTGCATTTCGCCGGTTTCGGCGGTCTCTGGGTGTCCGGAGAGATGACCTGCGACCCGGTCCTTGCCGCAGAGCTCGGCTTTCCGGCCCCGCATGCCCTGGCGGGCTTCATCTTCACCGGCACGCCTGAGCCGGACCGCACCCTGCCGAAGCGGCGCGATGTCACGGATTACGTGGCGGAATGGAACGGAAAGCCGGTCAGCTTCGGCGCGGATCAGGGAAAGGTGGCAGAGTGAGCACGGAGCTCTATCCGGAAGAGAGATCAGACATTGTCGTGATCGGCGGCGGACCGGCCGGACTGGCCGCAGCCATATCACTGTCTGATGCCGGATTCCGCGTGACCGTTCTGGAACAGGCACCGGAGGCCGTGTGGGAAGCCCCGTCCTTTGACGGGCGCGAGATTGCCCTCACACATCACTCCCGCACCCTTCTGGAAGCCGCCGGAGCCTGGGAACGCGTGGCACCGGACGCGATCTCGCTGCTGAAGGAAGCACGGGTCGAGACCGGACGCGGACATCACCCGCTGATGTTCCATGCCCCGTCTTCCCAGGACGAACCTCTGGGCTGGCTGGTCTCCAATCACGAACTCCGCCGCGCCCTGTTCGCCTCCGCACGGGAGCGGAACGGAATCACGCTCTGCCCGCAGAGCCGTGTCGCGACGGTGCGGCGCGGCCAGGACGCGGATTACGTCCATGTCGTGAGCAGCGGAGAAACCCGCCGGATCGCCGCCCGCCTGGTCATCGGCGCGGACGGACGCTTCTCCCCGACACGCAGACGGGCCGGAATCGGCGCGATCGTGCATGATTTCGGACGGATGATGATGGTCTGCCGGATGGCGCATGACGTGCCGCACGACAACGTGGCGCTGCAGTGGTTTGACGAGGGGCAGACGATCGCCATGCTGCCGGTGCAGGGGCAGGCCTCCTCGCTCGTCCTGACCCTGCCGCCGGAGGAAACCTCCCGGCTGCTGAACATGGAGCCGGAAGCGTTCGCAGCCGATATCATGGCCAGAACCGACGGGCGCTTCGGAGAGATGCGCCTGATCAGTACACGGCATGTCTATCCGCTGAAATGCGTCTATGCCCACCGCTTCGCCGCCCCGCGCCTGGCCCTGATCGGAGATGCGGCAGTCGGCATGCACCCCATCACCGCCCACGGATTCAATCTCGGCCTGCGCGGTCAGGAAACACTGACGCAGGAAGTGTCCCGGGCCGCAGAGCGGGGGGAGGATATCGGCGCACTCTCCGTGCTCCGGCGGTTCGAGCGGCGGCACCGCCATGTCACGATGCCCCTTTTCGCCGGAACGAACGGGATCGCCTCGCTCTACACGCGCGACGGCCTGCTCCCCGGACTGGTGCGCCGCGCCGGTCTGCGGGCCGCAGAGATGATGCCGTTCTTCAGAAGCGCCGTGACGCGGATGCTCACGGACCCGGAGGAGACTCCGGCCGCTCATACACGCGCCGCCCGCCTGCCCAGGTAGCGCGCACGCAGCGCGCGTCACCAAGCGTCATCAGCACGAAAAGCTGGTCCTGCACGGTGTCGCAGCGCTCCAGCCGCCAGCGGAGGAAATCGTCCGTCCCCCCGTCAAGCACGCAGAGATCGGCCTCCATCCCGACCGCGATGCTGCCGATCCGGTCCTCCAGCCCCAGAGCCGCCGCCCCGCCGCGCGTCGCCAGCCAGAGCGCCTGAACCGGGTGCAGCCGGTGCCCGCCGATCAGCGCGACCTTATAGGCTTCCCCCATCGTGCTGAGCAGGGAAAGGGATGTTCCCGCCCCCACATCCGTCCCCAGCCCGACATGAACCGGCCGGGCTGCAGCCACCGCGTCAGACAGGCGGAACGCACCACTGCCGAGGAACAGATTGGAAGTCGGACAGTGGGAAAGAGCCGCGCCGGTCTCGTGACACCGGCACAGATCAGGCTCGTCGATATGGATGGCATGGCCGAAAACCGATCTGCGGCGGACCAGACCGGCCCTGTCATAGACATCGAGATAGGACCGGCTTTTCGGAAAAAGCTCCGCAACAGCCCGGACTTCTTCCCGGTTTTCCGCAAGATGCGTCTGCAGGAACAGACCGGGCGCTGAATCAAGAAGATCCCCCGCAGCCTCAAGCTGCTCAGGCGTGCTGGTGATGGCAAAACGCGGCGTGACGGCATAGGACAGCCGGTCCTTCCCGTGCCATTTTGCAATCAGATCCGCAGACTGATCATAGCCGGTCCGGACCGTATCCCGCAGGGCCTCGGGCGCGTTGCGATCCATCAGCACCTTTCCGGCAATCATCCGCAGGCCGAGCTTCTGCGCCTCGGTGAAAAAGGCATCGGCGGACTGCGGATGTACGGTGCAGTAAACAGCCGCCGTGGTGGTCCCGGCACGCAGCAGCTCATGCAGGAACCGTCCGGCCGCTTCCGTCGCAACAGCAGGGTCCGCAAAGGCAGCCTCGGCCGGAAAGACATAGCGCGTCAGCCATTCCAGAAGCTGCTCACCATAGGAAGCGATGACGGATATCTGCGGATAATGGACGTGGGTATCGATAAAACCGGCGGAAATCAGCGCGTCCGGATAATGCGTGACCGGCGTTCCGGCAGGCAGATCAGGGGACAGCTCCTGCCAGGAGCCGGCAGCTTTGATGATACCGTCCTCAATAAGGATCAGAGCATCTTCCGTGACATTGAGACACTCAGAGGGCGGCGCCAGGAACGGGTTGTCACGAAACGAGAGGGTGGTACCGCGCAGGGCGTGGGAGGAGGTCAAGGAGGCCTGTCCGCATCAGCTTCAGATCGCCCGATGCTACATGAAAAGCGATCGGATGCGGAATGTTTCCATCCGGTATATACCCGGGTAAAAATATTTTACCCGGGTATATAAAGCCGTTCAGGCCGTCACATCGAGGGCCTGGTCATCCTGTGCGCCCGCACTGCGTTCGCCCGAGGTGCTGGTGGAGATCACATTGCCGTTCGCATCCGTGACGGTGGTGGTGATGGAGCCGTCCGCGTTGACGGCGGTGGTTGTGGTGTCTCCCGATGAGGAGGACGAGCCGGATGAGTCTGTGGCCTGGGAGCCTGAGGCGGAGGATGATGAGTCCGTGCTGAACAGGCTGCTGATGCTGTCTGATGAGATGGGGGAGAGGCTCATGATTCTGCTCCTGCAGAGAGTGAGGAATGAGGATGCAGGGTGATCCCGGGAGGCTTACCGTGGCGTTAATACCCGGGTGACGAATTGAAACGATTTGTATGAGACGTCAGGGCAGACAGGATTTCCGGAGGAGGTAAACCGGGAATTAATATTTCTCGGGGATTGTGCCGGTCGTTAACCGTCTGAATTTCCGCTGGCCGGGGCGGGTGGAGACAGCGAGATCAGCCGCACAAAGGCCATGAAAAGGCTCTTTTACTGCGGCAGCTCCGAGAGCCTGCAAACCGGAGCGGCGTGTCATGTCTGAATCGTATGTTATTGAAGTGGATGGAATATTTCTGGGGACCGCCCTGTGCGTGCCGCAGGAAAACGGGAGAGTCCGGTTCTATGCCACGCATGAGAGTGTGAGAGATCTGCATCTGCAGGAGATGGCGCATCTACCTGAGCTGCGCCGGCAGGTTGCGGTCCTGTCCCGTCGCGGGATGTGCGTGGCCTGAGCGACGGCCTGAACGGGAAGAGCCGGCCTGCAGGGGCAGACCGGCTCTTTGTGTTACATTCCGGAAAATAAAGTATCAGACATTTTCGCTCTGATTTTGCCGGGCGACGTCTGCGATCAGCGTGTCCACGACCGAGGTGTCGGCCAGGGAGGAGAGGTCTCCGAACTCTCCGGTCTGGCCTTCCGCGATCTTGCGGAGCAGGCGGCGGACGATCTTTCCGGAGCGCGTCTTGGGCAGTTCGCTGACGAGATAGACCTTCTCCGGCGCGGCATAGCGTCCGACGTTTCTGCTGATCACGGCTGCAATGTCTTCGGGACGGACGCCGGAGCGGCTGGCGCGGGTGACGACGAACACCACGATGCCCTGACCCTTGAGATCGTGCTGTATGCCGACGGCGGCCGCTTCCGCAAGGCGGTGATCGACGGCGACGGCGTCCTCGATCTCTGCCGTTCCGATCCGGTGGCCGGAGACGTTGATGACGTCGTCCATGCGTCCGGTGATCCAGTAATATCCGTCCTCGTCCCGGCGGACGCCGTCTCCGGTGAAGTATTTGCCTTCAGAGAAGGTGAAATAGGTTTCCCTGAAGCGTTTGTGATCCTGCCAGATGGTTCTGGCCTGTCCGGGCCATGAGGTGGTGATGCAGAAGCAGCCTTCCGCAGCGCCTTCGAGCACGTTGCCTTTATCGTCCGTGACGACCACTCCGATCCCGGGCAGGGGTTTCGTTGCAGATCCTGGTTTCATGGGCGTTGCACCCACGACCGGTCCGAGGATGATGCCTGCGGTTTCGGTCTGCCACCAGGTATCGATGACGGCGGCACGGCTTTTGCCGATCACTTCATAGTACCACATCCAGGCATCAGCGCTGATGGGTTCTCCGGCGGTGCCCAGGCTGCGCAGCGAGCTGAGATCGAAGGTGCCGGGGAAATCGTCTCCCTCGCGCATGAGGGCGCGGATGGCTGTGGGTGCTGTGAACAGGCTCGTCACGCGGTTGCGCTGGATGATGTCCCACCAGCGACCGGCGCGCGGCCATGAGGGCAGGCCTTCGTACATCAGGGTTGTCGTGCCGTTTGCGAGCGGGCCGTAGACGACGCAGCTGTGTCCCGTGATCCAGGCGATATCGGCCGTGCACCAGTGCACGTCTCCGGGTTCCTGCGGATAGACGGTTCCGAAGGTATAGGAGGCCCAGACCATGTATCCGCCGGTGGCATGGACGATGGCCTTGGGTTTTCCGGTGCTTCCCGAGGTGTAGAGCAGGAACAGCGGATCTTCCGCGTTCATGATCTCGGGCTCGCAGTCTGCGGACTGGTTTTTGATGAGATCCGTAAAGCGGATGTCGCGGCCGTCCTTCATGGGCACCTCGTCCCCCGTGACGGTGACGACGATGACGTTGCGGACCGCACCGATGGTGCCTGCGTGTTTCAGGGCTTGGTCTATGGCGGTCTTGTGCGGGATGCGTTTTGAGCCGCGGCGCGCCGTATCGGCTGTGATGACGGCGACGGCGCCGCTGTCCACCAGGCGTTCACTGATGCCCTCGGGGGAGAAGCCGCCGAACATGACCACGTGCGGCGCGCCGATCCGGGCACAGGCGAGCATGGAGATGAGGCCTTCCGCGACCATCGGCAGATGGATGGCGACGCGGTCTCCCTTCTTTACCCCGAGGCTGCGCAGGGCGTTGGCGGTCCGGCTGACCTGTGTGTGCAGTTCGCGATAGGTGAGCGTTCTGCGGTCTCCGTCGGTTTCTCCTTCCCAGATCAGGGCGGGCTGATCCGCGCGTTCCTTCAGGTGCCGGTCGAGACAGCTGACGGAGGCGTTGAGGCGTCCGTCCTCGAACCAGCGGATCCGGACGTCTCCCGTGAAGCTGGAGGTTGAGGCACGGGTGGGGTCCTGTGTCCAGGTGATCCGCTTTGCCTCGTTCAGCCAGAAACCGTCGGGATCGCTTTCCCCGAAGGCGACCAGTGCGTCATAGGCGGCGGTCTGCCCGGGTGTGACGCCGGCGATGATGATCTGCGGCTGGAGCTCGTGCGGTGTGGGCGTGACTGAGGACATCTCACCTGTTCTCCTGAGACAGCGAGCCCCGCCTGTGTGAGGGGCGGGGTCTGTCTGGTCTGATCCGGACTGTTCGGTTCCTGCTCCGCCGGTCCGGCAGCGGCGGGGGTGTGTGGTCAGGGGGTATCGAGGGTGGGCAGGACGGTTGCGACGATGGTCTGATCCAGGGATTCGTATTCGTGGTAGCGCAGGGTTTTGTAGAGTTCCTCGCGGGTCTGCATCTCTCCGACGACGGCCTCGGTGCTGCCGTCGCGGGCGATGGTCCGGTACAGTTTTTCCTGGGCCTTGTTGGCGATACGCAGGGAGCTGACCGGCCAGATGATCATGGAGTAGCCCATGTCCGCGAACTCTGATGCGGTATAGAACGGCGTGCGTCCGAATTCGGTCATGTTGGCCAGCAGTTTTACGCCGGGCATGCGTTTTGCGAACTCGCGGAACATCTCCTCTGTGGTGAGGGCTTCGGGGAAGATCGCGTCCGCACCGGCCTCGATATAGAGTTTTGCGCGTGCGACGGCCCCGTCCATGCCTTCGGAGGCGGCGGCGTCGGTGCGTGCGACGATCACGAGATCACGTGCGGCCTTTTTTGCGGCATGGACCTTCATGGCCATATCCTGCGGCGTGGCGAGTTTCTTGTTGTTCAGATGGCCGCATTTCTTGGGCAGGATCTGGTCCTCGAGGTGGACGGCACCCGCGCCTGCGTCCTCGAAGGTGCGGACCATGTTCATGACGTTAAGCGTTTCTCCGTATCCCGTATCTCCGTCCACGAGGAGGGGGAGGCCGGAGGAGCGCACGATCTGGCGGACGAAGAAGGCGACCTCGTCCACGGTGATGATTCCCAGATCCGGCAGGCCCATGCTGGCGGTCATGGCGGCACCGGAGAGATAGAGCGCGTCAAAGCCTGCGTCTTTTGCCTGGAGTGCGGCCTGACCGTTATGGGCACCGGGAAGCTGCAGGATGCCCGGCGCGTTGAGGAGCTCGCGGAAGCGCCGTCCTGCGGGGACCGGGTTGTGGCTGGTGCCTTCGAGCCAGATCATGCTGCTTTCTCCAGTGTTCCGCGTTTGCTGATGTGAATGAATTCGCGGTTTTCGGGGCCGGTATATTCGGCGGACGGACGGATGATCTTTCCGTTCTCGCGCTGTTCGATGACATGTCCGCTCCAGCCCGTCGTGCGTGCGATGACGAAGACGGGTGTGAACATGGCAGTCGGGATCTGCATCATGTTGTAGGAAACGGCGCTGAACCAGTCGAGATTGGGGAACATCTTCTTGGTTTCGGCCATGACGCTCTCAAGGCGTTCCGCGACATTGTAAAGCGTCATGGAGCCGGCCCTGCGTGACAGTTTCTCGGCGCAGCGCTTGATGATTTCGTTGCGCGGGTCCGAGATCGTATAGACCGGGTGACCGAAGCCGATGATGACTTCCTTGTTCTCGATGCGCCTGCGGATGTCGGCTTCTGCTTCATCCGGCGTGCGGTAACGCTGCTGGATTTCGAGCGCGACCTCGTTGGCGCCGCCGTGTTTGGGGCCGCGCAGGGCGCCGATGGCTCCGGTGATGGCGGAATACATATCCGATCCGGTTCCGGCGATGACGCGTCCTGTGAAGGTGGAGGCGTTGAATTCGTGTTCGGCGTAGAGGATCAGCGAGATGTGCATCGCGCGAACCCATTCTTCAGGCGGTTTCGTGCCGTGGAGCAGGTGCAGGAAATGTCCGCCGATGCTGTCGTCATCGGTTTCCAGCTCGATCCGGCGTCCGTTGGTTGCGTAGTGATACCAGTAGAGCAGGATGGAACCGAGGGAGGCGATCAGGCGGTCTGCGATGTCGCGTGCGCCGACGGGGTTGTGGTCTCCGCGTTCGGGCAGGGTGCAGCCCAGGATGGAGACGCCGGTACGCATGACGTCCATGGGATGGGCGGCGGGCGGGATGTTTTCCAGCATGCGCTTGAGGTTTTCGGGCAGTCCGCGCAGGGCTTTCAGCCGTGCCTTATAGGCGGCGAGCTCACCCGCATCCGGCAGATGGCCGTGGATGAGCAGATGCGCGACTTCCTCAAACTCGCAGGATTCGGCCAGATCGTGGATGTCGTATCCGCGATAGTGCAGGTCGTTGCCGGAATGTCCGACGGTGCACAGGGCGGTGGTTCCGGCTGTTACGCCGGACAGAGCAACGGATTTTTTTGCTTTCCGGGCCGGGTTGTCCTGGCTCATTGTTCGTGCTCCCTGGTTGCGGACTGCCGTCTCCGGCAGTCCTGTCCCGTTTTGCGTGCGGTCTTTACTTCCGGTACCCGAAGATTCCGGTTTTCGGATTGCTTTTGAGGCTGCCCTTCGGGAGGGAAATCTCCAGCTTGCAGAGTTCCTCGGGCTTCAGCTTCGGGAGGCGCTGGGCGATCTCCAGGAAGCGTTCGATTTCGGAGGCGGCGAGGATATCCTCCGTCAGGGTCCGGAATTTCCTGATGTAGTCCGGGCGCGTCCAGGGAGTTGATCCGAGGGGGTGCGCGTTGGCCACGGCCAGTTCATCCGCGATGACGGAGCCGTCATTCATGGTGATGGTGATGCGGCCTCCGAAGGCTTTTACCGACGGGTCCGTGGCGTGGTAGCGCTCGGTCCATTTCGGGTCTTCAATCGTGCGGATTTTCTTCCACAGACGGACCGTGTCCTCGCGCTGTGCGCGCTCGGGCTGGTAGGAGCGGACGTGGTGCCAGGTTCCGTCCTGCAGGGCGACCGCCACGATATACATGATTGAGTGATCGAGGGTTTCGCGGGAGGCTGTCGGATCGAATTTCTGCGGATCGTTGGAGCCGGTGCCGATCACGTAGTGGGTGTGATGGCTGGTTTCGATCAGGATATCCTTCACGTTCTCCCAGTTGCTGACCTGTTTGCCCAGCCTGAAGGCGAGGTCGATCAGGGCCTGGCTCTGGTATTCCGCCGAATGTTCCTTCGTGTAGCTGTCCAGGATGGCGCGCTTGGCTTCTCCGGGGCCGGGGAGCGGCACGGAGTAGCGTGCGTCCTTGCCGTCGAGCATCCAGGCGATGACGCTGTCCTCTCCTTCGTAGATCGGGCTCGGGGAGGTTTCGCCCAGCATGGCGCGGTCCACGGATTCGACGGCCATCTTGCCGGCGTGGGACGGGGCGTAGGCTTTCCAGGAGGAAATCTCGCCCTTACGGCTCTGGCGTGTTGCCGTCGTGACGTGCAGGGCCTGCTGGACGGACTGATAGATCGTCTCTGTCGGCAGACCGAGCAGGGTTCCGAGACCGGCGGCGACGGACGGGCCGAGATGGGCCACGTGGTCGATCTTGTGCTTGTGCAGGCAAATGGCGCGCACGAGATCGATCTGGATTTCGTATCCGGTTGCGATGCCGCGGATCAGGTCGTGGCCGTTGCGGCCGCACTGCTGCGCGACGGCGAGAATGCCGGGGATATTGTCGCCGGGGTGTGAATATTCGGCTGCGAGGAACGTGTCGTGGAAATCCAGTTCACGTACGGCGGTGCCGTTGGCCCAGGCAGCCCATTCCGCGTGGACACGGATGTCGGGGCCGCAGCCGAACAGGGTTGCCCCGCCTTCGCGGCTGTGGGCCAGGGCTTCGGCCCGGGCGGTGAGGATCGGGTGACGGTTGACGGAGGCGATGGCGACGGAGGCGTTGTCGATCACGCGGTTGATGATCATCTCCTCGACCTCGGGGATCACGTCCACCGGGTCTGCGGCGACTTCTGCAATCTTCCATGCGAGCTGCTGCTCTCGGGGAAGGCGGTCGCTCTCGGGATGAACCCTGATATCCAGATGCTGCATATAAAAACTCTCCGGGAAGCAGGTCCCTGATGATTGTCTGCCGGGCTTCAGAATTACGCTGCACAGAGGGAGGCGGCTATGGTGAATGACGCGAATTGATGCGAGGCTGAACGTCTGTTTTGCAAAGGTTGCGAAGAATGCCGAAAGCCGCGTCCAAGATTTTTGCCGGAGCACGAATTCGTGATTTACGGCTGAAAAAGGCCATGACGCAGGCCGATCTGGCGCGGGGTCTGGGCATTTCAGGCAGCTATCTGAACCAGATCGAGAATGAGCAGCGGCCTCTTCCGGGGCCTCTGATGTTAAAACTGTGCAATCTGTTCGGTGTGCCTGCGGGGTATTTCGGGGACAGTGACGAGCTGCACCGGATTCAGGCGCTGCGTGAGATCATGGGAGATCCGCTGTTTCGCAATGCGGGCATGAATCCGGCGGATATTCAGGCCTCCGCGACGCGGGCGCCCGTTCTGACGGACCGGTTCATCACTTTGTATCGTGCGTGGCGTGCCGGGGTGGAGCGGGAGATTCCGGAGGATGCCGGCATGGCGGAGGCGTCCGAGCCGGGCCGGATCAGCGGGGGTGCGGGTCTGGAGGCTCCGGAGGGTGCGGGGCCTGCGCCGTATGATGCGGTGGGGGACTGGGTGCAGGCGGCGCGGAATTATTTTCACGATATCGACCGGGCAGCGGAGGAGTTTTACGAAACCGAGCGGCTGGGGGAGGGGCTGCTCTCGGAGCGGCTGATGAAATATCTGTCGGACCGGCACGGGATTCGTGTGGTGACGGATCATGATCTGGACCGGGATGGTCTGGCGTGGAGGTTTGACCGCCGGGGGCGGCGTCTGATCATGGCCGACGGGGTTCCGTCGGAGAGTATGATTTTCCGTGTGGCTCAGGTGATCGGCCAGCTTGATTTCAGCCGTGTTCTGGATCGTCCCGTGCGGAGTTCGGGTCTTCCTTCGGGAGATGCGCGGTCGATTGCGCGTGTGGGTATGACAAATTATTTTGCGGGGGCTCTTTTGCTGCCGTATGAGCGGTTCCGTCAGGCGGCACGGGAGCTGCGGCATGATCTGGACCAGCTTCAGCGCCGGTTCGGGGTGAGTTTCGAGCAGGTCTGCCACCGGCTGTCCACGTTGCAGCGCCCGGGGGCGGAGGGGCTGCCGTTCTATTTCATCAAGACCGATATCGCGGGGAATATTCTCAAGAGCTACAGCGCGACGCGGTTTTCCCATGCGCGCTTCGGGGGGTTATGTCCGCGCTGGAATGTTTTCCGGTGTTTTGCCAGTCCGCTGCAGCTTCAGGTGCAGTTGTCCCGAGCGACGGACGGGTCTTTATATCTGAATGTGGCGCGCACGGTGGGTCATGCGGCGACGTCCTATTTCGACCGGCCGCGGCAGGTTGCGGTTGTTCTGGGCTGTTCCGCGGCGCATGCGCAGGACATTGTCTACAGCGCGGGTCTGGATGCGGATGATGAGCGGATGGTGGTTCCGATCGGGCCGGGCTGCCGGGCCTGCACGCGCACGGACTGCCGCCACCGGGCGGTTCCGCCGGCCGGTATGGCGATTGATACGGGGAGCGAGGAACGCGGTGTTGCACCTTATCGGACGCTGGAGAGACGACCCGGACAGGAAATATTATAGTTTCCGGAGTGTAATATACCGGTCTGCGGGTGGCTTGCGGGTGGAAAAATCTTCCATAGCGTGGCATGAGCAGCATTCGTTACGGCGCCCGGAAGACGGGGCACTGAGGAGGCAGGGTATGCGGCAGGTATGGAGTGCAGGGTTCGGGCTTACGGCCATGCTGTACAGCTCCACTGCGCTTGCTCAGAAATATGACGGGAGCGGTGCACCGTCCTATATCCCGCATACGATGCAGGAGGCTCTGGCCTCGGCCTATCTCACGAATCCGACGCTTCAGCAGGAGCGTGCGACGCTGCGTGCGGCGGATGAGGGGGTGCCGACGGCTCTGGCGGGCTGGCGTCCGAAGGTGACCGGCACGTTCGGTGCGACCTATTACACCGGCCGGAGCGTGTATGCCGGAAGCCGGTCTCTGGATCAGCCGCTGGCACCGTCCACGGGCAGTTTCAACCAGTATGACGTGCCCGGCTATACTGCCGGTGTGCAGATCCAGCAGCCGATCTATACCGGTGGCCGGACGACGGCGCAGACGCATCAGGCCGTCAATAAGGTCATGGCGGAGCGGGCGCATCTGATTTCGGTTGAGCAGCAGGTTTTTACCAACGTTGTCAGCGCCTATGTGAACGTGATCCAGGGTGAGCAGCTTCTGCAGCTGAACATCAACAACGAGCGCGTTCTTGAGGAGCAGCTCAAGGCGACGACCGAGCGATTCCATGTGGGTGAGATCACCCGGACGGACGTGGCCCAGGCTCAGGCGGCCTATGCGTCCGCCAAGGCGCAGCGCCAGCAGTCCGAGGGGACGCTGCAGACGGCGCAGGCGACCTATATGCAGATCATCGGCATGGCGCCGCCGCCCAATCTGGTTCCGCCTCAGCCTCTGGCCCTTCCGGTCAAGAGCGAGAAGGAAGCCGTGGCGCTTGCGGTGGCCAATAATCCGGATGTGATCGAGGCTCTGTTCAGCGAGGCTTCACAGAAGGATGCGGTTTCGGTTCAGATGGCAGCTCTGATGCCGACGGTGTCTGCCACTGCGGCCTATCAGCACAGCCGGAACCAGCAGTCCAACCGGTCTGAGAACGATTACAAATCCGCGACCCTGAACGTTCAGGTGCCGATCTATCAGGGGGGTTCGGAATATGCGGCCGTCCGTGAGGCGAAGCAGCAGGCTCAGGCGCAGCACAGGGCGGTTGATATCCAGCGCCGGACGGCGGCTCAGGCAGCGTCTTCGAACTGGCAGAAGCTGATATCCTACAAGGCGGCGATTGACAGCAACCGGGCAGCGATCAAGGCGGGTTATGTTGCTCTTGACGGTGTCGAGCGTCAGGCGATCGTGGGCACGAGCACCACGCTTGAGGTTCTGCAGCAGCAGAGCACTCTGCTTTCCGCGCAGGTGGCTCTGGTGCAGAGTCTGAGCAGCATGGTGACGTCATCCTATGCGGTGGCGTCTGCGATCGGGCGTCTGACAGCGCGTGATCTGCATTTGAATGTTCCCCTTTATGACGAACAGGCGTATTACAATGCGGTCAAGGATCGTCTGTGGGGGATCAATGACTATGCGGTCGGTCAGCCGGGGCGCTGATGCACGGGCGGTTGCGGGTGCCGGATTGCAGAACAGAATAAGGGCTGGAAAAGCGTGAGTGACGACGGGCAGAATTCAATAGAGAACGTGCAGGCGGCTCTGCGTCAGCTTCTGCAGAAGCAGAAGGAGGCCGCGTCTTCACCCCGGCAGCCGGTTGCTGAGGCACCGTCGCTGTCTCCGAAGCTGTTTACTAGGACAGAGGAGAAGATGAGCGAGGAAAGAACTTCGTCGGAAGAGACGTCGTCGCAGGCCGCTGTTCAGAAGGAAATCGAGCGTCTCAGCGAGGGCTGATATGCTTTTCCGGGCCTGCCATCCGTGCGGGGCCGGGGATTTCTGATCCGGGGATTTCCGGCGGCGTCCGTGCTGTCGGGAGAAACCGGCGACCGGCCGGGGCCCTTGTGGCTTCCGGCCGGTTTTTTTTGACGTCCGTGTATCTGCGACAGAGGAGCGTGTCCTCTGTCCTGTTCCGTGTCTGCGGGATATATGAACGTTCTTTCCTATATGATGTGCTGTGGTGACTGAGAGATGCTGAACAAGACGTTCCTTCCGGGCGAGGCTGAATCCCGTCTTTATGCTCTGTGGGAGGCGTCCGGGTCTTTTTCCGCGCATCCGGAGAGTGCCGCGGCACCGTTTGCGATCATGATCCCGCCGCCGAACGTGACGGGAACCCTGCATATCGGTCATGCTCTGACCATGACCATTCAGGATACGCTGATCCGGTGGCGCAGGATGCAGGGGCGTGATGCGCTGTGGCAGCCGGGGACGGACCATGCGGGAATTGCGACCCAGCTTGTGGTTGAGCGATCTCTTGCGGAACAGGGGATATCCCGGACGGAACTGGGACGTGAGGCCTTTACGGACCGGGTCTGGGAGTGGAAGGCGGAGTCCGGCGGGGCAATCACGCAGCAGCTTCGTCGCCTTGGTGCGTCTCCTGACTGGCAGCGCGAGCGGTTCACTATGGATGAGGGTCTGTCGCGCGCGGTGCGTGAGGTGTTTGTCACGCTGTATCGCGAGGGTCTGATCTATCGCGACCGGCGGCTTGTGAACTGGGACCCGTCCTTCCGTTCGGCGATTTCCGATCTTGAGGTGGACAGCCGGGAGGTGCGCGGGTCTCTGTGGCATGTGTCCTATCCGGTTGAGGGGAGTGAGGAGACGATTACGGTTGCGACCACGCGGCCGGAGACGCTTCTGGGCGATACGGCGGTTGCGGTGCATCCGGAGGATGAGCGTTATACCGCGCTGGTCGGGAAATATGTGGTTCTGCCTCTGACGGGGCGGCGGGTGCCGATTGTTGCCGACACCTATTCCGATCCCGAGAAGGGCACCGGTGCGGTGAAGATCACCCCGGCGCATGATTTCAATGATTTCGAGGTGGGTCGCCGGCATGATCTGCCGATGCTGACTGTTCTGGATGAGAGCGCCTGCGTGGTTCTGGATGAGATTGCGGATGAGATCCGCGAGATCCCGGGGCTGGCCGATCCGGCGTTTGTCCGCGGGCTTGCCGGGCTTTCGCGTGATGTGGCGCGTAAGGAGATCGTCGCGGAGCTGGAGCGTCTGGGGCATCTGGTGAAGATCGAGCCGCATGTAAGCCAGGTTCCTCATGCGGAGCGTGGCGGGGCGATTGTCGAGCCGCGTCTGACGACTCAATGGTACTGCGATGCCGGGAAGCTGGCGGTCCCGGCGATCGAGGCTGTGGAGAGCGGGAAGGTTTCTTTCGTTCCGAAGCAGTGGGAGAACACGTTCTTCGCCTGGATGCGGGATATTCAGCCCTGGTGCATTTCACGCCAGCTCTGGTGGGGACATCGGATTCCGGCCTGGTATGGTCCGGATGGCGAGGTTTTCGTCGCGCATGATGAGGCGCAGGCTCTGGAGCAGGCGCGCGGGCATTACGGGCGTGACGAGGTGCTGGTCCGGGATGAGGATGTTCTGGACACCTGGTTCTCTTCCGGGCTCTGGCCGTTTTCCACGCTGGGCTGGCCGGAGAAGACGCCTGAGCTTGCGCGGTATTATCCGACCGATGTTCTGGTGACCGGGTTTGATATCATTTTCTTCTGGGTTGCCCGGATGATGATGATGGGTCTGCATTTCATGGATGACGTGCCGTTTCGCACGGTTTTCATTCATGGTCTGGTGCGCGACGAGCGTGGTCAGAAGATGTCCAAGAGCAAGGGCAACGGTCTTGATCCTCTCGAGGTTGTTGAGGAATTCGGTGCGGATGCGCTGCGGTTTACGATCTGTGCCCTGACGGGGCAGGGGCGTGACGTGAAGCTGGGTCCGAAGCGGGTTGAGGATTACCGCAGCTTCATCACCAAGCTGTGGAACGCGGCGCGTCTGTGCGAGATGAACGGGGTTGTTCCGGCTGCGGGATTTGATCCGTCCTCCGTCCGGTCCTCTCTGTCCCGCTGGCTGGTTCATGAGACGGGACAGGCGGTCCGGGAGGCGACGGCGGCTCTGGAGGCGTGCCGTTTTGATGATTATGCGGCGGTTTCCTACCGCTTTGTCTGGAACTGTTTCTGTGACTGGTTCCTGGAACTGGCCAAGCCGGTTTTTGCGGGCGGGTCTGAGGCGGAGGCCGCAGAGCTGCGCGGTGTGACGGCCTGGGCTCTGGAAACGATCCTGCGTCTGCTTCAGCCTGTCGTTCCGTTTGTGACGGATACGATCTGGTCATCCATGGGATTTGGTCCGTCCGGCGGGCTGATGTCCGCGTCCTGGCCGGAGGCTGTGGCTGTTTCCGGGTCTGAGGCCGCCTGTGCGGAGGTGGGCTGGGTGATCCGGTTCATTACGGAGATCCGCACGATCCGGTCTGAGATGAACATTCCGCCGTCCCGTCCTTCTCCGGTGCTTCTGCGTGATGCGTCTGAGGAGACGGTTGCGCGGGCGGGGCGCTGGCAGGAGGCGATCGGGCGTCTGGCGCGTGTGTCGGAGGTCGGGGTTCTGCAGGGGGATCTGCCGTCCGGTGCGGCTCAGACGGTTGTGGATGAGGCGACACTGGCGCTGCCTCTGGAGGGCCTGATTGATCTTGATGCGGAGCGGGCGCGTCTGGCGAAGGAGCTGGAGCGTGCGGAGGGTGAGATTCTCAAGACGGAGAAGAAGCTCGCCAATCCCGACTTCATTGCCCGCGGCAAGCCGGAGGTTGTGGAGGAGACCCGTCAGCGTCTGGTGACGCAGCTGGGTGAGCGGGACCGTCTGCGGGCCGCGCTGGAACGGATCGGGGGAGTCTGAGGACTCCCCTTTTCTTTTTGTTTGTCCGGGATTTATGCGGCGGCTGAGGCGTCCTTTGCAGCCGCTGCACGGGCGCTGGCGGCTTCGCGCAGGGATTCTGCCGTATCGCGCACGACCGGGCCGTGCTCACGCTCAAGGCGCCGGATTGTGAAATGGGCGCGTGCGAGGGCGCGGTAGTGGTTGAGGAAGGCGGCATTGAGGGCGGCACCGCACAATGCGCCTGCGACGGGCATCATCTGCACGCTGAGTTTCTGTCCCAGGGCGAGGCCGTAATGTGAGGCGACCTCGGAGATGAGCATCACGACGGGGCGGCCGCGCAGCAGGGTGCGGGAGGAGAAATAGCCCAGTTCGCTTTCCCGGCCTTCCGCGATGTTGGGGAAGGCGCGCAGGGCGAACACCTCAAGGCAGGCCCGGCGCGAATCTTCCTGTGAGAGGTCTTCTCCCTCTTCACGGGCGATGCGTGCGATCTCGCGCATGATCGTGACGGTTGTGAAGGCGATATCGGGTCCGAAGCCTGCCAGACCTGCGAATCCGCCGGCAGCTCCGGAGACGGCGACGGCGGCCTTGAGGACGTTGCCGCGCATGTCCGGTCCGCCGCGTTCCTGGGCGGCGCGGGCTTCGGCCTGTTCCTCGGGGGAGGCGGCGTCACGCAGGCCCAGGATGGCGATATCGAAGGCGCGTGCGATGGAGGATTCGGCAAGGCCGCGCAGCTTGCCCTCGATCAGCGGGTTCAGTCCCAGCGCGCGGGCTCCGAGACGTGTGGCATGGCCGACGGCACCGCCCATGAGGTCAGCCAGCCGGACCAGGACGCCGCGTCCGCTTTCGACCTGGCTGAGTGCTTTCTCGAGCTCTTCCAGTTCCGTTCCCGAGAGCGGGAGGGGTGCCAGATCACTGCCCTGTGCAACGTTCATCGCGTATGTTCCTGACCTGAAAAGAATTACAGACTGTGACGATAACGTATACTGACGGCGCCGGGCTGCAAAACATTCGTTGACGATCTGCGTTGCAGGGTGAAGAGAATGGCTCAGGACGACTAGGAGGGTCTGATGAAAAAAAGAGATGGCCGGTTTCCGGCATATTCAGGCACCGGCGCCCTTCTGTGTGCCTCTGCTGCGGTTTTTCTGGGGCTGATGCCCTGCGATGCGTCCGCGCGTCATCCGTCACACGCGCACAGGACGCATACTCCGTCTGCTTCGGCTGCATCCTCTGCCGCTTCCGGCGGGGTGGACGGCTACGGGCGTCCGGCCACTTCGGCGCGTCCGATCGAGGATCAGGAGGGCGCTCCGCCGCCGCCGGACGGATATACGCCGATTACGGACACGGATGTGACGATTCAGGCGTTCTCCTCCCGTGTGCGGGCGGAGAAGCCTGCGGATATCGCGCCGCCGAACGCGCAGCAGGTGACTCGTCTTCCCGGAGCGCGGCAGATTGATGTTCTGGGTGTGCCCGTGACGGTGAACGCGCCAGTCGTGCCGCCGTATAACGGAGATTTTACCTACACGACCTATGGCGGGCAGCCAGGTTCGGGCCGGAATGCGCCCGGTGCCTGGGGAGCGGCCGGAGAGCCCTGAGCCAGAGCCCCCCCGAGCCGGTCTGTCCGGAGGAGCACATCCTCCGGACAGCGTTATTTCAGGGGGATGTCAGAAGGAGAAGCCGGCTTTCGGGGCGAATTCGGGAATACAGGGCACGTCCACGTCGAACTGCCTGCGGATTCCCCATCCTGTTCCGTTTTCCGTGCTCCCGTTTCTTTCCGCAAGAAAGACCGAAGCCGTTCCGTTATCGCGGCGGAGGATACCTGCGATGCGTCCGCCTTCCGCAAGCTGTGCGGAGCAGAAGGCCGGGATTTCGCTGATGGCGCCGTCAAACAGGATGAGGCTGTAGGGACCCCGCTCCGTGTTGCCTTCCGCCAGGGGGCCTTCTTTCCAGGTCACGCCGGGTGCGGCATGCGTTGTGAAGGCCTGTCCGGTTTTCAGCAGTTCGGGTGAGGATTCGAGGGCCGTGACCTTTGCGCCCAGCCAGTCTGCGAGGGCCGCGAGATACCCCGGGCCTGCGGCTGCGACCAGGATGTTCTCTCCGGCGACGATGCGTGCGGCCTGAAGCAGGCGTGCTGCGATCATGCTCTGCATCAGTATACGACCGTTTCCGAGCGGCAGGGAGCGGTCCGCATACGCGAACTGGCGCACGGACCCGCTGAGGCAGTCTTCCCTGGGGATCACGCGCATGGCTGCGATGATGCGCGGATCGCTGACCTCGACCGGACGGACCTGATCATTGACCATCCGGAAGCGCGCATCCGCGAAGCTGTTCGCGTCGGCCCTGTCACGTGTGAGGAGCGCTGTGTCTCCGGCCGGAGTGTTTGTCGTGGACACGTCTGCGGATCCTCCCTGATCGGAAAAAAACGGGCTCGGAAAAACCGTGCCGCCCTGATGCGGCTTCGGGCCGGAGGACCGGCTTTCCGACATACTTACAGGATGGGCTTATACCCTGACCAGCCTGCCGATGCACACAACGGCTTGACCGTGCGGGTTTACGATCAGTGAGGACAGGGGCTTGACCGGGGCGTGAGGCCAGGGAATAAGACGGCATCCCGTCTGGTCCGGTGGCAGAATGGTGATGCAGCGGACTGCAAATCCGCGTACGTGGGTTCGATTCCCGCCCGGACCTCCAGACGTGTTGCCTGACGTCCGGGATGATAGTCTTTCCTGAAATTATCAGATCAGATTTAAAGGCGATTATATCGTCTGCAGGTGCTTTGCCGTGCTGCTGAAGACCGGCGGGCTGCAATATGAGCAGCCGCCTGTATCTGTGACGGTTCTTTATCCCCTGAGAACGGCCTGAAGCGTGGTGCCGAGGTCTGCGGCGGTGGGGGCGATGTGCACGCCTGCGCTGCGGAGTGCCTCGATCTTGGCTTCTGCCGTATCGTCTCCGCCGGAGATGACGGCGCCTGCGTGGCCCATGCGGCGGCCAGGCGGGGCCGTGATTCCGGCGACGAGGGCGACGACGGGTTTTGTGGTTCTGCTGTCCTTTATGAGGCGCGCGGCGTCGTTTTCCGACTGTCCGCCGATTTCTCCGATCATGATCAGGGATTCCGTTTCAGGATCGGCGAGGAACATTTCGACGATATCCGTGAAATCGAGGCCCTTGATCGGGTCTCCGCCGATTCCGACGCTTGTGCTCTGGCCCATGCCCAGGGCGGTTGTCTGTGCGACGGCCTCATAGGTCAGGGTTCCGGACCTGGAGACGATTCCGACATGGCCGCGCCGGTGGATGGGGGCGGGCATGATGCCGATCTTGCATGCTCCGGGTGTGATGACCCCGGGGCAGTTCGGTCCGATCAGCCTGCTTTTCGAGCGGTCTAGTGCGATGCGGACGCGCAGCATGTCCTGCACGGGGATACCTTCCGTGATGCATACAATCAGCGGAATCTCGCAGGCGATGGCTTCCAGAATGGCATCGGCGGCACCTGCGGGAGGGACGAAGATGACGGTGGCGTCCGCATGGAGCTGCTGCTGTGCCTGTTCGACCGTATCGAACACGGGCAGTCCGAGATGTGTTTCTCCGCCGCGCCCGGGGGTGACGCCGCCGACGAGTTTCGTGTGGCAGGCGAGGGTTTCCTTCGAGTGAAAGGTTCCGTGTGCGCCGGTGAAGCCCTGGACGATGAGTCTGGTGTGTGTATCGACGAGGATGGACATCAGGCGGCCCTTCTGGTGCGGACGGCGGTGACGATTTTGCGTGCGGCGTCTCCGAGATCCGTGGCGATGATGAGGTCGAGGCCGCAGGAGCGGATCATGGCCATGCCTTCCTCCACATTCGTTCCTGCGAGGCGGATGACCAGCGGGACGTTCAGTCCGGTTTCGCGGCAGGCGGAAATGACGGCGTCCGCGATGATGTCGCAGCGCATGATTCCGCCGAAGATATTGACGAGTACGCCTTCGAGGCCGGGGGCGCTGAGCAGGACGCGGAAGGCGGCTCCGACTTTCTCGCGCGAGGAGCCGCCGCCGACATCGAGGAAGTTTGCGGGGGATTCGCCTTCCTGGTGGATGATGTCCATCGTGGCCATTGCCAGCCCCGCGCCGTTGACCATGCAGCCGATGGTTCCGTCCAGGCTGACATAGGACAGGCCGAAGCGTGCGGCTTCCTGTTCGCGGGGGTCTTCCTCGTTCGGGTCGCGCAGTTCCTGGATCGCGCGGTGTCTGAAGAGGCCGTTATCGTCGAAGCCCATTTTCGCATCGAGGGCGAGAAGCGTGTTGTCTTTCGTGACCACGAGGGGATTCATCTCGATCAGCGAGGCATCAAGCGTCGTGAAGGCCTCCCAGGCGGCATGGACGATGGTTGCGAACTGTCCGATCAGCGGCCCGTGCAGTCCGAGCCGGGTCGCGAGTTCCCGGGACTGGTGATCGGCAAGGCCGAGTGAGGGCGAGATCCTGATCTTCATGATTTTTTCAGGCGTCTTCGCCGCGACGTCCTCAATGCTCATGCCACCGGCTTCCGAGGCGACCACGGTGATACAGCGTTCGGTGCGGTCGATCAGGAGCGAGAGATAGAGTTCGCGGTCGATGGCGCATCCGGCCTCGACATAGAGCCTGCGTACGACCCGGCCCTGCGACCCGGTCTGGCGGGTGACGAGTGTGCGGTCGAGCATCTCGAAGGCGGCGGCCCTGGCTTCGGCTGCGGTTTTCACCAGTCTTACACCGCTGCAGGCCGGGTCTCCGACGTAGTGTCCGGCGCCTCTGCCGCCTGCGTGGATCTGTGCCTTGACGACGAACAGATCGCCTCCGAGTGATTTTGCGGCATCCCGGGCTTCGTCCGGCGAGCGGACGGCGATGCCGGGTGGTACGGGGACGCCGAAGGACTTCAGCAGTTCCTTGGCCTGATACTCATGAATGTTCATTCTTCATTTCCGTAGCCCTGAAACGACGCCGTCTTGCGGGGGCAGGGCATACTGTTCCTTGCAAAACCGTTGCACCTTTAACGGGATGTCTCAAGGCGCGGTCGAACAACTTTCCGGGACCGGGCTGCGGTCTTATTACACTATATAAAATAGTTTATAATTTTGTATTTCAAAATTCCACTTAATCAATTGACAGATTGACGCCGATAATAACCTATTATGGCAGTGAGATAAACACTTAAAATCGTAAAATACGATTCATTGTGACATTTCGCTCATATGTTTCACTATTTTTTCAGGTTATAAAATGTCCGTACCTGTCCGATTTGTCCTGCTGGCAGCGTCTTCTCTTGCGGCAGGGGGTATGATGTGCGGAAAGGCGTATGCGGAGGACCCTGAGGTCCGGGCGCTGCGCGGTGAGCTGGCGGCCATGCGGCGCGAGGTTGCTCAGATGAGGCAGGAAATGCTTGCGCAGAAGCATGAGCGGCATCATGCCACCAGGGTTTCAGCCCGAGGCGCGAATGCCACCCGTCCGGCGCACGACACGGAATCTGCGGCGCATGGTGTACGGATTGCGGATGCCGGACCCGAGGTTACTCCGGTTTTTTCTGAGGTCACTCCGCGCAGGCCTCCGGGGCCGCGCCGGGCCTCTGAGGGCCGTCTGTCCCCGACAGATCTTCCGGCGGAGTCCTGGGCTGCCTTCCGGGCGGCCACGAATGAGAACGAGGAGGTCCAGATCGGCGGGATCAGGGTCGGGTTTCCGAACTGGCGTCCGACGATTTCCTCTTCTGACAGTGTCTATGCTTTTTCCGCGGGTATTCTGGCCCAGCTTGATTTCGGAGGGTTTCTGGGGGCGGGGCCACGTGCGGGGGAGGGCAAGGGAAAGTTTCCTTCCTTTGCCCAGAATGCACGGCGGATACGGCCGAACTTCACCTGGCGTTACAGGAACTGGGTGCTGACGGTCACGCCGGAATTCGGTTCCTCCACGACGGATGGCAGCGTCGGTCTGTTTGAGGCCAGCCTGAACTATACGCGTCTGAGAAATACCGTCCTGACGGTCGGGTATTTTCAGCCGCGTATGGAGGAGGAAAGCGCAGAGCGTTCCGGGGCGTTTGAGTTTCTGGAGCGTCCTGCGATTGTCGATATCGTCCGCAATATCGCGAGCGGGGCCGGGAGGTTCAGTATCGGTGGTGAGCACCATGAGAAGCGCTGGCTGGCCAATTTTTATTTTACCGGTCAGAAATTCGGTGATCGCAACAAGGATTCCACGATCACGGACACTCAGACCGGAGCTGTGACGCGTATTGCCGGGCGTCCCTACGCAAGCCGGGACATTGACGTGCATGTGGGCGCGGGGGCGACGGCGGCGTTCAAGGTGTCGCAGAATACGAATGGCCGTCAGTATACGCTGACGAACAATACGGAAATTCCGCTGGGCGAGACGAATCTTCTGACGTCAGGCGTGCTCAGTAACGTGGCGCAGATATGGGCTGCGGGTCCGCAGCTTGCGGTGCGGTGGAAGAAGCTTCTTGTGAAAGGGGAATATTACCATATCGGCGTTCTGCGCGGGCGCCAGGATGGCGGCGGCAGGCTTCCGTCTCTGGGGTTTGACGGGTGGTATGTCGCGGCGAATTATACGCTGCTCGGCCACGGGCGGGGATATAATTCACAGATTGCCGCGTTCACCACGCCTGGTGTGGAGTATGACTTTGATCCCGTTCACAATCACTGGGGTGCTCTGGAAGTCAGCGGGCGCTGGAGCGTTGCGGATATGAGCGATCTGGCGGATCAGGGCGGCAAGGGGGTCAATGGCAATCAGCAGACTTCCTGGCAGGCCGGGTTCAACTGGTATCCGAACCGGCACATCAAATTCATGCTGGATTATGAACGGTATATCGTATCCCGCTCGAAGGGTGTTTCCGGAGGGGTCAATCTGTTCGGCCGGAACGGCAACGTGATTGTCGGCAGGGTTCAGACGTCTTTCTGACGCCTGTCCGGTCTATCCCTCGAGCGAGAGTGTCCGGAGGCGTTCGCGGGAGCGGATCTCGATCATGCGATCCGCTCCTGTCCGGATCAGGCCGTCCTGGCGCATCCGGCTCAGTGTGCGGCTGACGGTTTCGATGGTCAGTCCGAGATAATCCGCGATATCCGCACGTGTCATGGGAAGATGCAGGACGATGCTGTCCTGTGTGTGTTCGCAGTCATCCGCGGCGATGCGTGTCAGCAGGAAGCTTGCGACGCGTTCGCGTGCCGTTTTACGGCCGAGCAGGAGCATCTGATCCTGGGCGAGCACCAGTTCGTGGCTGGCTTCATTGAGGAGCCGGCGTTCGAGCTGCGGAAACCGGTTGACCAGGGTTTCGAGTTTTTTACGCGAGAACCGGCAGAGTGTGACGGCTTCGACCGTTTCCGCGCCGAATCCGTAGGTTTCCGTAACGGCGAGTCCGATAAAGCATCCGGGGCTGCCGAATCCGGTGATCTGTCTGCGGCCGTCGGGCAGGGAGCGGAACAGCTTCACGGTACCCTGGGTGACGTTATAGAAGCACCAGGCGTCCGTGCCTTCTTCTATGAAGATATGTCCCGGGGGGAAGGAGATGCGTTCGGAGACCTGGTAGAGTGCGCTGAGTTCTTCGGGAGAGAGGACGCTGCAGACGCCGCTTCCGCGGGCCCTGCAGATCTGACAGACCGGGGGATCACCGCCTTCTGCGGCGAAGAAGCAGTTCTCCGGAAAGATGGCAGGTCTTTCGGAAAAAAGTGAAGTCACTGCGTTCTCCTGTCGGACGCAGTTCTGGTCTGACGCCCGGAATGAGATGTCTGGCTGTTCCGGCAGGGTTCTGACCTGCCGGTATGTCTGCCGGTGTTACAGGTCCGGATTGGCACTGCCCGCAGAGATTGTCTCAAGCAGGACCGATGCACTCCTAATTCACTATAAAATGCACCCTGGGGCAAGCACGTATTTGCGTTTCTGCCAGTCTTTTTTTGCAACAGTCCGTGTCTGGTCCCGTATTATCACATACGGGAGGGAAGGCTGAGGATCAGGCTGACGCCTTCTGCCGAGGCGAGCACGGCGGCTTTTTCCTGCCGGGAAAGGGTCTGTTCCGCGGCTTCCACCGAAGTGGCTTCAGACAGTCTGACGAGACCGGTGAGGAGGCTGGCGTCCACGTCTTCGCCCTTGCGGCGCGGGATCGGCAGCATGGCGGTATGGGCTTCGAGGAGGTCCGGATGGCTGCGCAGGGCTGCGAAGGCATCATGCGGGATATTTGTTTCCGGGCGTGCGATTTCCCGTGCGGTCAGGCGGAGGACCGACGGTGTATCGGTCTCCTCAGGAACGAGGAGGAGTCCGGCGCGACGGAAGGTGAGGCCTGCGTTGCGGCTTGCGGTCCACCAGGCCAGGGGGATGGCCAGAAGAAGCCCGAGCAGCACCGGGGTCATCCAGAGGAACAGGGCTGTGGAGACGGCCCAGGCGGCAGCGCCCATCAGCATGCCGATGACCATAAAGCGCCAGTATCCGCGGGCGACGATGCTGAACGGAATACCTCCGTCATCGCGGCGCTGTGCGTTCCATCCCGAGTCCTTGCCGCTGAGGATGGAGATCACGCCTCCGGTCTGGATCAGCATGGCGATGGGGGCGATGAGACCGCCGATGAGGGTTTCGGCCAGGATGGAGAGAAGAACCCTGACCGCTCCGCCGCAGTCCCTGAGGGTTTTCCGGTCTGCCAGCAGGGCCAGAAAGGCGAGGAATTTCGGGGCGAGCAGGATCGCCATGGTGCCGATGAACACGTATTTCGCGCGGATCGGATCGACCTGGGGCCAGTGCGGATAGAGTGTTTTCGTGTCTCCGAAATATTCAGGCCGGACGAAATGGGCCTGAAGGGAGACGAGAATTCCGACCATGAGGAAGATAAGCCACAGCGGCGAGGTGACGTAGGAGCCGATTCCCATCAGCAGATGCATACGGCTGACGGGGTTCATGCCTTTTGTCGGTACGACCTTGTAGTGCTGCAGGTTTCCTTGGCACCAGCGTCTGTCACGGATGGCGATATCCGTCAGGGACGGGGGGCTTTCCTCATAGGAGCCGAGCAGGCCGGGGACCATATGGATGGCCCATCCGCCGCGGCGCATGAGGGCGGCTTCCACGAAATCATGGCTGAGAATATGCCCGCCGAAAGGTTTGCGCCCCGGGAGATGGGGCAGCCCGGCCTGTTCGGCGAAGGCTTTCGTACGGATGACGGCGTTGTGGCCCCAGTAATTGCTTTCCGAGCCGTGCCACCAGGCGATCCCGAAGGCGATGACAGGGCCGTAGACGCGGCCTGCGAACTGCTGCATCCGGGCGAAGAGGGTGGTTCCGCCGGTGATGACGGGCAGGGTCTGGATCAGTCCGACGCCGGGATGCCGCTCCATGGCGGCGGTGATGCGGACGAGGGTTTCTCCGTCCATGACCGAGTCGGCATCGAGTGTGACCATCTGGGGATATGCCGCGCCGAAGCGGCGGACCCACTCGCTGATGTTTCCGGCCTTGCGTTCGATGTTCTTTGCGCGTCGGCGATAGAATATGCCCGTATTGCCCTGCAGTTCGCTGCGGGCGCGGAGCCATTCCGCCTCTTCCTGCACCCAGATATCGGGGTTTGTCGTGTCGGAGAGGATGAAGATGTCGAAGCAGGCATCCCGGCCCGTTGCGCGAAGGCTTTCGTGGATGGCGCGCAGACCGGCCATCACCCGGTGAGGGTTTTCGTTATAGGTCGGGAGGAGCAGGGCGGTTCTGGAGATGAGGTCCGGGAGCGGGCCGCTGCGCTCGATGCCAAGCCCGAGTCCGCCGCGTGAGACGAGGGAGCAGAAACCTGCGATGGAGGAGGTGAAGGCGAGCGCGATCCAGGAAAAAAGCAGCACGAACAGCACGAGCATGATGCCGCCGAGCAGGGAGACGCCGCTGGCGTCCAGCACCAGGTGCATCTGCCATGTGCCGTAGATGGTCAGCAGGAGGGCCGATCCGATAACGGCAAGACGCCTCAGCCCGGCCATCCGGGCTTCCGTGACGGGGGTACCCGGGCGGCCGTGCAGATCCGGCGCGGCATGCAGGTTCTGGACCGGCATGTCGAGCGGGGCTTCCATAGGCAGAGCTGCGGGCACTGCCGGCGGCGCGGGTGCGGGCATGCTTACGGTGTCCAGCGGTACATCCATTTTTCAGAAACGGTTCCCTGATCGTTGGCGAGAACGGCTGAAAGTTCTGCGATTTTTGCGTCGCCGGGATAGAATTCGAAGGTGGTCCGCCAGCCTTTGATATGCGGATTGGGTTCCACAACCACGTTGCGGATATTTCCGGCGGAGGTCTGCGGGATGAGGTGGAATTTCGCGTCCGGAGCCAGATCCTCGAAGGGGGCACCGGTGAAGTCGATGGCGAAGAAGCGGCCGTCCTTGTGA
Source organism: Acetobacter sp. AN02 (assembly GCF_029759835.1). GTDB lineage: Bacteria > Pseudomonadota > Alphaproteobacteria > Acetobacterales > Acetobacteraceae > Acetobacter. The sequence continues at coordinate 26,781 of NZ_JAJJND010000008.1, forward strand.
TCCGTGACCATGCCGACGCGGGTTTCCCCGATGCGGGCGAGGCGGGTCGGGAAGGGTGTGTCCGCGCCCCAGTACATCCGGTAGGCGTAGGGGTATTCGTGACCGGCTTTGAGGGGATCTTTCGGTCTCCAGAAGGAGACGATGTTGTCGTTGACCTCGTTGGGCGTGGGAATTTCCACGAGGTCCACCGAGCCCGGTCCCCAGTCCCCGATCGGTTCGATCCACAGAGAGGGGCGTTTTTCGTAATTGAGCGCGAGATCCTCGAAATCCCGGAAGGTCCGGCGGCGCTGCATCAGTCCGAAACCGCGCGGCGAGATGTCGGAGAAGGCCGAGAACTGGAGATCCAGCGGGTTTCTCAGCGGGCGGAAGAGCTGCTGGTCCGAGCCTGTCCAGATCTGCAGGGCCTCGCTGTCATGCGCGGCGGGGCGCCAGTCATCGATATGGCTGCGGTCATTGGCGTCGAAATAGTACATGCCCGTCAGCGGGGCGATTCCGGATTCCGAGATGGCCACGCGGGGGAAGAGCGTGGATTGCACGTCGAAGATCGTCATGTCTCCGGGGCGGATCGTGAAGCGGAAGGCCCCGGCGAGGGAGGGGCTGTCGAGCAGGGCGTGCAGGACCACGAGGTCCATGCCGGGCTGCGGGCGTTCGAGCCAGAAGGCGCGGAAGAGGGCGAATTCCTCTCCCCTTGCGGCATCTCCGGTTCCGTCGGCAAAGCCGCGCGCGGAGAGGCCGTAATTCTGGCCGCGTGCGACGGCGCGGAAATATGAGGCGCCGAGGAAGACGCAGAATTCCTCCATCACGCCCGGCGTGTTGATGGCGTAGCGCAGGCGGAGGCCGGAGAAACCGATATCATCGGTGACGCGAAGCGCCGGGTCTCCGTATGTGAACATGTCCGGGTTGTACGGCACCGGGGCGTACTGACCGTCCACGACCTCGTAGATGTCGATCTTCGGGGAATAGAGATAGCCGCGCGGGAAGAACTCGACATCGAAGGCGAGATTCTGTCCGTGCCACAGGGCCATGTCCGGGCGGAAGGCGATGGAGCTGAACTGGTCGAAATTCAGGTTCGAGATCGCCTTGGGAAGGGTCTGGTCCGGCGCCTTGTAGGCCGATGCGGCGAGGCGGCGGGCGATATCGCTGACGGTGTGATTTTCGAAGGGGAGCGGGCGGTGCGATTTGTCCGTTCCGGCTGCGCGGGCCTGCCGGGCACCTGCTCCGCCTGCAAGGGCGAGGATTGAGGCTGCGGCGGCGCTGCTCCGCAGGAGCTCACGACGGGGGAGAGTTCTCGAAGGATCAGTCCGGGTCGGGAGGTGGGATGGCACTCTTGGATATTCCTTACGGCCGCAGCCTTCTGTCCTGGCCGCATGGCCCGGATGTGTGACGAAACATGACAGACAATGACAGTGTCACGGCGAAGTGTTCTTTTCAGGGCGTGCGATTTTTTTCGCAAGCCCCTCCAGGGCGGAGCTGCTTCCCCGGGTGGCAAGAAGTTCCGCCTCGCGATAGAGTCTCACGATTGTGTGACCTGTTTCGGTGAGGAATGCGCCGCCGCCGCCGCCGGGGCGTGTGCCGACCAGCGGTTCGGAGAAGAGCGCGTTGACGGATTCCACGAGGAGCCAGGCGCGGCGGTAGGACATGCCCATGGCGCGGCCTGCGGCGGAGATGGAGCCGGTTGCGTCGATATGTTCGAGCAGGATGATCTTTCCGTGGCCGAGGGCCGGGCGTCCGTCGATATCGATTCTGAGGGTGAGGCGCAGTGAGTCCGCCATGGTCTCTCCCGTTTATGTCTGTTCCCGGGTAAAGGCCGGTGGAGGTAGTGTAAACGGGTTTATGGCATATGGCTTCCTTGTCCGGCTCCCTGTTCTGGCGTCCGATGTCTGCGGAGGATCTTCCGGCGGTGTCCCGGCTGGCTGGTCTGATTCATGCGGATTATCCGGAGGATGACGCGGTTTTTGCAGAGCGTCTGCATCTGTGTCCTGCGGGATGCTTCCTTCTGGAGGGCGCGGACGGGGCGGCCTGCGGCTATCTTTTCAGTCATCCCTGGCGGACGGACGGGCGCTGTAAGGAGGTGGTTCCGGCGCTCAATACGCTGATCGGGGCGCTGCCTGAATGTCCTGACTTCTGGTATCTGCATGATATTGCACTGATTTCCGGGGCACGTGGCACGGGCATGGCGCGGGCGGGGATCATGCTTGTCCAGGCGGCGGCGGTGCATGCTAGGGTCGGGCGGATTGTTCTGACCTCGACAGCGGCGGCTGTGGAATTCTGGCGCGCACAGGGGTTTGAGCGATGCCGCAGCGGGCAGGGGAACCTCGGGTCCTATGGTGCCGGGGCGGTCCTGTTCGAGCGTGCTGTCTGAGGTGCTGCGGTCTGTTTTGATTGTTGCGGGAGAATATATCTTATAGGGTAAGGAAAATTTCGCAGCATATGCGGGGGAGCGCGGTTTTTTCGGGATGCTTTTTGAATTCGAGAGCGATTTCGCCGGGTCTTTGCGGTGTATTCCCATGATCGTGCGCCAGAAGCTCGATCTTGCCGGGATAAAGCTGAGCCTACGGCAGTGGAGCCGGTTTTCCCGCGAGGACAGGGGGCGTCTTGCGGAGTTTCCCTGTGAGACGGCGGCGGATGTGGCGGTCTGTCGCTCTGTGATTCTGGGGCTGATTGAGTCGTGCTGCGATGAGCCTGCGGTTTTTCTCGGCCCGCAGGAGTATGATGTATGGCAGCGCGGGGACCGGATGCCTGAGGCTGTTGAGAGTCAGGCAGCTGCGGATGGTGTGGCGCCCCCTGCGGCGGAGGTGTGGGCCGATCTCAGTCCGCTGCAGCGTTTTGCGCTGATCAAGCTTGCGCGGTCGAAGCATGAAAATGAGAATTTTGTTCCGGCAATGAAGGAATTCGGAATTCTTTAATCCGGATGTTTCTGTCCGGGGAGGAGAGGGCAATGAGCAAGGAAAAAGACGCAGAATTCAAACCCTATCACCATCCTGCCGGAGGCTGGGGTGCTGCGGGTGCGACGGCGAAGGTTCTGATGGAGCAGAGCGTGCTTGTGAAAGGCTCGCGCGGGCTTCTGGCGATGAATCAGCCGGGCGGCTTCAAATGTCCGAGCTGTGCCTTTCCCGATCCGGACCACAGAAAGAAGCTGGAATTCTGTGAGAACGGAGCAAAGGCCTTGGCGCATGAGGCGACGAAGGCCCGTGTGACCCGTGCGTTCTTTGAGAAATACACTGTTTCCGAGCTTATGGAGCAGAGCGACTACTGGCTTGAGATGCAGGGGCGTCTGACGGAGCCGATGCGCTATGATCCGGCGACCGACCGCTATGTGCCTGTGTCGTGGGATGACGCGTTTGCGCTGATCGGGCGACATCTGCAGGCGCTGGACAGCCCGCATGAGGCGGAGTTCTACACGTCGGGGCGGACCGCGAACGAGACGGCGTTTCTCTATTCGATTTTTGTCCGTGAGTTCGGGACGAATAATTTTCCTGACTGCTCGAACATGTGCCATGAGCCGACCAGCCGTGGCCTTCCGGCCTCGATCGGGATCGGCAAGGGCACGATCGTCATGGCTGATTTCGATCATGCCGAGGCGATTTTCGTGGTCGGACAGAATACCGGGACGAATTCTCCGCGTATGATGACCAATCTGGTCGAGGCGAGGAAGCGCGGTGTTCCGATCGTGCTGATCAATCCGATGCCCGAGCGTGCGCTGATCCGCTTTACCGAGCCGCAGGACGTCGTGAAGATGGCGACCTTCGGGTCCACGCCGATTTCCAGCGAGTTCGTTCACGTCCGGATCGGCGGCGATCTGGCGGTGTTCAAGGGCATGATGCGGGTTCTGTTTGAGGCCGATGCGCGGGGGGAGGACGTTCTCGACAAGGCGTTTATCGGTGAGCACACGGTCGGGCTTGAGGCGCTGCGTGCGGATGTCATGAGCTGTTCCTGGGACGATATCACCCGGATGGCGGGCGTGTCCGAGGAGCAGATCCGCCGCGTGGCGGAAATTTACATGAAATCCTCCGCGACGGTGATCTGCTACGGCATGGGCATCACCCAGCATCAGCAGGGGTCCCGCCTGATCCAGCAGATTGCTAACCTGCTTCTCCTGCGTGGTAATTTCGGGAAACCCGGAGCGGGGATTGCACCGATCCGCGGTCATTCGAATGTCCAGGGAGACCGGACGGTCGGCATCGATGAGAAGCCGACGCAGGACTATCTGGACCGGGTGCGCGATGTGTTCGGCTTCGAGCCGCCGCGTGAGCACGGGCATGATGTCGTGGCCTCCCTTGAGGCGATGGAAGCGGGGACGGCGAAGGTCTTTATCGGGCTGGGTGGCAATTTCGTCCGGGCGGTTCCGGATACGGAGCGGTCCTATGCCGCGATGGCACGGCTGAATCTGACGGTCGGGATCGCGACGAAGCTCAACCGCGGCCATCTGGTTCACGGGAGGGAGGCGCTGCTGCTTCCGGTTGTCGCGCGGTCGGAGATCATCCGCACCTCTGCGGGTGAGCAGTTCGTGACGATCGAGGATGCGATGTCGAACGTGACGGCGTCGCGCGGCGTGTTTGAGCCCGTGTCGCAGGATGTTCTTCCGGAGACCGAGATCGTCTGCCGGATGGCGATGGCGACGCTGCCGGGCTCTTCGACGGCGTGGGCGGATTATATGGCCGATTACACGCTGATCCGCGACAGGATCGGTCAGGTCTATCCGGCGATCTATGCGGATTTCTCGGAGCGTATCCGGGATCCGCATGGATTCCATCTGGATATTCCGCCGCGCCGGCGTGTGTGGAAGACGCAGACCGGCAAGGCGAATTTCCTGGTTTTCCCGGGTCTTGAGGCGGATGTTCCGGTTGATGATCCCGCGATGCTGCGTCTGGCGACGATCCGCTCGCATGATCAGTACAACACCACGATCTACAGTAACAGCGACCGCTATCGCGGTGTGTATAACACCCGGCTGGTTGTGTTCATGAACCGTGACGACATGAAGGATCGCGGGCTGGAGAACGGCTCGGTGATCGGCCTGGAGACATACAGCGATGACGGATATCACCGTTATGTCGATGGTCTGACGGTGATTGACTATCCGATGTCCCGGGGTGCGATCGCGGGATATTATCCGGAGCTCAATCCCCTGCTGCCGCTGGGATATTTTGATGAGATCAGCGGCACCCCGGCGGCGAAATCGATCCCGGTGAAGGTGGTGCCCAGCACTGCCGGTGCCGTTCCGATGCGGTTTGAGGGTCAGGGCTGAGGCCTGCTCTGGTGGTTCCGCTCCGGTGATTCCGCTCTGGGGGCTGGTTCTGGCCGGGGGAGCAAGCCGCCGGATGGGGCAGGATAAGGCGGCGCTGGTCTATGGCGGGCGTCCGCAGCTTGCCCGGGCGTTCGGGCTTGTCTCCCCGCGGACGGAGCGGAGCTTCGTCTCGCTCCGTCCGGATCAGGGGGATGACCCCCTGCGGTCCGGCTGGCCCGGGATTACGGATATGACGGGGGCAGACGGACCGGCTGCCGGGATTCTTGCGGCTCATGATGCATACCCGGATGTGGCCTGGCTGGTGCTGGCCTGTGATCTGCCTTTTCTGGATGAAGACTCTCTGGATGCGCTGATCGGTGCAAGGGCTGCGGGGTGCTCTGCCATTGCATTCCGGAGCGAGCATGACGGGGTGCCGGAGCCGCTCTGCACGATATGGGAGCCTGAGGCTCTGGCGCGTCTGCGGCTTCAGATGGCCGGAGGCGGCGGGAGTCTGCGCCGGGTTCTTGCGGCGGCGGATGTCTGTGTGCTGTCGCCGCGCACGCCGGGGGCTCTGGATAATATCAATACGCCAGAGGAACGCGCAGAGGCTGTGATGCGCCTTGCGGACGGAGGCTGAGCGGATGACGGCGCTGTTTTATGGCCTGGATGTCGTGCCGCTTGGATCCCCGGATGAGGGGACTGTTCTGAATGTTGCGGATGAGGTTCCGGTTCGCCTGAGATTCAATGGAATCTTTCCATATGGCACCATGATGATGAGCCCTGATCAGGTCGAGGATTTTGCGTATGGCTTCTGCCTGACGGAGGGAATTGCCGGGAGCGCGGAGGATATCCGCTCGGTTGTTGTCACGCAGTTGCAGGATGGCTGTGATCTGGATGTGACGGTGTCCGGGGCATGTCTGGCGGCCCTGCTGCGGCGTGCTCCGCGGGCACAGACGGGGCATACGGGATGCGGGATCTGCGGGACGGATGAGATTCCTGCCGTGGAGACCCCGGATATTCCGGTTTTGCCCCGGGGCGACGGGATTACCGTGGAGGCGATCCGGCGGGGGCTGAGGGATCTTGAATCCCGGCAGGTTTTGAATGCCGCGACCAGGATGGTTCATGCGGCGGCGTGGGCGGACCGGGAGGGGCGTATTGAGCTGATCAGGGAGGATGTCGGCCGGCATAATGCGCTGGACAAGCTGATCGGTGCGCGGATTCGTGCGGGGCAGACCGGTTCGGAGGGATTCTGTCTTCTCACCAGCCGGTATTCATACGAGATGGTTTTAAAGACCCTGCGGGCCGGGATGGCAGTTGTCGTGGCGGTTTCGGCCCCGACATATCGGGCTTTCCGCCTTGCGGAACGCGGTGGTCAGACGCTGATCGCCATCGCGCGTCGTGACCGGCAGTTTCTGTTCTGCGGCGGCGATCGTATTTCCGGCTGAACACGGATGCTGCGTATTTCAGCGCGGATTACGGCGGGTTGAGGGGCGGCGGTTTGTCAGTCCGGAAAGCGGAAGGGCCGGGGAGAGAGCCTGCCCGCATCCTTCCTGGCATTTATGCTCCGTAAGGAATGCCAGTGTCTGGCGGGAATCAATGCCCTCCGCGCGGGTTTTCAGCCCCAGATCGTGCGCAATACGCAGGAGGGCTGCGGCCAGCGGATGATCCGAGTGAATGTCGCCCGGATCCGTGACGAAGAGATGCCGGTCGAGCTTGATCGTGCTGATCAGCCCCATAAAGGCGAGATCCCGCAGCAGGGTGAGGCTTGTCTGAGTATGGCCGAGGCCGGTCATGACCACGCCCGCGCCTGCGTCTCTCAGTCCGGAGAGGGTGTAGATCATGTTTTCGGTAATGTTCAGCAGGGTTGATTCCGGGAATTCGATTTCCACGGAGGCTGCCGCGGTTCCGGTGTCCAGCAGGGTCTGCCGGAGGCGGCTGAGGAATTCGTCTTCCGTCTGGTCGCTGTTTTCATAAGGGATGGCCGTGCATCCGGGCAGGCGGGTTCCGGTTGCCGTTGCGGCGCAGACGCGTGAGAGCAGGTCTTCCCGCGCCCTGCCCTTCTGCCTGCGGCGGGCGGAGCGGAAGGGCATGAGAGCTGCCGTGGGGAGTATGTCTATGCCTGTGCGCTGCCCGTTGTGCAGATCATAGCGGATGATGACTTCCGGATTTTCGTCCGTGTGGTCAGGCTGGTGAGCAGCCATGCTCCGCGAATGGCCGGCATGAGGCCGTGTGAAGGCTGCAACGGTGTCGGGCAAGAGGTGTACTCTCTGTCTGGAAATTGTCTGTCATAAAGATTCCACAGAGAGGTGACTGTCTGGTAAATAAAATGTCTAAAAAAGATATTTTCTGAAAAACCTCTGTCAGAACAGGGGTTCCGGCTCTCCCCCCCCCTGCGGAGGAGAGCCGGGACCGGATCAGTTCAGAGCCTGTTTCAGGGCTGCCGTCAGATCCTTCGTTCCGGCCTGACCACCGAGGTCGCGCGTGCGGACCTTTCCGGAGGTGATGACGGAGTTGATGGCGGCGTCGATGCGCTCTGCCAGATCCTGGCGACCGATATGGCGCAGCATCATCACGGCGGCGAGCAGCAGGGCCAGCGGGTTTGCGAGACCCTTGCCGGCGATGTCCGGTGCGGAGCCGTGGACGGCTTCGAACACGGCGGCCTTGTCGGAGATGTTTGCGCCCGGCGCCATGCCGAGACCACCGACGAGACCGGCTGTCTGATCGGAGAGGATATCGCCGAACAGGTTGGTCGTGACGATGACGTCAAACTGCCAGGGATTGGTGACGAGGCGCATGGCGCAGGCATCGACGATGCTCTCGTCCACCTCGACGCGGCCCTTGTATTCCTCAGCGACCTTGCGGCCTTCCTCAAGGAACATGCCGCTCATCTGCTTGATGATGTTGGCCTTGTGGACCAGCGTCACCTTCTTGCGGTTGTTCTTGACGGCGTAGTCAAAGGCGAAGCGGACGATACGGTCACACTCCTGACGGGTGACGTAGCCGCCGCTGAGCGCCATGCCCTTCGGGTCTCCGTTAGCCGGGACCGTGTGTTCCAGAGCGGCGTAGTAGCCCTCAAGGTTCTCACGCACGATCACGAGGTCGATATCCTCGTAGCGGCCGCCGGGGATGATGGTTTTCGTCGGGCGGAGGTTGGCGTAGAGGCCGAATTCCTGACGCAGCGTGACGTTGATGGATTTGAAGCCGCCGCCGACCGGAGTTGTCAGCGGGCCTTTCAGAGCGAGGCCCGTGCGGCGGATACTTTCGATCGTCTCTTTCGGCAGCGGATCATTCACGGCGTCCACGCCGGCCATACCGGCGAGGTGCTTTTCCCAGGCAAACGGAGCGCCGACCGCGTCGAGGATCTCGATCACGGATTCCATGATTTCGGGACCGATGCCATCACCGGCGATAAGAGTGGCGGGGATTGTTCTACTGGACATACAATGAGCTCCCTGGCTTCATCCGCTGCCTGTTCTGCCCTTCATTGCGTTGAAAATCGACTTACAAACCCCCGTTCTCACTTCCTGTTGATGGGACGGCAGCCATGCGCCAGCCACGTACGTTCCGCGGCAGGCAGCAGCGGACCGACCTCCCGCAGGATGCGGGCATGATACGCGTCGAGCAGATCAAGTTCATGTGTGCTCATCAGCTCGGGCAGGACCAGCCTGAGGTCGAACGGGACCAGGGTGAGGGTTTCGAACTCCAGGAAGTGGCGCTGCGCCGTTCCCGCGTCTGACGGGGAGACGAGGACGAGGGTTTCGAGACGGATGCCGAAGGCTCCGGGTTCGTAGAAACCGGGTTCGTTCGAGAGGATCATTCCCGCGACCAGCGGGACGGAGGAGGTCTTGGCGATCCTGGCAGGGCCCTCATGCACGGAGAGGAAGCTGCCGACGCCGTGTCCGGTTCCGTGATCGAAATCCTGTCCGGCCTGCCACAGTGCGTGTCTGGCGAGGCAGTCGAGATTTCCGCCTGTCGTGCCTTCGGGAAAACGCGTTGCGCCCAGGACGAGATTCCCGATCAGCACGCGTGTCCAGGCTTCCTGCATATGCCGGGGCGGATCGGACGGCCCGGTCCAGACGGTGCGTGTGATGTCGGTGGTACCTTCGGGATACTGACCGCCGCTGTCGATGAGATAGAGCGTATCAGAGCCGATCAGCCGGTCTGTCTCCTGTGAGACATGATAGTGCATGATGGCGCCGTGGGGACCTGCGGCGGAGATGGCGGTGAAGGATTCCTCCCGGTATTCCTCGTTCTCCTGCCGGAAGCGACCGAGCTGTTCCGCAGCCTGCATTTCCGTTGTCGTGGCGGCATTGCTTTCCAGCCAGTACAGGAAGCGGCAGACGGCGGCGGCATCGCGCAGATGGGCGATGCGTGCGCCCGTCTGTTCAGTCCGGTTTTTTGTCGCGCGCGGCATGACGCAGGGATCCTGCCCGTCCGCAACATGTGCGCCTGCCGCCTGGAGTTTCTGTGCGTACCACAGCGGTGTTCCGGCGGGATCTGTAAGCACGGTTTTCCCGTGCAGGGCTTTCAGGGCTTTTTCCTGTCTGTCCTGCGAAAGGATGGTGACATCGTTCCCGAGCCATTTCTTCACGTCGGGCGTGATTTTTTCAGGCGCGATGAACAGGGACAGCTTTGCGTTCGCAAAGAGGATGGCGGTGCACAGGCAGACGGGCGTGCAGGGGATGTCCGTACCTCTGATGTTGAGGAGCCAGGCGACGGAGGTGGGGTCGCTCAGGATGGCGGCGTCATATCCGCTGTCGCGCAGCGAGGCGGCGAGGCGGTCGCGTTTTGAGGCCGCGCTCTCCCCGGCATAATGTTCCGGATGGATCAGCGCCGGTGCCACGGACGGCGCCGGGCGGCCGGTCCAGGCGCGGTCTGCGGGATTGAAATCCAGAGGGACCAGCGTGACGCCGGATGTCCCGATCTGTCTGAGGGCATCGCGGCTGATGACGCGCGGATCGTATCCCACGCGCGCGTTCTGCGGAGCGGCTTCTTTCAGCCACTCCGACGGCGGCGCGGTGATGATGTGGCGCTGTTCCCACAGGGCAGGGTCCACCTCCTCCGACATCTGCGTGATATATCGTCCGTCTGAAAAAACGCAGGCACGATCGGGAAGAATGATCGCCAGTCCTGCGCTTCCGGTAAAGCCCGTCACCCAGGCGAGCCGTTCCGCGCAGGCGGGGACGTATTCGTTGAGATATTCATCGCTCCGGGGGATGATCAGCCCGTCCGTTCCCGCGTCTGATGCAATGTCGCGCAGATGCTTCAGTCTGGCTTCCGGGGAGGGATCAGGCATGGGGTGGTCTCCGTCTGCGTGGTCTGTGCTATGGGATGGTTTATAGAAATGAAATCGTGTTCCGGCACAATGGTTTTCTGACGTGAAAGGGGCTGCGGGACTCTATGGCTTTACCTGTTGTGGTGCCGGGTGCGGATTCAGCGGGGGATGTGGCGCATCTGATCGGTGTGGCGCTGACACCTGTTTTCATGCTGTCCGGTGTCGGTACTCTGCTCAATCTGTTCAATACGCGCCTTTCCAGGGTTGCGGATCACATTGAAAAGGTGTCTGATCTTCTCGATTCCGAAACGGATCATGACGCCCGGCACCTGCTGAAACTGCATCTTGCTCATCTCAGCCGGCGTATGTCCGTTCTGGACACGGCGATTGTTTTTGGCGGTACGGCAGGGGCAATGACCTGCGGTGCGGCATTCGTTCTTTTTCTCGGCAGTGTCCGGGATGCGAAGATTGTCTGGTGGCTGGTCGTTCTGTTCGGGCTTGCGCTGATCAGCACGACGCTGGCGCTGGCCTCGTTTCTCGTGGACAGCGTGCTGGCCTGGCATTCCCTGAAAAAGGAAGGGCCTGTGCCGAAATCGCTCAAGCGCAGTGCGATGACGGAATAATCCGTGCCGGGTCGGGGATGCGGCAGTGCGGATCGGGGGTTTTCGGATGGGGAGAGGGTTGTGATCAGGAAAAGCGGCATATGTCTTGCAGCGGTGGTTTTTCTTTCGGGCTGTGATGCCTCGATCGCACCGCCTGCCCCTGTGACGCAGATCCCCGGCGTTCCGCCCAATCTGTCCTATGCCAAGGAGACTGTCCGGAAATATCATGACAGCGGCAGGTATGATCGGGATGTCCGCCGTCTGGTCTCGGGCGCGCGTGAATGGATACGCTGGGAAGCGCCCCGTGTTCAGCATCCGGCTGTCGTCCTGGATATTGATGAGACCTCCCTGTCCAACTGGGATGAGATGCGGGCGAATGATTTCGGCTATCTGCCGCATGGTGCCTGTGATCGTCTTCCTGAGGGGCCGTGCGGAATGGATTCCTGGGAAGCCAGCAACCGCTCGCCTGCTCTGAAGCCGATGCTGGAGCTTTACAGGGAAGCGCGGAAGCTGGGAGTGGCGATGTTTTTCGTGACCGGCCGGCGCGAACATGAGCGCGCGGCGACATCGGCCAATCTGACGGCGGCAGGGTATGAGGGATGGAGCGGGCTTTATCTCAAGCCGGACGGGATGAGGGTGTCGTCCGCGGCGTCCTACAAGGCACCGGTGCGGGCAGAGATCGAGGCGAAGGGATATCGTGTGATTGCCAGCATCGGGGATCAGATGTCTGATCTTGAAGGCGGTCATGCCGAGCAGATCTTCCTTGTGCCCAATCCGTTTTATTTCATTCCGTAGCCTGCGGTTTTCCTGCTGCAGGCCGGGCTGTTCCGGATGTCTGTCCGGTCCGGGGGGAAGATGCGACGGAACATACGTTTCTGGCTCGGAGATGAGCTGATCAGGACGGAGAACATCTCTCCGGTGATGACGGTGCTGGACTGGTTGCGTGAGGTGCGCGGGCGGCGTGGTACGAAAGAGGGCTGCAATGAGGGAGATTGCGGGGCCTGCACCGTTATTGTGGTGCGTCGCGAGCGGGAGCGGCTGGTCTGGAACGCGGTCAATGCGTGTATCCAGTTCGTCGCGATGCTGGATGGTGCTCAGGTTTTCACGATCGAGGATATGAAGGCCCCCGACGGGACGCTGCATCCGGTTCAGGAGGCGATGGTGCGTCTGCACGGGTCCCAGTGCGGGTTCTGTACGCCGGGCTTCGTGATGTCGATGGTGGCGTATCGCAGGCGCCCGGGCGCGGATGACAGCGATACGGCCATTGATGACGCTCTTGCGGGCAATCTGTGCCGCTGCACCGGATATGCGCCGATCGTGCGGGCGATGAAGGAGTCTCTTGCGGCAGGGCCGGACCGGTTTGAGGCGATGGGTGAGGTCATTCTCTCAAGGCTGAAGGAGCTTGAGGACGGACAGACGGTTCAGATCTCAGCAGAGGAGGGGATGCTGACAATCCCGGTATCGGCGGATGCGCTGGCGCAGGTGCTGGAGGAAGATCCCGATGCGCGGATCGTGGCGGGGGCCACGGATGTCGGGCTTCATGTGACGAAGCAGATGCGGGTTCTGCCGCATGTCGTGTTTATCGGCAGGATTCCCGATCTGCGTCACCTCACGCTGACGGAAGAGGGGCTTGAGATCGGGGCGGCCGTGACCTGGAGCGAGGCAGAGGCAGCGCTGAACGTGCTGCAGCCGGAGATGCGGGAGACCCTGCGACGGATCGGCGGGCGTCCTGTGAGAAACAGCGGGACTGTCTGCGGAAATATTGCAAACGGCTCTCCGATCGGGGACGGTCCTCCGCTGCTGATCGCGGCGGATGCGCGCCTGCGTCTGCGGCGGGGGAAGGTGAGTCGGGAGATCCCCCTGGAGGCTTTTTTCCTGGAATACGGGAAGCAGGATCGTGCAGCGGATGAGTTCGTGGAGTCCGTGTTCATTCCCCGTCCTGACTGCAATGTCATTTTTCGCGGGTATAAGGTTTCCAGAAGATCTGATCAGGATATTTCTGCCGTGATGGCAGGTCTTTCCCTGCGTCTGGAAGATGGTGTGATCACGCAGGCACGGCTGGCCTGGGGCGGTATGGCGGCTACGCCGTGCCGTGCTGCACATGCTGAGGCGGCTCTGCAGGGGCGCGTCTGGGATGAGGCGGCTCTGGAAGCAGCCCGGGCGGCTCTGACAGAGGATTTCGCCCCGATTTCCGATATGAGGGCCTCGGCGTGGTATCGCATGGAGGTGGCGCGTAATCTCCTGACCCGGTTCTGGTTGGAGACGGCGTCTTCCGTCCCGGTTCTGACCTCCGTGTTCGCAGATCCGGAGGTGCGGCATGTCTGAGAATCTGCCTGAAGGCGCGGCCAGCCTGCCTTTAAAACATGAGAGTGGCGTTCTGCATGTCTGCGGCGAGGCGGCCTATATCGACGATCTTCCGGAACCTGCGGGGCTGGTGCATGTGGTTCCGGGGCTGAGCACACGGGCGCATGCGCGGGTCGTCCGGCTTTCGCTTGATGCGGTCCGGGCTGCGCCGGATGTGCTCAGAGTGATTACGGCTGCGGACATTCCCGGTGAAAACGATGTCAGCGCCACGGGTATTCACGATGAATGTCTGCTGGCGACGGATGAGGTGATGTATTGCGGGCAGCCGCTTTTTGCCGTCGTCGCCCGGACGCGGGCAGCTGCACGGCGGGCCGTCCGGCTGGCGGAGGTTGAGTATGAGGATCTTCCGGCCGTTCTGACGATTGATCAGGCGCGGGCGGCAGGCGGTGATCTCGTCTGGCGTTCCCTGACGATGCGGCGGGGGGAGGCGGAGGCGGCCCTGCCGGCATCGCCTCATCGCCGGTCGGGTGCGGTGCGGATGGGCGGGCAGGAGCATTTCTATCTTGAAGGGCAGGCGGCTCTGGCCGTGCCCGGAGAGGCGCAGGAGATGCGGGTCTGGTCCTCCACACAGCATCCGACGGAAACGCAGGCGATGATCTGTCACGTTCTCGGGATTTCTGCGGCCTGCGTGACGGTTGAGGTCCGACGGATGGGCGGTGGTTTTGGCGGCAAGGAGACCCAGGCCAATCCCCCGGCCTGTCTTGCCGCACTCGCTGCGGTTCTGACCGGTTATCCGGCCAAGATCCGTCTGGACCGCGATGACGACATGATGATGACCGGCAAGAGACATGATTTTCTTGTTGATTATGACGTGGGTTTTGACGGGGATGGTGTGATCTCCGGAGTGAGCATGACTCTTGCGGCGCGCTGCGGATGGTCGGCTGACCTGTCCGGCCCCGTGACGGACCGGGCGCTGTTTCATGCGGATAATGCGTATTTCTATCCGCATGTCGTGCTCCGTTCCGAGCCGTTGAGAACGCACACGCAGTCCAATACGGCCTATCGCGGGTTTGGCGGGCCGCAGGGCATTGTGGCAGCGGAGAGAGTGATCGAGGAAATTGCTTTTGCGACCGGTCTTGATCCGCTGGATGTTCGTCTGCGGAATGCGTACGTCTCCGGAAGCGACCGGTCCCTGACACCCTACCACATGGAGGTTGAGGACTCGATTTCCCGCGAGCTGATGACGCAGCTTGCGCAGGACTGCAGCTATCGTGAACGGCGGCAGGAAATCAGGGGGTTCAACCGGGATCATCCCTGGGTAAGGCGGGGGATTGCGCTGACGCCGGTCAAGTTCGGAATTTCCTTTACAGCAACACATTATAATCAGGCCGGGGCGCTGGTTCATATCTATACCGACGGGTCCGTGCAGGTGAATCACGGCGGGACCGAGATGGGGCAGGGGCTGCACACGAAGATGGTGCAGGTGGTGATGCGTGCGCTCGGTCTGCCGGAGGAGCGGGTTCTGATCACGGCAACTAATACCGGAAAGGTTCCGAACACATCGGCTACGGCAGCATCCTCAGGAGCGGATCTGAACGGGATGGCCGTCCTGGATGCGGTGAAGAAGATACGGAACCGGCTTACGGCCTTTGTTGCGCAGAAGCACGGAGTGCCGCAGGCGGAGGTGGCGTTTGGTCCGCAGGGCGTGCGTGTCGGATCAGAGATTCTGGCTTTTACGGATGTGGTGAAGGCGGCGTATCTTGCGCGTATCTCTTTATCTTCGAGCGGTTTTTATAAAACACCGAAGATTCACTGGGATCCGGCAACCGGCCGTGGTCGGCCGTTTTTCTATTTTGCATACGGGGCAGCCTGTTCCGAGGTGGCCATTGATCTCCTGACGGGAGAGATGAGGACAGAGCGTGTTGATATCCTGCATGATGCGGGGCAGTCTCTGAATCCTGCGATCGATCTGGGTCAGGTTGAGGGAGCATTTGTTCAGGGCGTTGGCTGGCTCACAATGGAGGAGCTTGTCTGGGACGATGCGGGGCGACTTCGGACACATGCCCCCAGTACCTATAAAATTCCCGGATGCTCCGACCGTCCGCGTATTTTCAACGTAGGGCTTGCGGATCAGGGTGAAAATCGTGAGGAGACGATTTTCCGCTCCAAGGCGGTGGGGGAGCCGCCTTTCGTTCATGGCGTTTCCGTTCTGTGCGCCGTTTCAGATGCGCTGGCCAGTCTGGATGATTACCGGTCCTGTCCTCCCCTTGATGCCCCGGCGACGGCTGAGATGATTCTGAGGACAGCTTATGAAATGAAGAGAAGAAATAAGAGTTTATCCGGGAATTGAAAGATCGGTCAGCCGGAGATGTTCCTCCATGGCGTAGCGGTCTGTCATGGAGGCGATATAATCGGCGACGACGCGCATTTTGGACGAGTCCGTTTTTGCGGCTCTGGCGGAGATACGCCACTCATCAGGAAGAAGCTCGATATCATCGGCAAGAATACGGAACAGTGCGGAAGTTGTCTCCCGCGCCTTGTGTGCCATGCGGTTCAGTTTCCAGTGGCGATACAATCTTGCAAAGAGAAACTCGCGGATGGCTCCGTTCGCCTCGGCGATGGCCGGGCTGAATCTGACGACCGGACCGGAAGCCTGACGGATATCATCCGCCGTCTGCGGGTCCAGCCGTGCGAGGTTGTTTTCCGTCGTGGTGAGGAGATCGGTAGCAAGAACGTTGATCACACGCCGGACCATTTCATGTCGCAGGCGCTGCTCCATCTCTCCGCTCAGGATCTGATTACTTCTTGCATATGAACGCACGTTCTCGAGTGCCTCGCCCACGATCGGCAGGGTTTCGAGATCGTCCAGACTGATAAGGCCGGCCTTGATGCCATCATCAAGGTCATGCCCGTGATAGGCGATGTCATCAGCCATGGCGGCAATCTGCGCTTCAGCTGAGGCATATTGCGAAAGGTCGAGTTTGTGCATGGAGTCATACTGACTGAGCCATGCATCCGGACGATCGACGGGGCCGTTATGTTTGGCAAGGCCCTCAAGCGTTTCCCATGTCAGATTGAGACCGTTAAAGTCGAGATAACGCCGCTCCAGCAGAGTAACCTGCCGCATGGCCTGCGTGTTGTGGTCGAATCCTCCCCAGGGAGCCATCTGTGCGGCCAGCGCATCTTCCCCCGCATGGCCGAACGGCGTGTGGCCGAGATCATGGGCCAGAGAGATGGCCTCGGTGATATCCTCATCCAGACGGAGCCGGCGCGCCAGAGAGCGTGCAACCTGGGCGACCTCCAGGGAGTGCGTCAGGCGTGTACGGAAGAAATCGCCCTCGTGGTTGATGAAGACCTGCGTTTTGTACTGGAGGCGCCGGAAGCCGGAGGAGTGAATGACGCGGTCCCTGTCCCTTTGCCAGGGAGAACGGGTCGTCGATTCTGCTTCCTCATAAAGGCGGCCACGGCCGGGACGGGCGCTGATGGCAAAGGGGGCAACAGGCATGACGTGGTGGCTCCGGAAATCATCCCAGCATGCGTTGTCTGCGGCCGTTTCGGCAAGAGGAGGGATGTTTCGCAGGAAAAAGCCGTTTTGGTCTTGCCTTTTTCCCGCAGTCTGGTAGGAAGCCCGTCGTGTGCAGGAGAGATGGCCGAGCGGCTTAAGGCGCACGCTTGGAAAGCGTGTGTACGTTAATAGCGTACCGTGGGTTCGAATCCCACTCTCTCCGCCAACATAATCAAAAAAACATCATATAAATCAGTAGGTTGTGAGTGAGTTGCTTTGCGCTCCCATCATCAATCCCACCTTATGATTTGCGGCTTCCTGCGGCTTCCTGCGGCGTCGGGCGGCTTCAAACCGCGTAGAAACGATTTGTGTTGGCAGAACGCCGCACATTCTGATAGAACAAAACAAGAATGCGCTGAGGAGCCTTTTCGTTTAATATCCGCCCCAACTCATCCCGACAGAACATCGCATACCCCCTCGTAAACGAGGGCAAACCTCCTCCCCAAGACAGCCCCAGATTCAATCACCCCAGCTCCTCGGCAAGGTGGTTCGACAAGACGGTCGATGGTCGACCGTCAGGCTTGAGGAGTGCGTCAATGCACGACATACAGATCCCCAACCCTCTGGGGCGCTTTGTCACCCGGCTCGAGGCAGCGGAGATCCATCTGCACTGCCATGAGAAGACCGTCGACCGATACGTCGCCGAGGGGCTCCTCCCGAAATACAAGTTAGGCAGGAAGACATTATTTCTTCTGGAGGACGCCCTCAGACTGGTGATCCGGGCGGATGTCCCTGCCAGGGGCGCAGGTGGAGGGTTCGAAAAACCTTTGATTGACTGCTCTTTCGCCTGATTTCAGGTTTTTGGCGGGTTGATTGACGGTTTCTGGGGTAGCATTCGATCTGCGTTTTGAGCAGATCAGGGGCTGTCACCCGCTGGATTGCTACGCGGCGGCGTTAATCCTCTTCAGGAGGAGAAAGCGGCGCATATTATAGATGATATTGGCCAGCCCGATCCTCATGGTGGCTCGAGCGATACCGACTGTTCGGACGAACATCCCCGTCTGTGATTTCTGATCAGCAAAGACATGCTCGACACGCGACCGGATCACCGACTTCCCTGCGTTGGAGCGCTGGATATAGCGAGGCATGGGTTTGAGATGCGGCTTTTTCCTGTGAACCCTGGAGACAAAGCCATGCTTTTCCATGAAGTCCTCATTGGCTTTTGAACGGTAGGCCGTATCTGCCCAGACTGCTGATGCCATATTGGTTTTATCCAACAGGCCCTCGCGTAGTCTGGCACCATCGCTGGCCGCTGCATCGGTCGTCTTCCATTTACGGATCAGCCGGAATTTCCGGTCGATAGAAATATGCGATTTATAGCCAAAGTGTTGATTTTCGTTGAGAACTGACCCGGGATTTTCATGAGCAATTGACCCGGCCTGATTGTGTATGTCTCCTGTTTTGAGGAGATATTCAAGCGTGTGTTTCTGCCTTTTCCTTTCTGATTTTTGGTTTGGCGCTACTGGCTCTGAACCTGTAGCTGTCATTTCCTGTCTCAAGGATATGACAGTGGTGGGTCAGTCGATCGAGGAGGGCTGTTGTCATTTTGGGGTCTCCGAAGACATCGCCCCATTCCCCGAAGCCCAGATTGGTTGTGATAATGACACTGGTCCGCTCGTAGAGACGGCTGAGCAGATGGAACAGAAGAGCCCCACCTGACGCGCTGAACGGCAGGTAACCGAGTTCATCAAGGATCACGAGATCAAGGCGCAGGAGACGGTCTGCGATCTGCCCTGACCGGTTGGCGGCTTTTTCCTGCTCGAGAGCGTTCACAAGATCGACCGTGGACCAGAAGCGGGCTTTCCTACGATGATGCTCGATCGCCTGCATGGCAAGAGCTGTTGCGATATGGCTTTTTCCTGTGCCCGGTCCCCCGATCAGAACGACATTTTCGG
>NZ_JAJJND010000080.1 GCF_029759835.1 Acetobacter sp. AN02
CTCTTCATCAGAATCTCCTCATCCTCACGCTGAGAAAATTCTCATCCAAAAGCCACTCTTTTTGTGAGGGGATTACCGGATAGCGTTTGAAACGCTGTCGTCTGACCACAGGGCAACTCAGTGACTCCAAAGGTACAGATGTGCTTCTGGCAGATCTCCCAGACGAGACAGAATAAGTCATCGGAGACTGGGGATACGACAGTCATAAAATCGGACCTGTCTGATCCGCTCTTCGGGTTATTCAGAGCCAGAGACGGGGGCCGAAAGTCTCATTATTTCGTTGCATCGGATCTCCGCACACCCGAAAGCTGATCTTCGTCTCAACGTGAATACGAATGCTTGATTCCTCCGCCGGAACCCGGCAGGAATGTGACCATGTCACTCCTTGCCTCCCTCCGGCTTGTCATAGCCCCCCCGAACCGCGCCGCCGCGCCTTTCCTGCTTGCATCCGGTGTGACGACACTGGTTCTGTCCAGACTGGGCAGAAAACGTAACTGTCGTCATCTCAAGCGCGCGGCCCTGCTCTCGGGATCTTTTTTCGGCTTCTGCCTTTATTTCTTCCGGGACCCGAAGCGTACACCTCCCCTGCGTGAAGGCGTGGTCCTCGCTCCGGCAGATGGTCGTGTCGTGTCCGTGGAAAAGGTCGCACCGCCGCCGGAACTGGGAATGGGTGAGACACCGGTCTGGCGCATTGCGACGTTCCTGTCCGTGCTCGACGTGCACATCAACAGGATCCCGGTCTCCGGAACGATCACCCGCGTGGCATATCACCCGGGTAAATTTCTCAACGCCAGCCTGGACAAAGCCTCGTCCGAGAACGAGCGCAATGCCCTCTCCATCACGATGCCCGACGGGCGTATGGTGGCTGTGGTGCAGATTGCAGGCCTCATCGCGCGCAGGATCATCTGCCATGTATCGCCCGGCATGACCGCAGAGGCCGGAGAGCGTTTCGGCCTGATCCGCTTCGGCTCCCGCACCGATCTCTATCTTCCGCCCGGAGTCAATTCCCTGGTGGAAAAAGGTCAGATCATGATCGGCGGCGAAACCGTCATGGCGACGCTGAACGACTGAGCGGCGGACACAGATGATTCAGTCGCACGGACGACGCAGGCGCTTTCGTCGCAGAAAACCCGGTCGTCCCCGTGTCCGGGGTCCGTCATTCAACAGACTGATCCCGAACCTGCTGACCATGAGTGGTCTGTGCAGCGGTCTGCTCTCCATGCGCTTCGCCCTTGAGGGCAAGTTCCGTCACGCAGCCCTGGCCCTGCTGTTCTCGGCAGTGGTCGACGGTCTGGACGGCCGGATCGCCCGTCTGCTGCGCGGCTCCACGCGTTTCGGCGCTGAATTCGACAGTCTCTCGGATTTCTGCTGCTTCGGCGTGGCGCCGTCATTCATCCTCTATCTCTGGTCAATGACGGAGGCCGGGCGATACGCCTTTCTTCCGGGAATGATGTTCACCGTCTGCATGGCGCTGCGTCTCGCACGTTTTAATGCCGCCCTCGACGATCACGAGGATAAACCACGCTATGCCGGGAATTTTTTCACGGGCGTTCCGGCACCGGCAGGAGCAGGGCTGGCTCTGTTCCCCCTCTTCCTGGGCCTTGAGGCAACAAAACTGGGGTATCACGGCGTCTACGAATTCAGCCGCCAGCCACTGCTGACCTCCCTCACACTCTCCGGCACGGCCCTTCTTCTGGTCTCAACCCTGCCGGTATGGTCCTTTAAAAACTTCAAGATCCCGGCGAAGTTTGTCCTGCCGGTCATGCTGAGCATCGTGATCTATATCGTCGTCCTGGTGGCCGATCCATGGGCAGCTCTCGCAGCTGCGGGCGTGATCTATCTGGCGCTGATTCCGCTCAGTCACCGCAGTTTCATCCGGCTTCGTCGTGCGGCGGAGGAGATGCAGGAAGATATTCCGGCCGAATCCCTGCCGGAATCACCGCCCTCTCAGCCGGCCTGAACGGAAGAAGCAACCTCTTCGGTCACCCGATACCCGCGGATCAGAGCGCTCAATCCTGCAAGAATATCTGCAGGTGCGGCAGGGCAGCCGGGAATTTCCATAGTTGGCGTGACCATCGCCTGCAGGCCCGCAAGTGTGGCATAATTCTCACGAAACGACCCGCCATCAATCGCGCACAAGCCTACGGCAACAATCCCGATCGGCTGCGGCATAGCCTCCCAGGCGGCCCGCACAACCGGGGCCATGGCCCTTGTGCAGACTCCCGTGACAACCAGAAGCTCCGTACAAAGCGGCGATTCCGCAAATTTAAGCCCCGTCCGTTCAGGTGCATATCCGCTATAACGCAGCGCCTCGATCTCCACCGCGCAGCCATCACAGCCACCGGCGTCAACGTGGAACACTGAGACCGGAAAGGGCAGCCTGTCTCCCCGGGGAAACTCTGCCGGAACACGCCGCAGAGCACGAAAAATTCCTCTCAGCTGCATCAGAGATCTGCCGCGGCCGCCGAAAATCCGAGCGAAGCCCGGATCAGCGCCGCCTCTTCCGGAAACACTCCTGATGCAAGACTGTCCGCAAGCGGGATCAGCAGCATCGACGGATTGCGGATCATGACCTGATCAATCCGTCCCTGCCTCATCCTGATAACCATATGCACCTCCCCGGCCGGACCTGCCGCTTTACCATATCCCCAGCCATCCCCGCCCTGTCCCGGAAAGGACAAAGGCGCGTCCTCAACCAGTTCCGAAAGCCGTCCGGACAGAGAGGAAAGAAGCGCCCCGCTGCTTCTGCATTCCGCAAAATACTGCAGACATCTTGCCCGGGCATCTCCGCCTTTCTGCACGGGAATACGGAACCGGCCATAGACCGGTAAAAAAACGCGGCTGTCGCGCTCCCTGCCCGCAGCCCGCGCCGCCGGACCATCCACACCATTGTCATGGCAGACATCCTCTCCGGCAGGACCGCAACCGGCCAGAAGCGCTTCAGGTCCCAGCCTCGTGCGCCACAGGTCACGAAGACCCGGCAGAGTCTGTGTCAGGAGAGCAGCATACTCCGCGGCAAGCACTGCAACAGCTCTTACGATCTCTCCTTCTGCCGTGCCCTGTGAAACCGGCAGGTAGATGCCGCCCGGAACAATCCGGTCCATCAGGGAGCGACTCCCGGTCAGTCCCGTCAGAATCTGCACCAGAGCTTCACGCAGACCGGCCAGACGTGACGAGACCAGTCCGCTCCCGGCCAGACGTGCCACACGCGACAGCGTTGCGAGATGCGTCAGGCAACGCTCTGTTTCGGCAAAAACAGCCCGGCAGAGCATGGCCCGTTCACCCGGTCTGACACCCGAAATCTGCTCTGCCGCACGACAGAAGGCCCACTGATGAGCAGCGGAAGACGCCGCACACACGCGCCCGGCAATCCGCACCGCATCGCCCGGCACGGCACCGCTCATCTGCTGCGCCACGCCACGATGCGCGAAACCACGCAGCGTCTCGCTTCGCTGCACACGCAGGCCATCCTTCAGCATCCGCAGGCAGAACGGTGCAGCCGATACCCCATCTGCCGGACCCGACAGAACGGACTGCTCACAGGCTGTATCTCCGCCTGTATCCTGCGCTCCGCCACCAGGCCCGGGTCTTGAGGATAACGGCGCTGAAACAGTCCAGCCGCCCCGATCGAGAAGCACGGAACCATCACATCCTCCCATGGCATCGACACCGAAGAGGTCTGAAATCATCCGCTCGAATGTCTCTGCCGCAGGCACACTGTCCGACAATGCCGGATAGCGCGGCCCCTCAAGTTCCAGTGCCGCTGCCAGAGGGCGATCTGTCCCCTGATCGAGAACAGCCAGAACACGGACCTGATCACACCAGAGTCCGATGAAACGCTCGCGCTCATCCGCGAGCATTCCTCCCATCTGTTTCCATGTATGCTCATCCAGCCGGAAACAGTCCCCGGGGCCTTCAGCGCTCTCACCCTGGCGTATCAGAGCCTGAACCCCCTCCGCCCCGCCGGCTTTCCGCGCAACGGGAACCGGGAAAAATACGGGGGCGCTCAAGGTTCTGCCTCCTCAGGAAAAAAAGCTCCAGGCAGAAGAGCTACGACAGCTGCCAGCAGGGCAATCAGCCACAAAGGCAGCGCTCCGGCATGCATCACAAGGATGAGAAATCCACCACAGAGACACACCGCCCGCAGACGTATTGCCTCCGGCTGCTCAGCCTCTCCGGCACAATACCCGGCCAGCATGGCGAAAGAAGCCTCCGGCTGCCCGACTCCTGCAAAAATCGCAGCCAGCGCAGGAAACAGATCCGCAGGAATTCCATATCCGTAACGCATGGATCGCAACCTCGGGGCAACCGCCACGCGCACAAGCAGAATCAGACCATAAAGCACCAGCACGACAGCTCCGACCGTCCCCGCCTGTATCAGTCTGAGGCTGATGCAGACCGGCAGAATCCGCACGATACAAGCTGCAGAAAATACGGCGCTCCCTGCTACGCCAGATGAAACCGGTGGAGAAACAATTCCCGCAAGCATCATCAGACCAGCAGCCGTCAGCATACCGGACAAGGCAGGCTGCCCGGAGGCCAGACCTGCCACAAACAGCCCGGTCCCTGCGGCAATTCTGCCAATATCCCCCAGCCCCTCACCGGCCCGTCCGGGAACGCGTCCGGCATCCCAGGCCACCAGCAGTTGCCCTACTGCCACTCCGGCCACCATCCACAGCGGATCAGGAAGGAAAAACAGTGCCTGCCCGCCAAGAATAACGGCCACCGCCAGCAGCATTTCACGAACGGAGCAATCAGCCCGGGCGCAGGTCAGCAGAAGGAGTGCAGAAAAAACCGGTATGGCAAAGGCAGCTTCGCCAGCAGCGGGGAAAAACCGGATATCAGGCCTGAATATCAGGGCAGAAATCCACAGAGCCGCTACCGCGCAGAAGCCGTAGTAACAAAGACGCGGCAGAAACGCCCGCATATCGGGACGCACGCCACTTCCGGTAATTACCAGTCCGACTGTCAGCGGCCAGAGAAGCGCAATACAGAGAAGCCCCTGCCAGATCATGAGGCCGCCCCGTCCCCGAAGCTATCCTCGTCCAGCGCCTCACGCCGGAGGGATAACCGACCGAGAAACCACGTCGCCAGGAGGGCCGCAGCAAGACAGATCGCGGCCACCGGCGCACTGCCGCGCAGAGGAAGCGAGACGGAAATCACCATCATGATACCGCATAGCAGCACGATCAGCGCCATAACCTGGCGAACGGCTGTCTCCGTGACCAGCCCCCCGGCAAGACCGGCAAAAAAAACCAGAAGCCCCGTCAGCCTTACGGAGAAAAAAATCTCTCCCTGTGAAGGCACGAAAATCAGAGTCGCAGCAAAAATGACTGGCAGCGCAAATAGCACCGGTGCTCCTTTCCGCAATTCAGACTCCGCAGATGAGAAACGCATCGCACAGAGCGCGGCACAGGATGACATCAGAAGGATCAGAAACGCAGCCGCATACAGCACCGCCTGGGAAGCCGCATGCGCTGCCGGAAGTGCATGTCCCGCACCCGCAAGCATGACGCCCATAGCCCCGCCCGAAAGAAGCAGCCCGGCAGAACTTCCGCTCAGTGCCAGCAGGACCAGAAGCAGAATGAAAGCGGATATTAGGCTCAAGATCACACTCCCCCTGCAAAGGACAGACTGCCCTGTGCCGCAAACGCCATCGCCATCAGAGCCAGAAGCAGCGCGGCACCCGCACGAAAACGCATCTCCCGCCAGACCGGCGTAATCAGCCCACCCGAAACGGCAGAGAGCAGCGCGAGGATGACCAGCATGGCAAGAACGGCGGATACCTCTCCCGCAAAGCCGGAGACTGCAGGAAAGATACCCCCCGCCACCATGCGGCCCGCCAGAAGCAGCCAGAGAAACCGCTCCATATCCGACGCAAGCAGCAGCATCGCCCGATCCGCACCCGATACACAGGCAAAATGCTCCTCTTCATCCGGAAGACCGCGCACACCGGCCATCACCAGGGAGAGTCCTCCCAGAATGGCAACGGCACTGTCATGCATCATTCCCCCGGTCAGCAGGGTCGATCCCCGCCCGGCCACAAGCGCCACGACGAGCAGCACCGCAGGAAGCGACAACGCAGCAAAGCCTGTCCGACCTGCCGCATCATCGGCCTCTCCGCCAGCCAGCAGGAGACGCAGTGCCATCAGACTCATGACCAGAACCAGCACATCATCAGCACCGGGCAGAACATATCCATCCCGGGTGAACGGGCTACACAGCGCCGCAACAACCGCCAGAGCACAGCACACGACAGGACGCAGCGGCGCGCCTGTGCATCCCTGCCCGCACAGAACATCCAGACGCCGCCAGCGTGCAGAAACCGGAGGCCTTATGCCATCCCGCAAGGGCTGAGCCACAGTCAGGGCCAGCCCGGAAAGAACAGGGGCAAGAAACACCACGACCGCAAGACGAAGCAGCATTTCCCCACCTGCCATCAGGACGTGCAGCACCGTGTTCAAGGCCCTGTGCCTCCTCCGGATGAGAGAATCACCAGAGCTGCCAGAAGCGCAATCAGCAGCAGAACCGGGACCTGCCGGTCCGCAGCCGCGGATATTGCCGTCAGAACGCGGGAGGCGATCCGGCGCACATACCGGACATCCCTCGTGCGAGGCCGCGGAAAACGCAAGACCGGCGCGTCCGTAAGCATACGGCGCAACGCAAGATAAACCGCATCCGTCTGAGGAGTGGCGGCAGCACGCGCGGGAAGTCCGCCGGACCATTCTGTCTGAACCGAGGCACGCTGCACACCGGCCCTCAGACGCAGCCAGCGTATTCCCCACAGAGCAACTGCAACAGCCACAGCCACAGGCAGAGGCATCCAGGATGAAAGACCATCCGGAGCAGACACGCTGAGCCAGCCGGATACGGGAATCCCCTGCCAGGACAGGACTGCTCCGGGCAGAAACGCCGCTACCAGACTCACGGCCAGGGGAACAAGCAGAGCACCGGTTACATGAACGGGAACGGAACGGGCCGGAGGCCGGATCGCCTCGCCGGAAGACCGGCCATATATTTGCCCGGCCAGCCGCACGATACCGCACAGGCCAAGCCCCGCCGCCAGCCCTGCTCCGGCCAGTAGCAGACGCCATGGCAGGATCGTTGCAAGCGCGGTCCCCGAAGGCATTGTCAGCAGAACCTGAATATGCAGCCAGAATACCGTAAACATCCCGCCAGGCGGCAGACAGGACAGGGAGAAAAGTCCCGCCCCGAAGATAATCGCAATATCCGGCAGAGACTGATGCATCGCCCGAAGGCGGGCAGATAAATCAGAATCACAGCCGAACGCAAAAATCCGTCCTGCCGCAGATACCAGACCGGCGGCAGGGAGGATTGTCATTACGGCAATCGCAACCGCACTGACTGCAGCCTGTCCGGTCACCGGCATCTCTCCCTCCCGTGCCATCACCGCAAGACCGATACTGCCCGGGATCAGCGCCGTCGCCGTTGCGGTCAGGGAGGCAACGGTCCGGCTCATCCGGTTCGCACGCAGCGCCATGATCGCCAGAAGGATCGCAACGACACAGCTGCCACCCGCCAGTAATACACCCGCCTGAGACACCGGTGGTCGCCCTGCAAATCCGGTCAGAAACACCCGCACGCCAATCAGGGAAACAAGCCCCGAAAGCAGCACCGGCCAACCCGCGCTTTGTGCCCTGCCCGCTCCGGCCCGGAACAGCCCCCAGAGCAGCAACACCACACTGAGCACAGGCGTCACGGACACGGATGCGGCAAGGAGGAAAGACGTCACCCAGTCCGCACGACTCTGCGGCCGGGCCGCCAGAAGTGTCAGCGCACATGTCAGCGCCAGACTCTCCTCAGACTGAGCAAATGCGGCAAGACACACTCCGGTCCACGGCAGAAACCCGGCCTCACTTTCACACAGGAACGAGATGGCTGCGGCAGAGAACGCCAGCAGGAACAGGGCACCGGACGCGTCACACCCGAATGCGCCGCCGGGCAGAAGCAGCACACCGCCATGCAAGACCATCGGAATGGCAAGGGCGTACAGCATCAGGGCTGCACGGCAGAAAGATCCGAATGAAAGCGGCAGGACGATCCGCCCGCCGGAAAACCGACCGGCAGGAAAAGGAAGGGCGGACAGCAGAATCAGAACCGGCCCGACAGCCGGCAGCAGAGCCTTCACCCGCCCTGCAGGCGTCGCATCACGCCTCTTCCTGCCGGACCCCCGTCATATGTCATGGAATCAGGCTTTCTTCAGCGCCCAGGGCGGGGCTTCCCGGCCCAGAGCTCCGCGGCGGCTGTTCCATTTCTCCAGATCGGCCATCTGCCGCACCCGAGCCGCTCCCGGCCAGAGCAGCCCGTCCGCGCCCTTAAATGTCAGGACCAGTTTCAGGCTCTCAAGACCGGTCAGCTTCTGGATTGCCACACCAACCCCTTTCGCGAGAACCGGCATCTGATCCAGAGGAAAAAGCAGCAGCCTGCGGCCGGATGAGACCGCCGCCACCATATCGCCCTGCGCCGGTGTGCATATGGCCGCACTCTCATCATTCTTCAGATTGAGCACCTGCCGTCCGCTGCGCTTCTCGGCAGGAAAATCCCCGGCCTCCACCAGCATGCCGCGCCCGCCGCTGGATGCTACGAGCCAGCGTTCTCCCTCACGCGCAGGGAACATTGCAAGAATGTCCTCATCGTTGGAAAGGTCCACCAGCAGGCGCACCGGCTGCCCGTCTCCCCGTCCGCGCGGCAGATCACCCGCCGTCACGGAATAGGACCGCCCGTCCGTCGCGAACAGACAGATGCGGTCCGTGCTCTGACACGGAGCCGCAAAACGCAGCGCATCCCCCTCCTTAAATTTCAGCCCCTCCGCATCAATACCGTGGCCCTTCAGTGCCCGTATCCAGCCCTTCTCGGACAGGATCACCGTCAGAGGCTCACGCTCCACATCTGCCACGGCAGAGAGATCGATCTTCTCCGGAGCCGCTGCCAGCGTGCTGCGTCGCGTCCCGAGCGGGGCCTTGCCGAAAGTCTTGCCGGTCGTCTCAATTTCCGAACTGATCCTCTTCCACCGGAGACCGGCATCGCCAAGCAGCGCCAGAAGACCGTCACGCTCCGTCACGAGCTGTCCGTGCTCCTTGCGGATCTCGATCTCCTCCAGCTTCCGAAGACTGCGCAGACGCATGTTGAGAACCGCCTCGGCCTGCACTTCAGACAGGTTAAAGGTGCTCATCAGCCCGCCCTTCGCATCATCTTCCTCCCGGATGATCCGGATAACCTCATCCAGGTTAAGATAGACCGAAAGAAAACCTTCCAGAATCTCAAGACGCCGCTCCACGGCTGCAAGCCGATGCCTGCTGCGGCGCTCCAGAACCTCATGTCTGTGATCCAGCCAGGCCCGAAGCACGTCTTTCAGACTGAGAACGCCCGGCTGCCTGTCGGCCCCGATCACGTTCATATTCAGTCCGAAGCGACTCTCCAGCGGTGTGGCACGGAACAGCGTCTCCATCAGGACTTCCGGCTCGACACCCCGGGTCTTCGGCTCCAGAACAAGACGGATATCCGTCGTGCTCTCATCACGGATATCCCCCAGGAGCGGAAGTTTCTTCTGCTCCATCAGATCCGCAATCTGCTCGATCAGCCGCGATTTCTGAACCTGATAGGGAATTTCCGTGACAACGATCTGCCAGGTGCCGAACCGCCCCTGCTCGGTCTCCCAGCGCGCACGGATGCGGAATCCGCCCCGGCCTGTCTCATAGGCCCTGAGAATCGCATCCGGCTCTTCAACGATCAGCCCGCCGGTCGGAAAATCAGGACCGGGCATGTGATGCAGCAGGTCAGCCACACTCGCATCCGGATGCCGGATCAGATGTACTGCCGCGGCACAGACCTCCGCAGCATTATGCGGCGGGATACTCGTCGCCATCCCGACCGCAATGCCGGCAGCACCATTGGCCAGAAGGTTGGGAAAGGCCGCCGGAAGCACGACGGGCTCGCTTTCCTCACCATCATAGGTCGGTCGGAAATCAACGGCGTCGTCTGTAATGCCTTCCAGAAGCGCCTGGGCAACAGCCGTAAGACGCGCCTCGGTATAACGCATCGCGGCTGCATTATCGCCGTCAACGGAACCGAAATTGCCCTGCCCCTCCACCAGAGGAAACCGCACGGCAAAATCCTGCGCCAGCCGGACCAGGGCCTCATAGACGGAAGCATCTCCGTGCGGATGATACTTACCGATCACATCTCCGACGACGCGTGCACACTTTTTAAACCCGGCTGTGGGATCAAGGCGAAGCTGATGCATCGCATAGACCAGACGGCGGTGCACCGGCTTGAGACCATCACGCACGTCCGGCAGAGAGCGGGACATGATCGTTGACAGGGCATAGGCCAGATAACGCTCGCTCAGCGCATCCGCGAGGCGGGTATCCTCAATATGGCCTTCGAATGTCTCGCTCATACTTTGCTCTCCATGGACGCGAAACATACCGGAGAGCCGCGCCTTGGCCAATGTCCTGCGTCACGTGTTCTGGAAAACCGTCCCGATCTCCGGTCTGTGCGCCGTTTTCCTCGCAGCCTGCTCCCCGGCAGACCGGTATCTGCAAAGAGGCAGCACCCTCGCGCATCACGGCTTTACAGCTTCATCCGGCCAATACAACGGCCCGCTACGCAATGCTCCACATCCTGCCGCAGGGCATGCTGACCTATCGGAACTCAGCCTCCGGATCGATCTATCTCTACGCGGATGATCTCGGCTGCGGCTGTCTCTATATCGGCGGGCAGGATGCCTATGACAGCCTGACGAGCCAGACATCCGGCAGCCGTCCCAAAGGCGCGGGACAGGCCCCGATCCTGACCACGGGCTACAAACCCACGCCGGAGATGATTGCGGAGAACAGACAGCATCCCGGCTGGGACTGGAGCGTCTGGGCTTCCTCCGCCGATCTCCGTCATTAGGTTCTGTTGACAAAAGATCTTCTCAGACTGGCTTGAACGTGATTCAACGCTGGTCTTTACGGAGACCTGTGGATGCGTGGCGACCTGACAGACGAAGAATGGGTGATCATTGGTGGCCTGCTGCCGCCTGAACGTGGCCGCTGGTCGCGACCAGCACAGGATAACCGTCTGTTTCTCAACGGAATGCTTTATACCAACCATTGATTGCTAGAACCTATGCGCCCAATTGCGCAGTCCGATTGACATGATGCGCCAAGGTTGTTCG
>NZ_JAJJND010000081.1 GCF_029759835.1 Acetobacter sp. AN02
ACGGGATGAAGCTGCTCATCTCACCACCTTACAACATCACCACTTCACAGAGTACCCCAACCCGACAGGCTGCTAGGATCATATTAAACCGGGACATGATTTTACAGAACTCAGGATGGGATTGATGCTGAGAAATTTTTTGTTTATATTTCTGTTCTTATTTCTTCTGCGGTTGTTCTAATCTGTCTTCTTCTTGGTGGTATTGAGTTATTATTCCCTTCTTTGTCATTTAAGGATCGTAATAATCTGGTATCGGTAACCCAGCTGAATGCGAATATATGGTCTTATATTATTGTGAATGATTCCGGAGGTGCGACCGTACCGTTCGTCTATCAGCTCTATCTGATTCCGAAGATAAACGATGCAGATATTCTTGGTTCTCTGGAAAAAAAATTTTCAATTGTGGAGTCTGGTGATAATCATATGTCCGTAAAATGGGACGGTAATAAAATTATTATCTCCGCACGAGGGAAGGTATTTTCGTTTAATAACCGTGTTTCTCTTCCTGCTCCAATGCCTCGTATTATATTTTCGTCTGACTCAGAATATCCGTAAATTATTATAAATTTTTATTTTTAATAATCGAATATTTATGGTCTGTGAACTTGCAGACGAAATCCTGTCTGCAGGTGAAGTATTTTACCGGCGTTTCAGAATGAGGTTCATGCCGCGTGTGGTTTGTGGTTTTAAGGAGGCTGTGCCGGGAGGTGGTCTTCCGGCGGCTGCGGGAGCCGTGACGGATATGGGCCAGGATCATCATCACGGGGACGGGGAATCGTGTGGTCATTCCCATGATCACGGCCATCGGCACGATCATGATGATCATGACGGGCATGACCACGGGCATGGTTTCGGTCATCACCATCATGCGCCGGCGAATTTCGGGTCTGCGTTTGCGCTGGGGATGGCGCTTAATGCGATTTATCTGATTGCCGAGGTTGTGTGGGGGGTGCTGTCCCATTCTCTCGCGCTTCTGGCGGATGCGGGACATAATCTTTCGGATGTTCTGGCGCTCGGGGCGGCCTGGATGGCGAATTCCCTGAGCCGTCGTCCGCCGTCGCGTCGTTTTACCTGGGGGCTGCGGCGGTCTTCGGTTCTGGCGGCTCTGAGCAATGCTCTGGCACTGATGCTGGTGACGGGGGCGATTGCGTGGGAGGCGGTTCTGCGTCTGGCTGATCCGGGTCCGGTTGCGGGTGGTCCGGTGATGATTGTCGCGGCGCTCGGGATTCTTGTGAATGGCGGCACGGCTCTGCTGTTTGCGCGCGGTCAGAAGGATGATCTCAATCTGCGCGGGGTTTTCCTGCATCTTGCGACGGATGCGGTGGCGTCTGCGGGCGTTGTCGTGACGGGTGGTGTTGTTCTTCTGACGGGGATGTTTCGTCTTGATCCTCTGGTCAGTCTGCTGATTTCCGGTCTGATTGTTTTCGCGACCTGGTCTTTGCTGCGTGAGTCTCTGGATATGGCTCTGGATGCGGTTCCGCGGTCGATTGATGTTGCGGATGTTGAGGCGGAGCTTCTTTCGCTTTCCGAGGTGGGGGCGGTGCATGATCTGCATGTCTGGTCGATCAGCACGACGGAGACCGCTCTGACGGCGCATCTGGTTCTGCGCGAGGAGATTCTGCCGGGGACGGAGGATGATCTGATTGCGGCGGCGCAGACGCGGATGCGGGAGCGTTTTAAGGTCGGGCATACGACGTTTCAGATCGAGCGTGCTGCGTGTTCGGGCTGTGTGCTGGAGCATCCTGCCGGGGAGCATGATCATTCCGGGGGGCATGAGCACGGGCTTGCTGCCGTATGACGGAAGGGGGGGATCGTTTCGGTAATTCCCTTGCGGGTGATGTGCGTGACCGGCGGATCAGGCTGCGGCTGGCGCAGGCCAGTCTGGCGGTGGCGCTTCTGGCTCTGCTGCTGAAATATCTGGCGTGGCGGGAGACGGGCAGTGTTGCGCTGAAGTCTGATGCTCTTGAGACGCTGATCAACGTTGCGGCGGCGGTTGCGGGCTTGTGGGCCATTCATTATGCGAGCCGTCCGGCTGATCATAATCACACATACGGGCATCATAAGGCGGAGTATCTTTCTGCCATTCTTGAGTCGGCTCTGGTTCTGTTCACGTCTCTGACGATTGCGGCTGAGGCGTGGGAGGGCTGGATGCATCCGCGTCCTCTGGAGTCTCCCTGGACCGGTCTTGTGTTCAACGGGGTTGCGACGCTGCTCAATCTGGTCTGGGGGGCTGTTCTGCTCCGGGCCGGGCGGGCGCAGCGTTCTCCGGCGCTGATTGCGGGCGGGCAGCATGTTCTGTCCGATGTCTGGACGGGTGTTGGTCTGGTGGTTGGTGTGGGTCTGATTCCGCTGACGGGCTGGCTGTGGCTGGATCCGGTTCTTGCGGCTCTGATTGCGCTTAATGTGGTGCGTGTGGGCTGGGGGATGCTGCGCGAATCCGTTTCGGGTCTGATGGATGAGGCGCCGGGCAGCGAGACGATGACGCGTCTGGAGCATGTGATCCGTGAGAGCGGAGCGGGGGCTCTGGAGGCGCATGACATCCGTGTGCGGATTGTCGGTTCCGTGACGTTTGTGGAGTTTCATCTGGTTGTTGCGGCGGATATGAGTGTCAGCCGGGCGCATGAGATCTGCGACAGGATTGAGGCTGCCATCCGCCGGGCGCTGGGTCAGGCTCTGATCAGCATTCATGTTGAGCCTCAGAGCAAGCTTCTGCGGCGCGGGGTTCTGATTTCTCCGGAGGTCTGAGGGGGGGGAGGCTGTGTGCAGCTTTCCTGTTGCAGAAAGTCCGAATGCCCCCTAAGAGGAGCCGCCAACGGTCGGGGACCGGGGGCCTTGCTGCCCGAAGGCCCGGGCACCCCCGTGACCAGCATCTGAGGGGGTTCCGCGCCATGGCAATTAAAGCATCACTTTACGACCGGATTACTGAAGCGCTGGCCTTTGACGACGTTCTGGTCGTTCCGGCGTCTTCTCATGTCCTTCCGGCTCATGCGTCCACCAGGGCGCGGCTGACGCGGACGATTGATCTCAACATTCCTCTGATTTCCGCGGCCATGGATACCGTGACCGAGGCGCAGATGGCGATTGCCATGGCGCAGCAGGGTGGTCTTGGCGTGATTCACAAGAACCTGACGCCTGAGGAGCAGGCGGAGGAGGTTCGGCGTGTGAAGCGTTTTGAGTCCGGGATGGTTGTTGATCCGGTGACGGTTGCGCCTGAGGAGACGCTGGCGGGTGTGCGGGCGATCATGTCGCGTCACGGGATCAGCGGGCTGCCGGTTGTTGAGTCCGGGTCTCAGAAGCTGGTGGGGATTGTCACGCATCGTGACGTTCGTTTTGCGACGGATCCTGATCAGAGCGTGAGCGATCTGATGACGAAGGACAATCTCATTACGGTCCGTCATGGTGCGGATGCGGTTATGGCGCGGCAGCTTCTTCACCGGCACCGGATTGAGAAGCTGCTTGTCGTGGATGAGCAGGATCGCTGCATCGGCATGATTACGGTCAAGGATATGGACAAGGCCGTGACGCATCCTCTGGCGATCAAGGACGGCATGGGGCGTCTGCGCTGTGCGGCGGCGACGGGTGTGGGCGAGGATGGCGTGTCCCGTGCGCAGCTTCTGATTGCGGCGGGTGTTGATGTGGTTGTGGTTGATACGGCGCATGGTCATTCGGCCGGTGTTCTGGGGGCGGTTGAGCGTCTGAAGAAGATGCATCCCGATGTTCAGATCATTGCGGGCAATGTTGCGACGCCGGAGGCTGCGCGGGCGCTGATCGAGGTGGGTGCGGATGGTGTGAAGATCGGCATCGGTCCGGGTTCGATCTGCACGACGCGTGTTGTGGCGGGTGTTGGTGTTCCGCAGTTTTCCGCTGTTCTGGAGACGGCTGCGGCGTGTCATGAGTATGATGTTCCGGCGATTGCCGACGGGGGTGTCCGGACGTCGGGCGACATCGTCAAGGCGATCGGTGCGGGTGCGGATGTCGTGATGGTCGGTTCGCTTCTGGCGGGCACGGAGGAGGCTCCGGGCGAGGTGTTCCTTTATGACGGCCGGTCTTACAAATCCTATCGCGGGATGGGCAGTCTGGGGGCTATGTCGCGCGGTTCTGCGGATCGTTATTTCCAGCAGGAGGTGAAGGACACGCACAAGATGGTGCCTGAGGGGATCGAGGGGCGTGTTCCTTACAAGGGGGCGATGGGGGCTGTGGTTCATCAGCTTGTCGGCGGTCTGAAGGCCGGGATGGGCTATACCGGTTCCGCGACGCTTTCCGATCTGCAGACGCGGGCGAAGTTCCGCCGGATTACCGGTGCAGGTCTGCGTGAGAGCCACGTTCATGACGTGTCGATCACGCGTGAAGCTCCGAACTATCGCCGGGACTGATCGGTTTATGACACCTTCTGCCCGTCTGGCTGCAGCCATTGATCTTCTGACGGCGATGGAGGATGCGCCGCGTCGTCCTGCGGATGCCGTGGCCAATTCCTTTTTCCGGGAGCGCCGGTTTATCGGTGGCGGAGACCGGCGGGCCGTGTCCGGTCTTGTCTGGGATGTTCTGCGGCGCTGGCGGCGGCTTGGCTGGCGGCTGACGCAGGCGGGCGGGGATGTGACGCCGCGTCTTCTGGTTGCGGCGCTGCTTATTGAGCAGGGGCGTCCGGCCGGGGAGGTGGCGCAGGCCTATGTTGAGGGGCGGTTTGCTCCGGGTGTTCTGACGCGGGACGAGCGGTTCGTGCTGGATCGTCTGGCTGCGGCGGATGAAGCTGAGATGCCGCGTGCCGTGCGTCTGGAGGTTCCGGACTGGCTTTTGCCTCTGCTGGAGGAGCGGTTCGGGGCGGAGACGGAGGCTGAGCTTGAGGCGCTCGGGACGGAGGCGTCTCTGGATCTGCGTGTGAACACGCTGTCCGGGACGCGGGACGAGGCGCGGCGGTCTCTGGCGCAGGAGGGTCTGCGGGCTGAGGAGGCGTCTCTGTCTCCCTGGGGGCTGCGTCTGCCGGGGCGTCAGCCTGTGACGGCGAGCCGTGCGTTCCGTGATGGTCTGGTCGAGATTCAGGATGAGGGCAGTCAGGTTCTTGTGACCCTGGTCGGGGCGGAGCCGGGGATGCGGGTTTTGGATTACTGTGCCGGGGCCGGGGGCAAGACGCTTGGTCTGGCGATGACGATGCTCAATCGCGGGCAGATCGTGGCCTGTGACGTGTCCGAGACACGGCTTGAGGGAGCTGTGAAACGTCTGCGCCGGGCGGGGGTTCATAATGTCGAGCGGCATCTTCTGGTGCCGGGGGACAAGTGGGCCAAGCGCCGGGCGGGGAGTTTCGACCGTGTTCTGGTGGATGCGCCCTGCACGGGGACGGGGACGTGGCGCCGGAATCCGGATGCGCGTCTGCGTCTGACGCGGGATGATCTGCGTGAACTGACGGTCAAGCAGTCTGAGATTCTGGATCGTGCGGCGGCTCTGGTGAAGCCGGGCGGGCGGATGGTTTATGCGACCTGTTCGGTTCTGGAGGCGGAAAACGGCGATCAGATCGCGGCTTTTCTGAAGCGGAACGGGGCGTTCCGTCTGGTCGGGGCGGATTCCGCTTTTGTGCCCGAGGCGCTTCGGGGGCGTGAGACAGTGCGACTGTCTCCGTATCGTGACGGGACGGACGGGTTTTTCGGGGCGGTTCTGGAGCGTGTGACTGCGGCTGCTCCGGAGAGTGTGCCGGATGCGGAGACCTCTGCGGGGGATCAGGCGATCGCCTGATCCAGCAGCTCTAGGGCGTGCCGCACGGTGTCCGAGCGGACGCGGGTGCGGTCTCCGGGGAAGATCCGGTGTTCCGTGTGCACGCCGGAGGGTGTGGCGAGGCCGAACCAGACCAGTCCGACCGGTTTTGCATCGGTGCCGCCGCCCGGGCCTGCGACGCCGGAGACGGCGATAGCGATCTGTGCGTCCGGTGCGGCGCGCAGTGCGCCTGCGGCCATTTCCGCGACGGTTTCGCTGCTGACGGCCCCGTGATGTTCCAGAGTTATGGTCCGGACGCCCAGCAGGTGCTGCTTCATGGCGTTTGAATAGGTCACGAAGCCGCCTGAGACGACGTCTGATGATCCTGCGTGGTGTGTCAGTGTGCCTGCGATCAGGCCGCCGGTGCAGCTTTCCGCCGTGACGATCCGCAGGCCTGCGGCGCGGGCGCGGGTGAGCAGCCGTCCGGCGGCCTGTGTGATGTCTGCGGTGAGGTCCGGGGAGAGGAGTGTATCGCCGCTCATCGGGGTTACCTGAGGAATCCGACGAGCTGTTCTGCTTCTGTCACGATCGGTTCTGCGATGGCGCGGGCGCGGTCCGCGCCGTTGCGGAGGACGGAGAGCAGGTGGGATCTGTCGTCCAGCAGGCGGCGGGTTTCATCGGCGATCGGTCCGATCGTGGTGCTGAGGCGGTCTGCCAGGGCGGATTTGAAGGTTCCGAAGCCCTGGCCTCCGAATTCCGCGAGGACCTGTTCGGGGGGCGTGCTGCTGACGGCGGCGTAGAGGCCCACGAGATTGCGGGCTTCGGGGCGTTCGGCCAGGCCTTCCGTTTCTGAAGGCAGTGGGTCGGAATCGGTTTTCGCGCGGCGGACTTTCTGGGCGATGGTGTCTGCGTCGTCCGTGAGGTCGATCCGGCTCTGTTCCGAGGGATCGGATTTGGACATTTTCTTGGTTCCGTCACGCAGGCTCATGACGCGGGCGGCGGGCGGCGTGAAGGGTTCGATCTGCGGGAAGAAGTCCGTTCCGTAGTCGTGGTTGAATTTCTGGGCGATATCGTTGGCGAGTTCGATATGCTGTTTCTGGTCGTCTCCGACCGGGACCAGGGTGGCTTTGTATGTGAGGATGTCTGCGGCCATCAGGTTTGGATAGACGTAGAGGCCTGCGGAGTGGTTCTCGCGGTTTTTTCCGGCCTTGTCCTTGAACTGTGTCATGCGGTTGAGCCAGCCGAGGCGGGAGACGCAGTTGAAGATCCAGGCCAGCCGGGCGTGTGCGGAGACGGCGGACTGGTTGAACAGGATATGCCGCTGAGGATCGATTCCGGCGGCGAGCAGCACGGCTGTCTGCTGCAGGGTGTGTTCCTGCAGTTCTTTCGGGTCCTGCCAGACGGTGATGGCGTGCAGGTCCACGAGGCAGAAGATGCACTCGTGTTCTTCCTGGAGGGTCACCCAGTTGCGGATGGCTCCGAGATAGTTGCCGAGGTGGGGGATGCCGGACGGCTGGATGCCGGAAAAGACGCGTTTCATGCAGGTGTTTTCCGGCGTTTGGGGCGAGTGGTCAAGCGGGGTGTTTTAGAGGGTGACCGTGCCGGAAATACAGGGCACGACGCTGCCTCCGACGAGGATGTCGTCTCCCTCGCGGGTGAGGCTGATACGGCCCTGTCTGCCGAGGGCGGTTCCCTGTATGGCTGTCCATGTCTTTTCCGGGGCGCGTCCGCTGTCTGCAAGCCATTTTGCGACGGCGGCGTTCAGGCTGCCTGTGACCGGGTCTTCAAAGCCTCTGCCTTCGGAGCAGAAGAACAGGCGCAGTTCGAACTGTGCGTCCGTGCTGTCTTCTTTTTCGCAGGGGGCGACGAGTCCGACTTTCAGATTTCCCAGGCGTGCGTAGTCCGGCCGGATGTTCAGGAGTGTCTTGCGGCTGTCCAGCAGGAGGGAGAAGAAGCCGGGCCCGTTATCTGTCCAGGCGGAATCCGTGACCTGTGCGGGGCTGAGGCCGAGGGCCTGGAGGGTCTGTGCGAGCAGTTCGGGAGATACGGGTCCGGAGCGGAGCATGGGCGGGGCGATGAAGGCGAGCTGCGTGCCGTTCTGGCGGACGGAGACGAGTCCTGCGCCGCATTCCTGGATGATGGTGTCCGTGCGTGCGGGCTGTCCGCCTGTGGCGCGCCAGACCCAGGCTGATCCGAGTGTGGGGTGTCCGGCGAAGGGCAGTTCCTGGAAGGGGGTGAAGATACGGACGCGGTAGTCTGCTTCGGGAACGGAGGGTCTGAGCAGGAAGGTTGTCTCGCTCAGGCTGGTCCAGTTTGCGAATGCGGCCATCTCTGTCTCGCTCAGATCGTCTGCGCCGGAGACGACGGCCAGGGGATTTCCTTTCAGCCGGATGCTGCTGAACACGTCGACCTGGTGGAATGTGAAGTCTGGCATGGGGGTGTGCTCCGGGCGGGGGCGGTCAGGGGATCGGGTGCTGTCTGTTCAGGTTTTCCCGCATGAGGGCGACGTCTCCTGAGGATACGGGGCGGGCGCGGGCTTTGGCGATTTCGGCCGGGGTGATGACGGGGGGTGTTCCCTGTGTGTCCTGTGCGGCGAGCCAGGTCAGGATTTTCGCGACGGTTTCGTCGTCGAGGTAGCGGAAGGGGGGCATTCCTGCGGAGTAGGGTTCTCCGTTTGCGGTGATGGGTCCGCCGAGGCCGTTCATCAGGACGGCTGCGAGGTAGGCCCGTCCTTCCTTTGTGGCGGCGATGATGCCCAGCCGTCCGGTGAGGGGCGGGACTTCGCCTTTCTGTCCGCCGCCGCCGTGGTGACAGATTCCGCAGTTGGTCGCATAGAGGTGGTGTCCGTCCTTTTTTCCCGAGCAGGCTGTGAGGGCCAGGGGGATCAGGAGGAGGGCTGCGTGCCGGAGGCGGTGCGGTTTATGTACGGGGAGAGGTATGGTGTTGAGGGGTTGGGTTTTGCTGCCTGGCATTGCGTCGGTTTTCCTGGTGTCGGCGCATGCTGCGACGCGTGAGGAGCAGAGCAGGGCCTGTCGGGCGGATGCGATGAGGTACTGTATGTTTTCGATTCCTGATGAATCGAAGATTGCGGCCTGTCTGACGAGAAACCGGAAGAAGATTTCTCCTGCGTGCCGGAAGGTTCTGGACGAGGGGACTGGTCAGACGCCGTCTGCGGGCGGGAAGAAGAAATAACGTTGTGTGCGGCATGAGGTGGTTGTGAGGCCGCCTCATGCCGGATCGGGATCAGCCGCCTTCTGCGGGGGCGGGCGAGACGCCGAGGAGCTGGACCTTGAAGATCAGCGGGCTGTCCTTGGGGATCACGCCGAGTTCGCGGTGGCCGTATCCCAGTTTTGCCGGGACGTAGAGCATCCACGTATCTCCGACGTGCATCAGGGGCAGTCCTTCCATCCAGCCCTGGACGAGGCCGTCGAGCGGCATCTGCATATAGGCGCCGTTTCCGTGCTGGTCCGAGCTGTCGAAGATCGAGCCGTCGGGCAGGCGACCTTCATAGATCAGCATCATCATGTCGCCCTTTCTGGGCTGGGGTCCGTCCTTGGGACCGGAGGCGAGGACCTTGTAGGCCAGGCCGTCGGGCAGTTTCTGCACGCCGGGCTGTGCGACGGCTTCCTGGAACTGCTGTTCCGGCGTCAGTTCAGGCTTGCCGGCGCAGGCTGAGAGCGTGAGCGTTGCGGCTGCACAGGCGGCTGCGGGGAGCAGGCGGAGCATACGGGTCGAACGGGTCATGACACCTCTCTGTCAGGGTTTTTTGCGGACGGGGTTCAGAGAGCGCCGCCGCGCCGGCCGATCTGTGCGCCGAGGCGCAGGCGCAGGGCGTTCAGCCTGATGAAGCCCTGGGCGTCCTGCTGGTTGTATGCGCCCTGATCGTCCTCGAAGGTGACAACGCGTGTATCATACAGACTGTTCGGGCTTTCCCGTCCGATGCAGATCACATTCCCTTTATAGAGTTTCAGGCGAACGCGGCCTGTGACGGAATGCTGTGATGTATCGATCAGGGCCTGGAGCATCCGGCGCTCGGGGGAGAACCAGAAGCCGTTATAGATGATTTCGGCGTAGCGCGGCATGACGCTGTCCTTGAGGTGCATGGCCTCCCGGTCCAGCGTGATGGATTCGATGGCGCGGTGGGCGGCGAGCAGGATCGTGCCGCCCGGGGTTTCGTAGATGCCGCGTGATTTCATGCCGACGAAGCGGTTTTCCACGAGGTCGAGGCGGCCGATTCCGTTGGCTTTGCCGAGTTCATTGAGCTTCGTGAGCAGGGTGGCCGGGGAGAGGGTTTCTCCGTTGATGGCGACCGGGTCTCCGGAGACGAAGTCGATCGTGATTTCCGTGGGTTTATCCGGTGCGGCTTCGGGGGAGATCGTGCGCTGGAAGACGATTTCCTCCGGAGCGACGGCGGGGTCTTCGAGGATTTTGCCTTCGGAGGAGGAGTGCAGCAGGTTGGCGTCCACCGAGAACGGGGCTTCTCCGCGCTTGTCCTTTGCGATGGGGATCTGGTTTTCCTCGGCAAATGACAGCAGGCGGGTGCGGGAGGTCAGGTCCCATTCGCGCCAGGGGGCGATGACGGTGATGTCCGGCCGCAGGGCATAGTAGGCGATTTCGAAGCGGACCTGGTCGTTGCCTTTTCCGGTTGCGCCGTGGGCTACGGCGTCTGCGCCGACCTGTTCCGCGATTTCGATCTGGCGCTGTGCGATCAGCGGGCGGGCGATGGAGGTGCCGAGCAGGTACTGGCCTTCGTAGAGCGTGTTGGCGCGGAACATCGGGAATACGAAGTCCTTGACGAAGGTTTCGCGCAGGTCTTCGACGAAGATGTCCTTTACGCCGAACATCTCGGCCTTTTTGCGGGCGGGTTCGAGTTCCTCTCCCTGGCCGAGATCGGCGGTGAAGGTGACGACCTCGCAGCCGTATTCCTTCTGCAGCCAGCGCAGGATGACGGAGGTGTCGAGGCCGCCGGAATAGGCCAGAACGACTTTCCGGACCTTTTTACGTTCGTCGGGGGCGGCCATGCGGGGGTCTCCTTGCTGCGGTGTCTGCGGGGTGTGTTTTACGGCTGCTGCCCTAGCATTGGTGCGGCGGGGGGACCAGAGGAGGTTCACTTGTCAGGGTGAATTTATGGCGCCTGGTTTTTTTGTTGCAGAGTGTAGCTGCACACCCATAAAACTCGTCCGAGTGTCCCAGGTTTAAGGACAGGTTTCATTTAAGGGTGGCGCCGCCAGACCGTTCAGCCCGGATCAGTCAGCGGATATTCCGGAGATTTTCCGTGTCAGATATACAAAATCAGATTATTCCGATGAATATTCATATATTTATATTTGCTGATGAAATTGATCCTTTTCGTGAGAAATTAGGCTTCGTGGACAAAGGTTGACAGTAACGTCTGTGATTGATTCAACGCTGCCTTTTGGAGGCATCGTTGGGCGAGCGGATTGGGCTTTTGGACGAGGAATGGGCAATC
>NZ_JAJJND010000082.1 GCF_029759835.1 Acetobacter sp. AN02
ATCTGCAAAATATGGACTTCAGAACCAGATCGATTCATCATCAACCCAATCCACCAAATCCCGGGACTAAACACGTACGACTCAGGTCATGGGGCGGAGTCCTGCCACGCGGGCGAACCGCCTCAATCAGAGGTCCTCAGATCACCTATGTCTCATCCGCAAAGCGCCTGTCCCGCACCTTTCTTTCATAACTATAATATAGAAATAATTTCAGGATCAAACATGAAAATAAAGGAAGTTATTTTTTATAAAATATTCAATAATATTTTCATATATTTTATTTAGTTTCTAATTTTTATCATAGATATAATTAAAAATATTTTAAAACATATTTTTTATGAGATATATTTTCTTAAGTGAAACCAGATGTTCTTTTTGCGTTTCTTTCTCTCAAAGCATTTTAATATATCTTCATTTTGTGAATTCGCCTTATTTCCCACGGCAGATTGAAGCTTGCCCGGGGTGGTCAGGCTCCCGATACAGCACGAAATCAGGGTGAATCCCGGCGGGAGAGCAGGAAAATCCGTCTGCAAAAACCCCGATCTGTTACGAGTCTGCCTGACCGGCAGACGTACCGGACTACCGGAACTGCCATGAAAGACATTTCACGATTCAGACATGTACGCCAAGCCGGACAGGGCTTTACTGCGGTCCGTTATCCCGATCATGACGACCAGGCCAGCGAAGAACCGGTTCAGGCCGTTCCGTGCTGCTATTTTTCTTTTCCGGAAACGAGACGGAAGGCTCTTCCCGCACATCCTGACGCATGGTGTGCCATGGCATGCGCGAAGCTGCACGCGGCACCGCAGCGGCAGGGCTCACCGGCTCCGGCGGCGTCGTGTCATGCGGTTCATAGGCATCGGTCACACGGGCAGCCCTGAGAGGCGAAGCGGCCAGCGGAGATGTTCCTGCACTTGCGGGCTGGCCTTCCTGCTCCGTACGCGGGGCAGCTTTTTCTTCGGATCGGGGGGCGGCTTGCGGAGGCTGCACAGGATCAGGCGCAGCCGGAACGGGATCGACCGGTTTCGGAGCCGTGGCGGCGACAGGCCGGACCGGAGCACCGGGGGCACGAAACTCGGGGGACGGGCGTTCCGGCGCCGGGGGCGGTGTCCACTCGGTCCGGGCAGGCGGTTCGAGTCCGCCGAGTCTTGACGTGATCACCCGGAGTTCCGCCCGGATTTCCTCCAGACGAAGCTCCATCTCCCTCAGACGACTTTTCACGCCGTAGACAGCAAAGGGCATGAACAGGAACAGCAGGGCGAACATCAGCATCAGGGCCAGGAGCGCGGACTGCGCCCAGAGCGGAAGAGCGGGAAGTGATGAAAACTGCATGTATCAGCACCTGTGCCGGGGAAAGGCGTTTCCGGGATGGGTATTCATACAGACCTTAGCATTTGATACCACTCTCCCGCAAAGCCTCCGGGCCTTGCCTGATCCCCGCCGCAGTCGTATGGCCGTCGCAGGTCTGTCCCGTCTTTACCGAACCGGAAAAAGCACCACCTGATGTCTTCTGCCCTGTCCTCGCTGTGTATCCTGACCCTGAGCTGCCCCAACCGTCCGGGGATCGTGGCGACCGTGACTCAATGCCTGTTCGAAAGCGGGGGGGACATTACGGAGGCGCAGCAGTTCGACAACAGCGGCGAGGACGGAGACGAGCCCCGCCGGTTTTTCATGCGTGTGGTTTTCCGGCTGACGGATCTCTCATCCGGGCTTCTGCCTGTGCGTGAGGCATTCCGTTCGGTGGCTGCGGCGTTCGATATGCAGTGGGAGATTTCGGACGCGAACAGACGGGAAAAGGTCCTTCTGCTGGTCTCCCGTTTTGATCACTGCCTGGCGGATCTGCTCTATCGCTGGCGGATCGGGGAACTGCCGGTCGATCCTGTCGGTATTGTGTCCAATCATCCGCGGGACGCCTATTCCCATCTGCATTTTGACGGAATTCCGTTCCATTATCTGCCTGTAACCAGAGACACCAGAGCGGAGCAGGAGCAGCAGATCCGTGAGGTATTCAGGAACAGCGGTGCGGATCTGATGATCCTTGCCCGTTACATGCAGATCCTTTCCGACGATATGGCGAGGGATTTCTCCGGGCGCTGTATCAACATCCACCACTCCTTCCTTCCCGGTTTCAAGGGCGCGCGCCCCTATCACCAGGCGTTCCGCCGCGGAGTGAAACTGATCGGCGCGACCGCACATTACGTGACGCAGGATCTGGATGAGGGGCCGATCATCGAACAGGATGTAGAGCGGATTTCCCACGCCGACAGCCCGGACGATCTGATCCGCAAGGGGCGCGATATTGAGCGCCGCGTACTGGCGCGAGCCGTC
Organism: Acetobacter sp. AN02; assembly: GCF_029759835.1. Lineage (GTDB taxonomy): Bacteria > Pseudomonadota > Alphaproteobacteria > Acetobacterales > Acetobacteraceae > Acetobacter. The sequence goes on from NZ_JAJJND010000082.1 coordinate 2,329, forward strand.
AGATATCATATCGAGCGCAGAACCATCCTTTACGGGCGAAAAACAATCGTTTTCGCAAGCTGAACCCGGCGTCCCCGCTACCGCCTCTTGCACCGTGGCAGAGTGTTTCCCATATCGCCTGTAACGGGCAGTTGCCTCCATGAGGGACTGCCGGAACATGACGTCGCCTGAACAGAAGGGACTGAGATATGGATATCCAGAAATTTACGGAACGCTCACGCGGGTTCCTGCAGGCCGCACAGACGATTGCGCTGCGTGAATATAATCAGCAACTGACACCTGAGCACCTGCTCAAGGCTCTCCTTGACGATCCTGAAGGGGCTGCCTCTTCTCTTATTCGTGCGGCCGGGGGCGATCCCAAAGCCGTGCTTACCGCGACCGGCGAAGCTCTTGCGAAACTGCCCAGGGTGCAGGGCGGCGGCGCGGGCCAGCCCCAGGGCACACCTGATCTTGCGCGCCTCCTTGATAATGCCGTGCAGAGTGCGGAGAAGGCGGGAGACAGCTTTGTTGCCCAGGATCGTCTTCTCGTTGCCATCGCTGCGTCCGACACGCCTGCCGGGCGGGCACTGAAGGATCATGGCGCGACGCCTGCCGCACTTGAAAAGGCCGTGGCTGCAATCCGCAAGGGACGCACCGTGACCGGCGAGAATGCAGAGGCCGGATTTGATGCGCTGAAAAAATATGCGCGTGACGTGACGGCTGTCGCGCAGGCCGGAAAGCTTGATCCGGTGATCGGCCGTGACGAGGAAATCCGCCGTGCCGTGCAGGTTCTGGCGCGCCGGAGCAAGAACAACCCGGTTCTGATCGGTGAGCCGGGTGTCGGCAAGACGGCCATTGTCGAAGGGCTGGCACAGCGCATCGTCAACGGTGACGTGCCGGAAGCCCTCCGGAACAAGAAGCTGTTGTCCCTCGATATGGGCGCGCTGATCGCCGGTGCGAAATATCGTGGTGAGTTTGAGGAGCGTCTCAAGGCCGTTCTTAAGGAGATCGAGACGGCCGAGGGGCAGATCATCCTGTTCATCGATGAGATGCATACGCTGGTCGGAGCCGGAAGAAGTGACGGCGCGATGGATGCGTCCAATCTGATCAAGCCGGAACTGGCCCGCGGCACGCTGCACTGTATCGGCGCGACGACTCTGGATGAATACCGGAAGTATATTGAAAAGGATGCGGCTCTGGCTCGTCGTTTCCAGCCGGTTTTCGTGGGTGAGCCGTCCGTGCCCGACACCATCTCCATCCTTCGCGGGATCAAGGAGAAATACGAGCTTCATCACGGGGTGCGTATCAGTGACGGTGCACTGGTTGCCGCTGCGACGCTGTCCAATCGCTATATCACCGACCGCTTTCTGCCGGATAAGGCGATTGACCTTGTTGATGAGGCGGCAAGCCGCCTGCGGATGCAGATCGACAGCAAACCGGAAGAGCTGGATGAGCTGGATCGTCGTGTCATTCAGCTGAAGATCGAGCGGGAGGCACTGCGCAAGGAAGAAGATTCCGCCAGCCGGGACCGTCTGGAAAAGGTGGATGCGGAACTCGCTGATCTGGAAGAAAAATCCGATGCGATGAATGCGGCCTGGCATGCAGAAAAGGATCGCGTGAATGCCGTTCAGAAGCTGAAGGAACAGCTCGACGCAGCCCGTTCCGCAGTTGAGGTGGCGCAGCGCACAGGCGATCTCGGCAAGGCATCGGAGCTGATGTACGGCACCATTCCTGCTCTGGAGGGACAGATCGCCAGAGCACAGGAGGAGCAGGCCGGATCAACGGGGGATCTCGTTTCCCAGTCCGTGACGGAGCAGGGCATTGCCTCTGTCGTGTCGCGCTGGACCGGTGTTCCGATTGACCGGATGCTGGAAGGTGAGCGCGCCAAGCTGCTGCGGATGGAAGACGAGCTGCGGAAGCGCGTGATCGGTCAGGAGACGGCGCTCAGGGCCGTGTCCAGCGCGGTTCGTCGTGCCCGTGCCGGCCTGCAGGACCCGAATCGTCCGATCGGCTCCTTCCTGTTCCTCGGCCCGACGGGCGTCGGCAAGACGGAACTGGTCAAGGCTCTGGCGCAGTTCCTGTTTGACGACGAGAAGGCGCTGCTGCGGATCGACATGAGCGAGTTCATGGAGAAACACGCGGTGGCCCGTCTGATCGGCGCGCCTCCGGGGTATGTCGGATATGAGGAAGGCGGCGTTCTGACCGAGGCCGTGCGGCGGCGCCCTTATCAGGTGATCCTGTTTGATGAGGTTGAGAAAGCGCATGGCGATGTTTTCAACATCCTTCTGCAGGTTCTGGATGACGGACGGCTGACGGATGGTCAGGGCCGGACGGTCGATTTCCGCAACACCATCATCGTCCTGACGAGCAATCTCGGCTCCGAAATGCTGGCGAACCAGCCGGACGGAGAGCCCGCCGAGAAGGTCCGGGCGCAGGTCATGGATGTGGTGCGGGCGCATTTCCGGCCGGAGTTCCTCAATCGTCTGGATGAGATCGTTCTGTTCTCGCGGCTTCAGAAGGCGGATATGGCGCGGATCGTGGATATTCAGATCGGCCGTCTTCAGAGTCTGCTCAATGACCGCCACATTACGATCACGCTGGACGATCTGGCGCATCAGTGGCTGGCGAATGAGGGCTATGATCCGGTCTATGGTGCCCGCCCGCTGAAGCGTGTCGTGCAGCGGGCTCTGCAGAACCCTCTGGCGGAACTGCTGCTGGAGGGTGCCATCCATGATGGCGAGCCGGTGCAGATCTCGGCCGGGGAAGATGGTCTTCTGATCAACGGCCGCTCCGCAGCTGATGTGGATGCTCTCGTCTGATCGGATGTCCGACACGATAAAATGAGGAACGCCCTCCGGTTTCGGCCGGGGGGCGTTTTGCTTTGAATAAGTTCCTGCGCCTCTGTGTGATGCGCGGAAGCCGAAAAAAAACTGCTCTCCTTTCGGGGAGCAGGTTTTCCTTTCAGAGTGTCTGAAGAACGGTGATCAGGAGATACGCTCTCCGTGGAGAGACACGTCGAGGCCTTCCATTTCCTCTTCCGTGGTCACACGCAGGCCGATGGCGATATCGACAATCTTCAGCAGGATGAAGGTCATGACGCCGCACCAGATGATCGTGACACCGACAGCCTCGGCCTGGATGAGAAGCTGATGCAGGGAACCGGAGGTGCCACCCGGATTGGCCTCTGTCGCGCTGAGCGGGCCATAGGCGAACACGCCGGTGAGCAGGGCACCGATGATCCCGCCGACACCGTGTACGCCGAAGGCATCGAGGCTGTCGTCATAGCCGAACGCATGTTTCAGGCTTGTAGCGGAGAAGTAGCATACCACGCCCGTGATCAGACCGATGGCAAGAGAGCCGCCGGGAAGGACGAATCCTGCTGCGGGCGTGATCGCGACCAGTCCGCCGACGGCACCGGAGATGATCCCGAGCACGGTCGGCTTGCCGCGATGGATCCATTCCGTGACCATCCAGCCCACGCCTGCGGCGGCGGCTGCGATCTGTGTGGTTGCCATGGCCATGCCTGCACGGCCGTTCGCGCCGACAGCGGAGCCTGCGTTGAAGCCGAACCAGCCGACCCAGAGCAGGGAGGCACCGATAACGGCGTAGGTCAGGTTAAAGGGAGCCAGATCATCCGCACCGAAGCCGCGACGTTTACCGAGCACGAGAGCGCAGACCAGGCCCGCGATTCCGGCGTTGATGTGCACCACGGTTCCGCCTGCGAAATCCAGTGTTCCGAGACCGCCGAGCCAGCCGATCGGGCTCCAGACCCAGTGCGCGACCGGGGAATACACCACGACGGACCATAGGATGGTGAACAGGCAGAGCGCGGAAAATTTCATGCGCTCCGCGAAGGCACCGGTGATCAGGGCCGGAGTGATGATGGCGAAGGTCATCTGGAACATCATGAAGACGCTCTCGGGGATCGTCATCGTCGTGGCGTTGGAGGAATCCGCCCCGAGGGTGAAGCCGATATCTCCGCCGTTGCTGATGTGTTCACCAAGCGTGCTGAGGAAGGCTTTTGACAGTCCGCCGATCCAGGGTGTGCCCGTGGAGAAAGTGAGGGAATATCCGACGACCATCCAGACGATGGTGATGATGCAGCAGATCGCGAAGCTCTGCATCAGCGTCGCAAGAACGTTTTTCTTGCGGACCATACCTGCATAGAACAGCGCGAGGCCGGGAATGGTCATCATCAGGACCAGAGCCGTGCTGACCAGCATCCAGGCCGTATCGCCCGTATCGATGGCAGGCGGTGCGTCCGCTGCCATGACCGGCGTCGCCATACCGGTGACAGCCAGGGCTGCGGCGGCCATGATTCCTGTCTGCGGGGACAGAATTCTGCGGGATCTGTGCGTTCCTGCTTCCCGTTGTCTCATTAACCAGCTTCTCCTGCAGGCGTTCCGGGCGTTCACCCACCCGCGCAACAGGGATATCCGGTCGTTACGGGTGCGTATGCTCTCTGGATACGTAGCCTAACCGGAACGACTTTCTCAAGAGAGAGACAGCCGAAAGCACAAAAAATCACTTACCGGAGATACGGGTGCGCGTTCTCATGGTGACGAATTCCTCTGCCGAGGTCGGGTGAACGCCGATCGTCCGGTCAAAATCAGCCTTCCGCAGTCCGGCTGCGATCGCGATGGAAAGCCCCTGAATGATCTCCGGAGCGTCCTCGCCATACATGTGAGCCCCCAGCACTTTTTCCGAGGCCTGATCGACCACAAGCTTCATGAAGGTGCGTCTCTCGCGCCCGCTGAGGACGTGCCGCATCGGACGGAATTCCGTGGTGTAGATATCCACGATCCGGTCTTTCGCCGCCTCTTCTTCCGTCAGACCGGCACTGGCAAGCGGGGGCGTGAAGAAGACGGCTTTCGGCGTGGCGTCGAAGTCCCACTCCCGAGCCCGATTCGCGAAAAGACGATCCGCAAGGATATGTCCCTCGGCGATTGCAACAGGCGTGAGATTCAGCCGGTTCGTGACATCACCGATGGCGAAGATACCCGGCTCGTCGGTCTCACTGTCATGTCCGACAATGATCCGTCCCTGTCCGGTTGTTCTGACCCGGGTGTTTTCCAGCCCCAGAGCTGCGGTTTTCGGCACGCGCCCTGTGGCGAACATGACCTGGTCCGCGATGAGATCCTGACCGTTATCCAGCCGGATCTTCAGCCCGTCTGCCGTGCGTGAGATGCTGACCGGCGAGCACTCCTCATGCTGCGTGACAGAACGCAGGTCGAGACCTTTGTGCAGCGCGGTACGCAGTTCCTCATCAAATCCGCGCAGGGGGAGAGTCTGGCGATAGACCAGATCGACCTTTGCACCGAGACCGGCAAAAAGGCCTGCAAACTCAACGCCGATATATCCGCCGCCGATAATGGCGATCCTTTGCGGCATGACCGGAAGGTGAAAGACCTCATCAGAGGTGATGCCCAGTTCCGCGCCTTCGATATCCGGACGGACGGGCTGGCCGCCGGTTGCGATGACAATCCGGTCCGCCGTGATGCGTACGGGCTTTGCTTCGGGATCCAGTTCCGTCGGCTCGACCAGGATGGTGTGTGCATCCTCAAACCGGGCATGTCCGGTGAGGAGACGAACGCCCGACTTATCCAGCATTGACGTGTAGATACCGTTGAGCCGGGAAATTTCCTTGTCTTTGGCCGCGATCAGCTTCTGCCAGTCGAAATCACCGCGCTGCGTGTTCCAGCCAAAGCCATGGCTGTCTGCAACGTAGTCGCCGTATTCTGACGCCTGGACGAGAAGTTTTTTTGGAACGCAGCCGAGATTGACGCAGGTACCACCCCAGTGGCGGCCTTCCGCGACGGCGACCCTGGCGCCATGTGAGGCTGCGATACGTGCGCATCGTACGCCGCCGGAGCCGGCTCCGATCACCAGAAGGTCAGTATCGCGGCTCATGGCTCTCTCCGGGCTTCCTGCTGTTCGCCTGTCTGCCCGCCCGGCTCTTCCTGCCGGGCGGACCTGTCCTGCTTATCGCTCGGCAAACGCCTTTTCAACGACGTAGGCACCCGGGCGGGAATTATTGCCCTCGTCAAAGCCCCGGCTTTCCAGCAGCTTCTCGGTATCGGCAAGCATTTCAGGCGAGCCGCAGATCATGACCCTGTCGAGCTCGGGATCGAAGGCCGGAAGGCCGAGATCGCTGAAGATCTTTCCGTTTTCGATCAGTGTGGTGATGCGATCCGTGACCTCGAAGGCCTCACGCGTTACGGCCGGGTAGTAGCGCAGCTTCTCCGTGATCATCTCTCCGAGGAAGTCGTGCTGCGGCAGCTCGTGGCGGATATGGTTGAAATAGGCCAGCTCGCCCGAGATACGAACCGTGTGGGTCAGGACCACGTTCTCGTAGCGCTCATAGCACTCGGGATCCTTGATAAGGCTCATGAACGGAGCCAGACCCGTGCCGGTGGACAGGAAATAGAGATTCCGGCCCGGACGCAGGTTATCGAGCAGCAGCGTGCCGACCGGCTTGCGTCCGATCAGAACCGTGTCTCCGACCTTGACGTGCTGCAGGCGGGAGGTCAGCGGTCCGTCCTGCACGGCGATGGACAGGAACTCCATGTGCTCCTCATAATTCGGAGAAGCGATGGAATAGGCGCGCAGCAGCGGCTTGCCGTCCACTTCCATGCCGATCATCGTGAACTGGCCGTTCTCGAAACGCAGGGCCGGATCACGCGTGGTCGTGAAGCTGAACAGGCGGTCGGTCCAGTGATGGACGGTCAGCACCTTTGCCGGGAAGAGGTGGCCGTATTCCTTCTCCGGCGGCGCGAGGTGCCACACCCCTTCCTGACCTTCGACCGGCAGCAGACCGGACGGAACCTCATCGGCGGACAGACGTATCTTTATCTCAGACATCAGGACAGCATTCTCCGGATTGCCCGGTCCTGCGTAACGGGGACGGAACAGCGGGGGCTGTGTTCCGTTTCCGCGCCGCGCGGTAGGCAGAAAATCATGGCCGGCCGCAGACCGGCCTGCCGGAGCCGGACTTACCAGAGGCAGGAACCGGCACCTGCGGAGGGACATAGCCTTCCTGATCAAAAGACGCAAACCGCACGGGGTATCGCCTATGTCACGGCCTCAGTCTGTGAAATGCAATCCGACCCCGAGCTCTGCCAGGGTGTCCCAGTAGCCCGGCCAGGTCTTCGCGACGCAGCCCGGGTCGAGAATCGTGACGCCATGCATGCAAAGACCTGCAAGGGCGAAGGACATTGCGATACGATGATCCGCGTATGTCGGAATATGCGCCGTGCAGCTGCTGCCTGTGAGTGCGGGATCTGACATCACGATCAGATCGTCACCTTCCTCTCCGGCCAGTCCCGGGCGGATCAGGTTCAGGCCGCCGGACAGGGCCGCGATACGATCGCATTCCTTCACACGCAGGTTATGGATTCCGACGAACCGGACCGGTTTCGCGTTAAAGGCCGCCATGACCGCAAGGGTTGGTATGGCGTCCTGCATCTGCGAGCCGTCAATCACATCCGGCATGTGCGGAAAGGCGGAAATGATATCCCAGGCGCGGGCATCGGGCTGGGAGAAGTCTTCCGGAGCAAGGCCGATATCGATCCTGCCGCCGGTCAGCTGTCCTGCTGCCCAGAGATAGGTTGCGGCCGAGGCATCCGGCTCGATCAGGACATCCGCCGCTCTGTAGCCGGATGGCTGCACGTCCCAGGAGGTTTCCCCGGTCTGCCTCACCTCTCCGCCAAAAGCGCGCATGCTTGCAAGTGTCAGATCGACATAGCCGCGTGCGTCCAGCCCCTCCCCGCTGAGCTGCACGGAAACCGGAGCATCCGCACAGCCTGCGGCCATCAAAATGGCCGAAATATACTGGCTGGAGAGATTGGCATCGATCGTAACCGCACCACCTGGCAGATGCCCGCTGCCCTGCACCTTGACAGGCGGGCAGCCTGTGGGGGCCTCAGCCCTGACACCCAGAGCCTGAAGCGCTGCAATCAGGGGCGCAATAGGGCGTTTTTGCATATGGGCATCGCCGGTGACGGTCACATCTCCCGGGACCAGAGCCGTCAGGGCAGTCAGAAACCGGACCGCAGTTCCGGCATTACCAAGGAAGAGAGGCTCTGACGGCGGCTTCAGTGCTCCGGAACCGGAGATCACAAAGCCGGTCTCGTCCGGCTCGCTGATCTCCACGCCCATCTGTCGCAGTGCTGCTGCCATGTACCGGGTGTCATCGCTTTTCAGCGCGCCCGACAGATGGCTGACACCTCTGGCCATTGCGGCCAGGGGCAGAGCCCGATTGGTCAGGGATTTGGAGCCCGGTGGCCGGGCATGACCGGTCAGCGGTGAACTGACCGGCTCGACTCTGACTGCGCTGGCTTCTGCTACTCTGACGTTCACGTCTGCTCCTCCGGATATCGGGCCTGCGGGCCGGAAGGCAGCCTCTAGCACGATTTTACGCAGACCCAGCGTGTCGTCTCAGAAGATCAGCCGTATTCGGAGATGATCAGCAGACCCGGGCCGCCATCGCTGACAGCCGCATTATCAGTGCTGTAGGTCAGACAGCCGCTCCCACTACTTCGCCATCCATTCTACCCGGCCAGCGTCCCTGCTGAGAAGCCAGACGACATAACGCAAAGGCGTGACATCGGTACCAACCATACTCACAGATGCATAGATATAGTAATCAATATTCACGTTACTAATAGGAACGGTAAATAACCCGTCCTGATAGAAATATTGAATCACCGTCTCGTTCGCACTCCGCACCAAGCTTCCATCGGCCTTCGTATCTAGGTTCTGTTGACAAAAGATCTTCTCAGACTGGCTTGGACGTGATTCAACGCTGGTCTTTACGGAGACCTGTGGA
>NZ_JAJJND010000083.1 GCF_029759835.1 Acetobacter sp. AN02
TCCGGTGAATCACAGGGCGATCCAAAACGATACCCTAAAGAAATCAAATATAAGTCAGGGCATCCCAGAGTTGGTATTATAGCTGCGACGTCCACACCAGGTGACAGCCCGTATCATAATGGAACGATGCACGACCCCTGCCTGCGGGAGCGTCTCTCCGGTCCACAGGAGAAACGCCGTACCCGCCGCCATCAGCGTCACGCCCCATATGTTCGTGACATAAATCGATTTCCACAGATACAGCGCCGCCATCCCCGCACACACCACAGGACGGAGGAGGCGGACCCACCCTCCCTGCAGAGGATATCTCCGTGCCAGAAGTGCTGCACAGCAGCCTGTGGCAATCCCGTCAGATGACGCGAGATAGGCATAGAGAAACCCGCCTTCGTCACCCTGGTGGTATAACCACCAGACCGGACCGGCAGCGATGATAGCCAGCATAAAAGCCACGATCAGCGCAGTACGCCGCAGCCCCCGGCACAGCAGGGGAAAGGCAAGATAGAACACCTCCTCCACCGACAGAGACCATAAAACCCCCAGAAGATAATTCACCCAGCCAAGCCGGCCGATCAGAACATTCATCGTAAAGGTCAGAGCGGCACCGTTGACCAGCCAGAAAGAGACCGGAGCCCCCGTCTCCTCTGCCCTGCTGAGAAAAATCGGAAGTCCCGTCAGGGAAAGCAGAGTGGCAACAGGCAGAAGGATCAGCAGGCACGGCAGAATCCGCGCCGCCCGCAGACGCAGAAACGCCCCGACACCGATCCCGCGCAGCGAGCCGAAGCGCTTCTCCGCACCGGATGTGATCAGGAATCCGGAAATGGCGAAAAACATCGTCACCCCGTAATTCCCGTTCCGGGCAGATGGTACGCAATATTATAGTGATGAAAAAGAACCAGCAGAATCGCGACACTGCGGAGAATATCCGTCCGGACATTACGACCCGCTGCAGCCGTCATATCTCATCCGCAGCACGCTTTGGCAGAAGCGCAGGCACGAACACCAGCGTCGCCAGCAGCGTGCAGCCCAGAGACAGAAGCAGCAGACGCCCCATGCTGGCCGTGCCGGGATGATGCGACAGCGCCAGGGACCCGAACGCCGTGCCCGTCGTCAGGGCCGAGAACAGAACCGCACGAGCCGTGGGCGAAGCCAGGGGAAAACGCACTCCGGCACGCCAGTTCATGACGAAATAGATGTTGAACGAAACGCCAACGCCCAGCAGCAGAGGCAGGGCGATGATGTTCGCGAAATTCAGCGTCTCCGGCACACAGACGATCAGAATGACCGTCATCAGCGCGGACAGCAGCAGCGGCGCGATCACCAGCGCCGCATCCAGAAGACGCCGCAGCGCCACCGCCAGAATGATCGCGATCATGACAACCGCAGACAGCGCCGCAACCACGAACGCATGAACGATCGTGCGCGCGCTCTCGACAATATCGGTCGCAGATCCCGCCACCTGTGGCGAAACGGCCTGCATCTCGCGCACGAACCGCCCGAGCTGCGCGCTGGACTCCACCCGCTGCGGATGCACCTCCACAAGATAGCGCCCGTCAGGCGCGACATAATCCCGGCGGATCTCCCCCGGAACATCACTGAGTGTCACAGGACCTGCGCCAAGCATCAGTTTAAGCGTATCAAGCTGCATCGGCAGGAACCGCACCAGATCACGGTTCATCCGCATCACCAGATCATCAGAACCCACGGACAGCTTCGCGAGAGAGGCCTGGATCGACCGCAGCGGGGAATCCCCCGGCAGAGCCCCGAGAACCTCACCAAGCCGGGATGCCGCCTTCGCCGCTGAAGCCCGCAGCGCTGCCGCATCGGGTGCCGCCTGCGGCGTATCGACGATCAGAGTCGACAGCAGCATGGATGCCGCATCCTGAATCAGCGGCAGCTTGGCCTTCTGATCCTCAGGAACATAGGAACCCAGCCACATCGCATCATGCACACCGGGCAGTCCACCGGTCTTCTGTGCAAGCGCCTGTGCCTGCTCCTTGTCCTTCACCAGAAACTCGGCACTGTACGGAGAGGAGATCGGGTTCTCCATCAGCAGATGCAGTGTCCGCATACCCTCGGAATGCGGGTCCTTGGTATGCAGGGGATCGCCGTCAAAGGTCAGCTTCGGCATCAGCGCCACACCCGCAAGAGCCAGCACCGCAAACACGCCGATCACCGGACGGCGATACCTGCGGACCAGGACATCACCCGGTTTCAGCCAAGCAAAACCCGCACGTTTCTGATCAATCTGCGGCTTCATAAGATAAAGCAGAGCCGGCAGCAGTCCGATGGTGCAGATGAAAGCCACCAGCATGCCCATTCCGGCAATCAGCCCGAGCTGCGCCACACCAAGAAAATCCGTCGGTACGAAAGCCAGAAATCCCGCCGCCGTCGCAGCCGCGGCCACCAGAATCTGATGCCCCGTCTCCTCACCCGTCAGATGCAGGGCCGTCTGCGTATCCTGCGCCGGATCATCGGAGCTGTGGGGCTGCGCGAGAAAACGCACGGAAAACTGAATGGCAAAATCCACTGCAATCCCGACAAACAGGATCGCAAATGCCACGGAAATCAGGTTAAGCGTGCCAACCGCAACGGCGGCAAATCCCGTCGTCAGCAGCAAACCCGTCACGAGAGTCAGTACGATCGGCACGATCACCCGCCAGGACCGCACGGCCAGAAACAGCCACAGGGTCACCAGCAGCAGAGACCCGATCAGCCCCGCGACCATCCCCTCGGCCACGGTGGCAAACTCCTCGTCACTGATCTGAACATCGCCGGTGATGGAAACATGCGCCTGGCCGGATTTCACGAATTCCAGATCATTCGCCGCATTCCGGATCGCCTTCGCCGCATCGCCGCCAGGCTGAAAGGAGGAATAGTCCGGTCTGGGCTGCGTGATCACAAAGGTATAACGCCCGGCCAGATCAGACAGTCCACCACCCAGAAGCTGCTGCCAGGACAGAGGCTCAGGCTTGCCTGATGCCGCAAGGGACAGCGCCCTGGAAAATCCGTTCAGAGGTCCGGCAAACCCGTTGAGATCCGCCTGCCCTGCCTTCACGCCCTGCGCGATCAGGCCCAGGGAATCAAACAGCCCCCGCGCGGAAGGATCCGCTGCCAGAGCGCCGAGAAACGGCTGGGCGGTGATCGTGTCATTGAGCACCTTCTCAAGCTGCTTCGTCTTAAGAAACATCAGCCCGTTGCGCGTCAGATAGGGATTGTCATCCGGAAGACGCACATAGTTGAAATGCGCGTGATCTCCCGCCAGCCGCGCCCCGAGCTGCCGCGCCGTCTCCCGCGCCTCCTCCGGCAGATCCGCATCAATCACGGCCACCATCAGATCCTGTTTCTGCGGGAACAGCCGTCCCATCTCGTTCGAGCGCTGCTTCCAGCCGAGCGTATCGGACAGCATCCTGTCCGTATCGGTCGTCACGTCGAGATGTTTCATCGCAGCCCAGACCGACCCCGCGGCCAGCAGGGTGAAAATCAGGACGACGGTCCAAGCGTGACGGGCGCAGCTTACGATAAAGCGGCCGATAATCGCAGCAAGCATGGGCAGGAAATGGCTCCGTGGGGGATCAGCGTCTCTCTGCCGGAAAGCAGATACGGACATCCGGCAGCCGTTGCCACCTTTTGACGTGATGAGCGCACCAGCGCAAGACGAAAGGCGATCTCAGCCGGGAGGGGCCTGCGCCCGCTCCGTCCCCGTATGCAGCAGGCTGACCACCCGGCCCAGGACGATCCGTTCGTCCCGCTCCGTCACGGCCAGCCGGCGTCCTGCAGTCCCCATCCGCTCCTGCAGCTCCGGTGAGGAGACCAGCTTCCGCAGGGCCGCCGCCAGAGGGAGCACCTTTCCGGGCGGAACCAGAAGCCCGGTCTCCCCGTCCCGGACCTGCTCCCGCGGTCCGCTGATATCTGACACCACCACTGGCAGACCAGTCATCATCGCCTCAATGACAGACATCGGCAGCCCTTCAAACAGGCTGGGAAGCACGAAAATATCGGCCGCAGCCAGGAGACGGGGAATATCTTCCCGGTATCCGACGCATTTCAGACGACCGCCAAGAGCTGTTTCTGCCCGGGTAAAATACGTCTCCAGAGCCTCTCCGTGATCGGAATCCAGACGCTTTCCCACGACCAGAAGATCCGCATCCGGGACCTGCTCCATTGCGACAAGCAGTTCGGGATATCCTTTATGGCGAACAAGGCGGGAGACCACCACGATCACCACCCTGTCATCCGGAATTCCAAGCTCGGCCCGGACCTCCGAGCGGGCCTGAGGATCCGGCCGGAAACGTTTCGGATCACGTCCGTTTCCTGTCGCCACGGCCTCGGCATGAATGCCGAGCCTGCGGGCCTGCCGGGCCTCCTCCTCCGAAACCGTCATGCAGATATCGGTCACACGTCCGGCCAGCCATTCCAGCACCAGCGCCAGGGCGCGCCGCCAGAGCGGTCCGGGCTGATTGAACAGATAGCCGTGACAGGTATAGGCGATGACCGGCACGCCACAGAGCCTGGCCGCAAGCCGCGCCAGAAGTCCACTGATGGGCATGTGGGCGTGAACCAGGTCCGGCCGCTCCCTGCGTATCACCCGGATCAGGGCCAGAAGTGCCCGGATATGTCTGAACGGCGAGAAAGAGCGGGCCATCGGTACGGGGATGATCCGGAACCCTCGCGAGCGTGCCTCCCTGAGGAGCGGGCCGTCCGCGCAGACCCCGATCACCTCATCGCCGCGCTCCCGAAGGGCCTCCATCAGCGGCAGCAGGAAATGGTGCAGCGAGAAATCAACATTGGTGACTTCAAGGATTTTCATCGCTGAACGCTGCTCTCAGTCATGCAGACGTGTGAATGCCCAGCGAACCGCGCTGGCACGACGCGGCGGCAACGGTTCCTCCGCCGGGGACGCGAGGACAGCCGGATCGGGCAGAGCTTCCCCTTCAGCAATCTCCACGCCGGAAGATGCGGGCTTCCCGCCCTGTTTCGGCTTCTCCGGAGCCTGTTCTTTCCTGACCTCAGGCACGATATCAGGAACGACCACGATCTGCTTTATATCCCGGCGCTGCTCTCCGCCGAACCAGACGCTGTCCTCGATTGCGGCCAGGCCGTCGGTCCGGAAGCGCCAGGTTTCTTCCGGCAGATGCAGGAGAATATCATGCTCTTCCGCCTCCACCCGGACATCCGGATGCAGATGGAAGCGCAGAACGAAGCTGCGCCCGTCTCCGCCTTCCAGCCGGTCCTCACCACGCAGATCCCGGCCTTCGTCCGAAAGGTAGAAACGGCGTTTCCATGTCCCCGCCCCTGCGGGACAGAACCCGTCAAGAGAGAGATCTGCGAGCAGGGCACCGGGGGCTGAAATCTGCTCGCAGGTGACGGAAGGACGGGAGAATATCCTGTCATCCTCGGTCCATTCCACGGAGCGTGCATGGTCAGGGATCAGTACCGAGTGGGCCGGAGCGTCACGCAGCGCCTTGTGCCATGCGGGAGATCCGCTGTCTCCGCAGTTGACAACGATACCCTGCTTTCCGGAAGAGAATTCGAACGACAGCGCCCCGGCATGTGCCTGCTGATCATATCCATCCGGTGCAGGCACCCCGGCATCAACCAGCAGAAGCGTGTTCTCCAGAGCCAGGCGCAGAAAGCGCCCCTCACTCATGCTGCGGGCCAGTACTTGCCCGCGTGGGGAGGCGCGTGCGATCACGAGATCAATCAGCTTTGGCGTATGGCAGACCGTGCCGTTGAACAGCGCGAGCGTGCCGTCTCCGTGGCGCATGGCGCGCAGGACGGGTGTCATGCGCTCCACTGCCGCAGCAAGATTGGTCGGCAGGGGGATCCGGGCGTTCTGCAGCATCAGACGCATTTCCGCCAGTTCGCGAAGAACCTGGAACTGCGTTTCCGGGCTGCGTGAGGCGTGCCATCCGTCCGGCAGGATCGAGGCATCCAGTTCCGCATCGATCAGGCCCATGAACCGCGCCATCAGCCTCCCGTGATCGGGTGCGGCAAGCCCGGCGGCAAGCAGCCCCTTGAGGGCGCGCAGAGGGCGGCAGTCATGGGTTCCGTCAGGAAGCTGAGGCGGGATCGTACGCGCTTCCGTCACGATCCGGGTCATCACCTTGCGGCGGAATGTCTCATCTGCCGAGGCCAGGAAGAAATCATAATGTCCGAGCCACGCACCGATCCGCGCGCCCGTGACGGACGGATTACGCAAAGGGGTTTCATTGACCGGTCGCATGATCCATTCGGTGATCAGGGCACGCCCGGCCAGGCGCGCATTCTCTGTCCCCAGCTCCCTGAGATCACGCAGCCATGAAAATCCCTGAAACCAGTCCCGGAAAGAGGCAGGCCATACGGTCGTGAGTTCGTGTGAGCTCCAGACCCCGTGTCCGATCTGCCGTGACATCCCTGCGTGCACGGCCTTTCCGCGGACCAGACTCTCTCCACCTGCTGCGGAACCGGGCCAGGGATCACGCAGGACGTTCACCGGATCGGCGGGGACGCGCGTGCCTGCCAAGGGGCCTAGCAGCGCTAGGGAAAATTTCATGTCCTGCAGCCAGCGGGCAAAACTCATCGGGTTGTTCCCCGAGCGTCCGGTACGGAAATGCCGGTCATGCGGATACACCTGCTTTCAGTGCCGCGATTGCTGCCCCGTAGTCGGGTTTGCCATAGATGGCACTGCCGGCAACGAGCATGTC
This sequence comes from Acetobacter sp. AN02, assembly GCF_029759835.1. Classification (GTDB taxonomy): domain Bacteria; phylum Pseudomonadota; class Alphaproteobacteria; order Acetobacterales; family Acetobacteraceae; genus Acetobacter. The sequence continues at coordinate 6,684 of NZ_JAJJND010000083.1, forward strand.
TGCTCCCGCCCTGATGACCTGCGGTGCTGTTTCCGGATCAATTCCGCCATCCACTCCGATATGGATGTGCCTGCCGCTTTCTTCTGCCATCTCCCGCAATCTGCGGATTTTCGGCACCTGGCTCTGAATGAATTTCTGCCCTCCGAAACCGGGATTGACACTCATCACGAGAATCAGATCGATCATATCCATGAGTTCGGAGACGGCCTCCGCCGGAGTTGCCGGGCAGAGGGCGATACCGGCCCTGAGGCCCATATGGCGAATGGTCTGGATCGTGCGGTGTGCGTGCGGTCCGGCTTCGATATGGAACGTGACGTGATCGGCTCCGGCATCCGCAAACGGCTCAAGCCAGCAGTCCACGGGTTCGACCATCAGATGCACGTCGAATTTGAGCGAGGAATGTTTCCGCAGCGCTTTGACGACGGACGGACCGTAGGAAATGTTCGGGACGAAGTGACCGTCCATGATGTCGAGATGCAGCCAGTCCGCACCGGCTTTTTCCACCTCTTCCACCTCTCTGGCGAGCTTTGTGAAATCAGCGGCGAGGAGGCTTGGAGCAATGAGAAGGCGTTGCGTCTGTGTCATCCGATTTCTTATCCGGAATCTGTGGGAGAGAGGCAACGGCCTGCCTCCTCTGTGCACGGATTATTTCGGCTTTTGTCATAAAACCGTTATTTTTTTATTACAACGCCCGGGACTGTGGAACGTTCTTCATCTTTTTCCGGAATATCCCTGATCAGACCCGGCAGGCAGCATCCGAGTGCCAGCGCGCGCCAGAGATAGGCCAGAAGAAGGGCTGTCCAGACCCCTTCCGCATCAAGTCCCCGCAGCAGAAAATCGGTCAGGATATAGGCTCCGGTCACGATCAGCGCGGCGTTCCGCAGGTTGCGTCCTCTGGTCGCGCCGATGAAAATGCCATCGAGCAGCCATCCGGGGGCTCCGCAGAGTGGAACCAGCGCGCAGAGCGGCAGCAGCATCAGGGCTGTCTTCCGCACGGCCTCATCCGTGGTCAGTAATCCGATCAGGACCGGTCCGCAGAGGATGAACAGCAGGGAGAACAGGGCGCCGCCGATGAGGGAGAACTCTCCGGTGAGCCGGGCGGCACGGAAAAAGGCCTTTCTTGATCCCGCACCGATAGCGGCCCCCGTGCGCTGCTCGGCTGTAAAGGCAAAACCGTCGAGCACGAAGGCGCTGATATTGACGAACTGCATCAGCACATGGCTGGCGGCGGCCGTCACCGCGCCCAGCCGTGCGCCGGAGCGTGCGAACCAGGCGAAAAGCAGCAGCAGGGCAAGAGTGCGGATCATGATATCCGCATTGACCGAGACCATCCGGCGCAGGGCCTTCGTATCAGACAGGATCCGGTCATTTTTCAGGGATGCCCGCCACAGGGGCAGGCCACATATCCGTACGGCCAGCAGACAGGCCGTTCCCAGCGCGACCCATTCTGCAAGGGCCGTGCCGATCCCGACGCCGACAGCTCCCAGTCCGAAGATTCCGGCCAGCAGGAGATCCAGAATAACGTTCGCGCCGTTCATGACGATCTGGCACAGCAGCGCCATACGCGTACGTCCCAGGCCGATGAACCAGCCGTTGAGGGCATAAAATCCCAGTGCGGCCGGAGCTCCGAAAAATCTTGCGGCCGTAAAGCCATGTGCGGCCTGCCAGGCATCATCCGGAACGCTGAGCATCTGCAGGGCGGCAGGCACGATCAGGGGTGAGACCAGCAGCATGATCAGACCTGCGGGAATCCCCAGGATCAGCGCCCGGATGAGCGTTGCACGGACTTCGCTGTCACGATCCGCGCCGTATGCCTGCGCGGTCATCCCGGTTACACCCATACGGAGGAAGCCGAAGCTCCAGAACACGAAATTCACGATTGTCGCACCAAGCGCCACACCGGCCAGTGCTCCGGCATCGCCGGTCCGACCGATGACGGCGACATCGGTCAGCCCGGTGAGCGGAACCAGGGCCTGCCCCAGAATGACCGGCCAGGCCTGATCCAGGACCTCTTTTCTTGTCAGTGTCATCCGGTTCAGGCGCCGCGCTTGACCTGCTGCCAGAGCGCGTCGAGGCGATCCACATCCTGACCGTCCACCGTCTCTCCATCCCGGGCGAGCAGAGCCTCCACGGCCTCGAACCGGCGCTGGAATTTGGCATTCGCCCCCCGGAGCGCCTCTTCCGGATCGATATCGAGGCGGCGGGCCAGGCTTGCGACGGCGAACAGCAGGTCTCCGATTTCATCCCGAAGAGCCGTGCGATCGCCTGAGAGGATTTCGGCCTCGACCTCTTCGGTTTCCTCACGGACCTTGGCGACGACACCTGTGACATCCGGCCAGTCGAAACCGACCCTTGCCGCGCGGGCGGCCAGTTTACGCGCCCGCATCAGGGCCGGAAGCGCCTGCGGGATTCCTGCAAGCGTACCGTGCTCGGCTCTGGCCTGCCGTTCGGCGGCCTTGCCTGCTTCCCAGGTATCGGCATGGCGTGCGGCATCGCCCTGCGCGAAGACGTGGGGGTGCCTGCGAATCATCTTGTCGGCTATGCGGTTCGCCACTGAATCGAAAGTGAAGTCTCCGGACTCTGCGGCAATCTGTGACTGGAAGACCACCTGGAGCAGCAGGTCTCCCAGTTCGTCCTCCGTCGCGTCGGTATCGCCCTTCTGTATTGCATCGAGAACCTCATAGGCTTCCTCGATGGCGTAGGGCGCGACTGTTAGGGGGGTCTGAGCGACATCCCAGGGGCAACCATTTTCCGGGTCGCGCAGGCGTGTCATGATTTCGAGAAGCCGCGCAATTCCGCTCACGATCCGCCTCCTTATTCGTATTTCGTGCCGTTTACGATCACATAGCCCGGCAGTCCCCATCTGGATCCGGTGCCCTTGTGGGTCCAGTCGATCCCCTGACGGCGGGGTGAGTCATAATAATAGCGGCCGACAACATCGACCTGATCACCCTTTTCGACCCAAGGCCAGGGCGGCGTGTTCATCTCGTCCAGGTTCGTGACGATCCGGATGGAAACGCCGCTGCCGGTGCTGACATAGAAATAACCATGTACGCCGCTGCGTGTTTTTCTGGCACGATGCGCGACGGAGACGACCTTTCCGCAGATATGAACAGGCTGATCGCCGCGCACCTGACCGCTTTCCGCGGCCTGCTGTGCGGACAGAAAACCGTTATTGTCACATGACGGGGAGACCGTCTGTGCGGATGCGGGGAAGGCTCCGGCCATGCATATCGCAGCAACCGCTCCGGCCAGATAAACTCTCAGTCGCATATGGTGCCGCCCCCGCTGCAGTTCAGACTGCCCCCGCTATAGCAGAATGCGGACGGACGGGAAGCGGCGCCTTATGGTCCGATGCGCCAGCTTGTCTGAATCGTGCGTGTGACCTCAATCGGCTCGGGCTGCATACTGACCGCAACGGGCGGCGGCGGAGCCGGCATATCGAGTTCCGCCTTTTCCGCAGCGAAAGCTCTTGCCCTGAGCAGCATCGGCGGACGTTCCCCGTTATCTTCCAGGGTAATGGAACGCACGGCACCGAGCTGGACATGCATGCCTTCCGCCAGAGCCGCTGCTTTTTTCCGGGCGTCCTCCGAGGCTGCAATGATGGCTTTCTGCGCGGCGTCTTCCGGATGAGCCAGGAAGAACTGTGCAACCGAAGGCTGCCATCCGCCAAGTCTGCTGATCTGGCCGACGATCGTGCCCGCATCCGTTACGGCCGGGGTCTCGATACTGACGGGCAGACTGGCGACATAGCCCACTATAGCGCATTCACCTTCGGAGAGCGTACCTGGGCCGTAGCGTCTGCACCCGCCCGCGCGAACCTCTGCCACATTCATCTGCGAGCTGTTCTGCACGATGTTCTTTTTCAGAGCCTCGATACCTGCATCGATCCTGGCACGGGATCTGACGAGTGCCTTTATGGCATCATCCTGGGTCTTGCCCTCGCCGCGCACGGTGTAGCGGATCGTGACCCTGTCCGGCATGACCTCAGCCTTTCCCGTTCCGGTGACGGAGATGACAGGCGTGGCGCTGTCATCCGCGAGGGCGGCTGCGGGAAGAAGGACCGGAAACAGGCTGAGTCCGGCAAGCAGAACTGTTCTCACGGCAGCGTTCCTTTCATGAAGCGCGTGCGGGCCGGGGGAGATTTTCATAAAGCTGCGCCCGGGGTCAAGCCGGGGCCAGGACGCGCGTCATACAGCCGGTGTGAGGAGGCTGCCCCCCGGCTGCGGTCCTGTTATGATATCTGCTGCCTGTGATATCCACTTCCCGCCGCACTCAGGAGACAGGATTTCATGCCGGAAATTTCAGGATATTTCGCAAAAACCGACGACCTAGCAGCCTGTCGGGTTGGGGCACTCTGTGAAGTGGTGATGTTGTAAGGTGGTGAGATGAGCAGCTTCATCCCGTTTGACCGGTCTCAGCCGTATCTTC
>NZ_JAJJND010000084.1 GCF_029759835.1 Acetobacter sp. AN02
TGACAAGACAAGAATATCGTTTCTCGCCTTTCTTAACCTCGCAGCCGTAAAATTGTGGCTACCGTCTTTTGTCAACAAAACCTAGTGAAAATAATAAAAAAGTATTATTATCGGATATTCCGAAGATGTCTATTGATATACATAATTTGTATTTAAATCTTTCTCCGAAAACTTTATCAAGAGATGTTAATGGCCTCGTTTCTTTGAATTTTCTAAAGAGAGAAAATAACTACTATACGGCAAATGTAGACCATATAATGGCATTTCTCCCTTGGAAAAAAGAATGATTCCAACTGTCTGCATCCGTCGCAAACGGATCGCGCTTCCCTGAGTCCGGAGCTTGAACCATGTTACGGCGGCAAAGCAGATTCAATTTCTGCCGCATTCATCGTGTTTTGCCAGAATTATACCCATATAAAAATATGTCCACCCGGGTATAATTCGGAAACCAAGTCTATTCCCCCTTCTGGCTGTCGCTCTTCTTCTTGTTCTCCTCGCGCGCCAGGAACACCACGAAATCGGTCAGATCCTTGCGCAGGATCTTCAGCACGAAACGCCAGACCGGATCGGTCGTAGCCTCTGCCGCCGGGAGACCGGCCAGAGCCTCCCGGATGCCCTCCGGCGGCTGCTTGTCCCCGCGCGCCTCCGCCTGGCAGCAGCGCGACACCCAGTCCAGTGCGGTCAGAAGACCATAAACCGTCTTCTCAGACTGCTCTTCCGCAGACGGCGGAGACGCCGCGGCGGCCCGGGCCACAACCAGCGCATCCGTCTGGATCTGATGAAGAGCATCGGGCAGGGCCGCAAGGATCGGGTCGCGTCGCTCCAGAGGATGCCAGTGCTCGCGCCGGGCCTCTCCGACGGCAGACTGAACGTTCTTCAGACAGGTCGAGCAGACATCATTGAGATCCCGGATTTCTTCCCATCCGATAGTGTGATGCGTCGATGCCTTGAGAATCCGGATGATGCCGTCAGTCATTTTTGCCGCATTACGGAATGCGTCACGCCGCGCCTGTTCATGCAGAATCAGGAAAGAGACGATCATCGACACCAGCACACCGGTCAGCACGCACAGCACACGCTCGGCCGGGCGGGCATAGGGTGATTCGTCCGACGGAAAGAGCATCGCGATCATCAGCGTGACCGGCGCCATCTTCGCCTTGCGGGAATAGGCTGCCACCAGCGCCATCAGCGCCAGCATACCCCAGAAGCCGATCTGCCATGGACAGCCCGCAAGAATGGCGGTGATCGCGATCAGGCTTCCGGTCGCGCCGAGCATGGCCCCGGTGACCTGATCGCGCCCGTTGGAATAGGTCTCTCCGATCGATGTCTGCGTGACGACCGCAGAGGTGATCAGCGCCCAGGGAGCTTCATTCAGGCCAAGAAGATGTGCGGCAAAGGCCGAGCCCGAGACAGCCATCGTAAGCCGCACGGCCTGGCGGACCACCCGCCCGGAAGACCGTGTGGACGGGAGAAAGGTATCGGCAAGATTTATCATACAGTTCTGTTATTTTTCGAGCGGGAGAGGCACCCAGCGCGTTCCGTCCGAATCCCGGACGAGAAGCAGGACCGAATGCTTCCCGGCCTTCCGGGCAGCCTCGATTTTTGTCTGCAGGACGGAGGGAGAGGACACTTCTTCCTGCTGCACTTCCGTGATCAGATCACCGGGATGAAGGCCGCGATCCGCAGCAACACCGTCCGCAGCAACATCAGAGACCACGACGCCATTCTGTCCGGCGGCAATCTTGTATTTATCACGCAGCTCATCCGTCAGGGGGCTGACGCTCAGCCCGAGAGCCTTGAGCGTGACGGCCTTGCTGTCGGCATGAGGGGCCGGATTATGGTCGGAGGATTTCTTCTCCTTCGGCTCCGGCAGAGCCTCGATGACAATCGTCATGTCCTGCATCTTTCCATGACGCCAGACCCCCAGCGTGGCCTTCGTGCCGACAGGGATCTGTGCAATCAGACGCGGGAGCGCCTTGCCCTCCACAGTCTTGCCGTTCAGCGTCCGGATCACGTCACCGGTCTGCAGCTTTGCCTTTGCAGCAGGCCCTCCCGGCTCGATCCCCGCAACCAGAGCACCGCCCGCAGGCTTGAGGTTAAGGCCGTCCGCGATGTCCTGTGTCACGTCCTGAATACGCACGCCGATCCAGCCGCGGGACACCTTACCGGTCTTCCTCAGCTGTTCGATGATTCCCGCGGCTTCATTGGAGGGGATGGAGAAACCGATACCCACGGAGCCGCCTGAGGGGGAGTAGATTGCCGTATTGACACCGATCACATCCCCCCGGAGATCGAACAACGGGCCACCGGAGTTACCGCGATTGATGGAAGCATCCGTCTGGATGAAATCATCATACGGGCCCTGATCAATATTGCGCCCGCGGGAGGAGATGATGCCTGCCGTGACCGTGCCGGACAGTCCGAAGGGATTGCCGATGGCCAGAACCCAGTCACCCACGCGATCACGATCGCTGTCCCCGAAGGAGACGAAGGGCAGGGGTTTCGGGCTTGTCACCTTGAGAACGGCAAGGTCCGTGCGCTCGTCATGACCGATGACCTTTGCCGGAAGGACGGTGTTGTCCTGCAAGGTGACGGTCACCTTATCCGCGTGACGGACGACGTGATTATTCGTGACCACAATCCCGGAGGCGTCGATGATAAAGCCCGACCCGAGCGCCTGCATCTTGTGCGGCTGCCCGTCCGGCGTCTTTTTCCGGTTCATGAAATCGTGGAAGAATTTCTCGAAAGGAGAGCCTTTGGGGAAGTCGGGAACCTGCGGTCCTTCATCCTCTCCCTCATCCTCGTCCTCATCATCGCTGATCGTTGCCGTCGTGGAAATATTGACAACGGCCGGAAGCAGCCTGGCGGCGAGATCCGCAAAGCTGTCCGGCACCGGTCGTGCGACCGCCGGGGCAACGGAGGGCTGTGCAGTCTGCGGGACGGATGCATCCGGGGCCGGTGCCGCGCGGACCGTTGCGGACGAGAACATGGTTGCGGCGAGGAAAAGGGCGGGAGCGGTCAGGCGGGAAAAGGACATAATCAGATGGATACCCCGGAATCGCAGGGCGAAGGCCCCTTAAATCAAAGCAGAAATGCGATGGTGTGTCGTATGTTTGCGGGGAGTATAGCGCGAAGCGGAGCCGGGTCACAGGGGCGGAAGATATGCAGGCCGGACCGGATGATGTTTTTCCTGTAATTTTGTAGGTTACAGGTGCGTTTTGTCCTTGACCGTCCTGAGGGCTGAAATCCCGGGCATGTGATACGCAGGATTTCCTTCCCGACGCTTAACCATGTCGGAAGAAGAAAATTTCCTTTCACGGCTGGACCTGAGCGTGCAAAGGAGCGAAGAAGCGCGGCTTTCGTTCAGGTCAGAGGAGACCCCGGTCATGGCAGAAGAGCAGGATGTGGCTCACGAGGAACATCTCGGTCGTGCGTCCCGTCCGCGTACGGCGGCGCGCGTGGCTGCCGTGCAGGCGCTGTTTCAGATCGGTCAGACGGGCGTTCTGCCGGATACGGCGATCATACAGTTCGAGCGCTTCCGCTTCGGCGTGACGGTCTCCGGAGATTCCTACGAGGAGGGACAGATCCCCGAGCCGGATGCAAAGCTGTTCGGGACTATCGTCCGGACGGCGATGCTGCGTAAGGAAGAAACGGACACGAAGCTGAGCGCGACCCTGCCGTCCTCCTGGCCGCTCACGCGTCTTGATCCGGTTCTCTATGCCATTCTCCTGGCTGCGGTTACGGAGCTGGATATGCCGGATCAGCCACCTGCGGGCGTGATCATCAATGAATATCTTGATGTGGCACACGGTTTCTTTTCCGGGGATGAGCCGAAGCTGATCAACGGCGTGCTGGACACCCTGGCGCGGCGTCGCGGAAAGACCGATGACGAAGCGGCGTCCTGAAGGGGACGGCTCATCCGGCGCTACGGATCTTCCGCGGGAGTTTTCATTCATCCGGAGGCATTTCCGGCAGCTTGCCGCACGGGAAGCGCTTGATCTGACGGATGACGCGGCGGTTTTCGCACCTCCTCCGGGGCGCGAGATCGTGATCGCGGCGGATGCGATGGTGGAGAATGTTCACTTTCTTCCCGGGGATCCGCCCTCGACGATCGGGCGCAAGCTGCTGCGGGCCAATCTGTCCGATATGGCGGCGATGGCGGCCATTCCCTTTGCCTGGCTTCTGACGGTGGCACTTCCTGCGGGGTTTGAGGAGGCATGGTTTGCCGAATTCTGCACAGGTCTTGCAGAAGATCAGCGGCTGTTCGGGGTGGGGCTTCTGGGCGGAGATACGACGTCCACGACCGGGCCTCTCGCACTCTCCCTGACCATTCTGGGCCATTGCGCGCCGGGGCAGGCGCTCTTGCGGAGCGGGGCGGCAGAGGGAGACTCCCTGTGGGTGACGGGCACGCTCGGAGACGGCGCGCTTGGTCTGCGTGCGCTGCGGGGCGAGATTGCTGACCCGACCGGGTGGCTGACGGAGCGGTATCATCTGCCGCGCCCGCGTCTCGGTATGGCGCTTGCGGGTGTGACATCTGCTGCGATCGATATTTCGGACGGGCTTGTTCAGGATGCGGGTCATCTGGCCAGGGAGTCCGGTCTGGCGCTGCGGATAGAGGCCGCGCGTCTTCCGCTGTCCGACGCGGCACGTGCAGCCGGTGATACGGCTGTGGATGCGGCGCTGTGCGGGGGCGATGATTACGAGCTTCTGCTTGCAGTCCCGCCGGAAAAAGAGGCGGAGCTGCAGCGGGAGGCAGAGCGTGCGGGCGTTGCCGTGACGCGGATCGGGATGTTTTCCTCCGGCTCCGGCGTGACGGTTTACGGTCCCGATAACCGTCCGATGGTCCTGCAAAACCCGGGCTGGAGCCATATCGGGAACGCATAGGCCGACGTTTGCTTTCCGTGTTTTCCTCCGGTTACTGTCCCCCGGCCGGTCAGGAGAAGCAGGTGGCGGGGCCGGCGGTATCTTTGTCAGAGCCGGCTGCGTGAAGGGAGCACCAGTATGGATATGGCCGGATTTGCGGAAGTTTCCGGGGCAGGAGTGTCCGTGCGGGACGCCGGTACGGCTGCCGGACCGGGAAGAGATCTCCGCCTGACGGATATCAATCCTGATTTCTGGTATCCCGTTGCATGGTCTTCAAAGCTGGCGAAGGGAAAGTCTCTCGCTGTGCGTTTCGGGGCTTTGCCGGTTGTGCTGATCCGTCCGGAGAACGGTCCGGTCTATGCGCTTTATGATCGCTGCGCCCATCGCCAGGTACCGCTGAGCAAGGGTAAGGTGGACGGAGATGTGGTCCGCTGCTGCTATCACGGCTGGGCTTTTGACCGGACCGGTGCCTGCGTGACCGTGCCCTATCTGAACAGACCGGAGAACGGCAGCGGAGTACGCTCCTTTCCGGTGCGCGAGCAGGGCGGGCTGATTTTCATTTTCCCGGGCAATCCCGATCTTGCGGCAGGCACGTCGGTGCCGTGGCCGTGCCAGGTGGATAATCCCGAATTCAGAACCCGGAAATTCGATCCGCGCGTGAACTGCCACTACACGTTCATGCATGAAAACCTGATGGACATGAATCATCAGTTTCTTCACCGCAAGCAGATGGGACAGATCACCGCCCGGTTCCTCGGCCAGGATCAGGGAGAGGATTTTGTCGAGGCGCGCTACAGCTTTGCGCGCCGGGGCGGAGAGCAGCCTCTGGCCGAGCGTCTGATTTTCGGAAAGCATATCGAAGGCCGGGAGCAGCCGGTGGAGGAGATTGTCTCCGTCCGGACGACCTATCCCTATCAGACACTGAAAATTCACGACAAGGATGGCGACCTGATCATGGACCTGTGGGTCGCCTATATTCCGGTCAGTGCGGATCAGCGCGAGACACAGACGTTCGGCCTGCTTTCCGTCCGTCGCCCGAAATGGAAGTTCCTTCTGGATCTGGCCTGGCCCGTCCTGGGCATATTCACTGACCGCATTTTCCATGAGGACAAGGAGGTGGTCGAGATGGAACAGGCCGCCTGGGATGAACAGGGTAGGGACCGGAACGTGGAGGTCTTTCCGGTCGTGCGGCGTCTGCGCGACCTGCTGATCCGCTGTGGTGTTCCGCATGAGGCCGGGACTGAGGCTGCTGCCCGGGGTTGCGTCAGGCGGTAAAAAGAGGCATATCCCGCCACGCCTGAGACGGTGGCAGGATGTCTGCTGCCGGCAGGACTTCACACGTGGCGCACTCAGTGCTGGTGTCCGGCCTGTCCGGACCGATGTGCCGCGGAGGAATAACCAGAATAAGGATTCCGCATCATGGCGATGCCTGACTTTACCCTTCGTCAGCTTCTTGAGGCCGGTGTTCACTTCGGTCACCATACCCGTCGCTGGAACCCGCGTATGGCACCGTATCTGTTCGGTGTCCGCAACCAGGTCCACATCATCGACCTGACCCAGACCGTCAACCTGCTTGACCGCGCCCTGCAGGCGATCCGCAACACCGTTGCCGGTGGCGGACGTGTCCTGTTCGTCGGCACGAAGCGTGCGGCGGCTGAGCCGATTGCCGAGGCAGCACAGCGTTGCGGCCAGTATTACGTCAATCATCGCTGGCTTGGCGGTATGCTGACGAACTGGAAGACCATCACGGGTTCGATCAAGCGTCTGCGCCAGACGGAAGAGATGCTGGCCGGTGAGACGCAGGGTCTGACGAAGAAGGAAATTCTCGACAAGACCCGCGAGCAGGACAAGCTCGAGCGCTCCCTTGGCGGTATCAAGGAGATGGGCGGACTTCCGGACATCATCTTCGTGATCGACACCATTAAGGAGAAGCTGGCGATTCAGGAAGCCAACAAGCTGGGTATTCCGGTTGTCGCGATCCTGGACAGCAACTCCAGCCCGGAAGGCGTGACCTATCCGATCCCGGGTAACGACGACGCGATCCGTGCGATCGAACTGTATTGTAACCTCGTGTCCGGCGCGGTTCTGGATGGCATCTCTGCCGAGATGGCTGCTTCCGGCCGTGACCTCGGTGCGTCCGAGGATGTTCTTCCGGCCGAGCCGGCCGTTGAGGCCGTTGCCGAGGCTGAGGCAAACCCGGCCTGAGAAAACGATGGTCCGGAGCGCTTATCCCGCTCCGGCCGTTCTGTCTGATATATACGCGCACCGCACGTTATCCCTCCGGGTGACGTGCGGGTGTTTTTAAAGGGAGTGGAATCATGGCGGAAATTACCGCAGCACTGGTGAAGGATCTTCGTGAGAAGACCGGCGCCGGCATGATGGATTGCAAAAAGGCCCTGACAGAGGCTGCCGGTGATCTTGAGGCAGCCATTGACTGGCTGCGCAAGAAGGGTCTTTCCGCAGCAGCGAAGAAATCCGGTCGCGTGACGGCTGAGGGTCTGGTCGGCGTCGTGTCTGAGGGCCGTCGTGCAGCGATGGTCGAGATCAATGCCGAGACCGACTTTGTCGCCCGTAACGAGGCGTTCCAGAACTTCGTTGAGGAAGTGGCCCGCGCGGCTCTGAAGGTCGGTGACGATCTGGAGAAACTCTCCTCTGCCGTCGTGGCCAGCGGCCGTACGGTTGCGGATGAGATCACGCATCTGATCGCCACCATCGGCGAGAACATGTCCGTTCGTCGTGCCCGCGTTCTTGAGGTTCCGTCCGGCGTGGTTGCGTCCTACATCCACGGAGCGCTGAAGCCCGGTCTGGGTAAGATCGGCGTTCTTGCGGCGATTGAGGCTCCGACCGAAGATGACGCGATCGAGCAGCTTGGTCGTCAGATCGGCATGCACGTTGCGGCAACACGCCCGGCGGCACTCGATGTGTCCGGCATTGATCCGACGTCGGTTGAGCGTGAGCGCGCCGTTCTGACGGAGCAGGCCCGTGCGTCCGGCAAGCCGGATGCCGTGATCGAGAAAATGATCGAAGGCCGTATCCGCAAGTTCTATGAGGAAGTGGTTCTTCTGGAGCAGGTCTGGGTGCATGACGGTGAGAGCCGCGTGAAAGCCGTTCTCGAGAAGGCAGGCGTGAAGCTGGCCGGTTTTGATCGCTTCCAGCTCGGTGAGGGCATTGAGAAGGAAGAGAATGATTTCGCCGCGGAAGTTGCCAAGGCTGCCGGTGGCTGATCCTTTCCGGGATCATTGTTCTGATGAGGGCGGGGCCTCCCTTGAATGGGAGGCACCCGCCCTTGTTTTATCTGCCCGCCTCTGGGGTGAGGCCGACGCGATCGTCCATGTCCTTACGGAGCAGCGTGGTCTGGTCCACGGGCTGGTCTACGGAGGAGCGGGCCGTCGGCAGGCGGCAACCTGGCAGGTCGGAAATCTGGTTGCCGCACGGTGGCGCACACGGTCCGAGGGGCAGCTTGGCACGCTCAGCGGTGAGACGGTCCGGATGCTGTCTGCGCCATTGCTGTCCTCTGCTGTCGGACTGGCCATGATGACATCGGTCTGCGCCGTGGCGGATGAGGCGGTGCCGGAGCATGAGCCGCATCCGGGTCTTTTTGCCGATACGCTGGCGCTGCTGATGCGTCTTTCATCCGATCCGGCAGAGGCCGCAAAATCAGGTATGGCCTGGCTTTTGCGCTGGGAAGTGGTTCTTCTGGCCGATCTTGGGTTTGGCCTGGATTTCTCATGCTGTGCCGTGACGGGTGAGACGGACGATCTGAAATATGTCTCTCCCAGAACAGGTAGGGCCGTCTCGGAGAGCGGAGCCGGTGTGTGGCGTTCGCGGCTTCTGCCTCTGCCGCGTCTGTTTTCAGACGAGACGGATGACGGGACGCCGGAAGACTGGGCCGCAGGGCTGCGGCTGACCGGTCATTTCATGCTCAGGGAAACATTCGGGCAGCGGCACAGGCCCCTGCCTGCGGCGAGGCAGAGGCTTGAGGCACTGGTGGGCGCCATGTGCGGATCAGGCGAGGGTGGCTGATACGGCGCCGCAGCCTTCGATGGAGGTCCGGACGAGGACGCCGTGACGGGCCCAGATCGTTCCCGTCAGGGAGCCTGTCGTGACAATCGTGCCGGCTGTGATGGGAAAACCGCTGCGGATGGCATGACCGGCGAGCCACACGAGCAGGCGCAGCGGGTCTCCGGCGGGGTGTGAGAGCGTCCGTTCCAGAATGTCATGCTGCCCGATGGCCTGGCTGACGCGGATACGCGTGAAATCGAAACTTTCCCAGTCACCGAAAGCCGGGCCTGCAATCAGTGCTCCGTGATTCTGCTGATCTGCCGCGTGGAGAAGGGGATGCAGCGATCCCGGTTTTTCGAAGCGCGTGTCCAGAATTTCGATGGCCGGGTGAAGGCTGCTGACGGCATCGAGAACTTCGGAGCGGGTGTAGGGCGTGCCCTTATCCGGCAGGTCTCTACCGAATCTGAATGCAACCTCGCTTTCCACCCCGAGATATCGACAGAGCGTTGCCGGGACTGTTTCCCCGTCCTGAAAAACAGTGTTTTTGTGGATGGGAGCCGCTGAAGGGGCCGCTTCAGGCGATGATGAGCCAACCTTCCATGCGACGACGGGCCCGAGGCTGCGGGATACCTTCAGGAGTATGTCCTGCGCCTCGCTGCTGTCTGCGGGAACGGTCAGCCCTGCGCCGGAGGCAGGCGGGCGGGAGCCGGTGCGGATATCGGAAAGGAGGCGTGTCAGATCGGTCACGGGCGTGTCCTTATGCGGGCTGCACAAGCCTCAGCACAGAAAATGCCCGCAGACAAAATAGAAAAATGACATGTGCTGATTTCATAACAGAACGCAGGGGCGGATATGTCGTTATTTCCCTGAAATATGTGGCAACATCCCGGAGCTGCAGCGATGAGAGGAGGAGGCTTCATGAAATATCTGCCCGGTTTCGTTCTGAGGAAGTTCATTTCTACAGGATCTCTGGATGTGACATTTCCTGACGGCAGGATCATGCATTTTCAGGGAAACAGCCCCGGCCCTCATGCTGGGTTGCGTTTTCTGACGCCTCGGGCGGTACGCAGCGTCCTCCTCAATCCCGGTCTTGCGTTCGGTGAGGCTTATATGGACGGGGAGGTCGAGCCTCAGGGATGCAGCCTGTATGACCTGCTGCATCTGCTGATGCTCAACAGCATGGTGCCTGCGGGACATGTCGGGGAAAGTCTTGCTGCCGCGTCCCGTTATGTCCGGCGGCGTTTCATACAGTTCAATCCGGAAGTGCGTTCACGCCGGAATGTGGCCCATCACTATGATCTGGGTGAGCCGCTCTATGATCTGTTTCTGGATCAGGACCGCCAGTATTCCTGCGCCTATTTCCACACCGGTGAGGAGACCCTTGAAGAAGCGCAGGAGGCCAAGAAGCGGCATATCGCAGCGAAGCTCCGGCTGACCCGGCCGGGTCTGTCCGTGCTGGATATCGGATGCGGCTGGGGTGGAATGGCTCTGACGCTTGCAAAGGATTACGGGGCGATCGTTACGGGCATCACGCTTTCCGAGGAGCAGCTGCGGACTGCGCGCAGGCGGGCACAGGAAGCGGGCCTTGCTGATCGGGTGCGGTTTGAGCTGAGGGATTACCGGACCCTGATGGGGCCGTATGACCGGATCGTTTCGGTCGGAATGTTCGAGCATGTTGGCATCGGGCATTACCGGACGTTTTTCGGGAAAGTGAAGGAGTGTCTGGCTGAGGACGGCGTTGCGCTGATCCATTCAATCGGACGGGGCGATGGTCCGGGGACCACGAATCCGTGGATCGACAAGTATATTTTCCCCGGCGGCTATTCTCCGGCGCTGAGCGAGACCCTGGCTGCGGTGGAGCTTTCGGGACTTTATCTGACGGATTGCGAGATTCTCCGCCTGCATTATGCGAAGACCATTGAGATCTGGCGGGAGCGTTTCGCTCGGAATCGCGACAGGGCAAAGGCGCTTTATGACGAGCGTTTCTGCCGGATGTTCGAGTTCTATCTTGCTGGGGCAGAGCTTTCATTCCTCGTGCAGGGGCACATGAATTTCCAGCTCCAGCTGACCCGGAGCCAGACGGTCGTCCCCCTGACCCGGGATTATATTGAACAGGCGGAGTCTACCATTCCGCTCCGATAACGTGTTTCGGCTGCCTAGGTTTTGTTGACAAAAGACGGTAGCCACAATTTTACGGCTGCGAGGTTAAGAAAGGCGAGAAACGATTTTCTTGT
>NZ_JAJJND010000085.1 GCF_029759835.1 Acetobacter sp. AN02
CGTCCCCATTCCCAACTGGATGGCAGGACACCGGATCAGATCGCCAGACAAGTGTCTCGGGGGCATGCCCCCGAGACACTTGTCATCCCATCAACCCCAAGCCATAAAAAACGGGAACTCTCCTTTTGAGTGGATACAAAAAAGGGGGCACGTCACCACCCGTCGCCGGTCTTTGAGCTTTGCGAACATGTTTCCGATCAGGTGGCGCTTTTTATACAGATGCCAGTTGTAAGGCGGCTTTGATGTCCGGTGCTTCCCCGGCGGAATACAGACGGTGATATTGTGTTCTGCGAGCAACAACCTGATCCGGTTGCTGTCATAGCCTCTGTCCCCGATAACCTCTTCTGTTTCATC
Source organism: Acetobacter sp. AN02 (assembly GCF_029759835.1). Classification (GTDB taxonomy): domain Bacteria; phylum Pseudomonadota; class Alphaproteobacteria; order Acetobacterales; family Acetobacteraceae; genus Acetobacter. The sequence goes on from NZ_JAJJND010000085.1 coordinate 355, forward strand.
GGGAGGGTCTGCCGGAAGTACATCTGCTCCCTTGAAGTCACTGACCTGACCGGCCGTCAGATGAAGACGGACAGGTCAGCCCTGAGCATCGCACACGGCATGAAGTTTTGGGTTCAGGCTGCCTCTGGTTCGCCCGATATGGCGGGGAAAAGCCCCTTTCTGAGCCGAGACGCTGACGTCCGGTGCACCTTGAGATGTGTCGCATCGATCATCAGACGCTTCGAACGACCAGCCTGTTCTGTCAGGGCGACAAATATCCTGTCAGAGACACCCGGGCGGCTCCACCGGATGAAGCGATCGTATAACGTCCTGTGCAGATCATACGCTTTCGGAGCGTCTTTCCACTGAAGACCGTGACGGATGACATAAAAGATCCTGCTCAGGACACGACGGTCATCCACACACGGAACCACATGTGCCGGTGGGAAAAACGTCTCAGTCCGCTTCATCCGGCTCTCAGACAGAAAAAACACGTCACTCACAACCTCAACCTCCGTGGGTAAGTCCGTGAATCACAACACACCGCTCAGCCCAATAAATTAATAGAGCATGAGCCTATATAAAAAGTGAAACCTGATCGAAAATACGTTCGCAAAACTCATGGACTGGCGGCGTGTCCTCACCAGATGTGGCTTCTGTGCTCATGCCCGCAATCCACATTACCGTAAGTGTCATCTGCTATCTTAAAAAATAAATCCGGAGCTCGGTGTGCTTTCCTGAAAACTCACATCTTTATACGAAAATTCCTGCAGACCAACCGATAAACATGAAATATCATTCCCAACAGGGAGAGGCTCCCATCCATAGGAAAGACGCTTCTCACTGGCACCATTCATATATCCGGATAAATTTCCCTGCTCCACCATAAGCCTGTGAATATAACTGCGGCTCACACCAAGTAATTTCGCAATTTTCCTTACAGACATATTGGATTTTTTATATTCCTTGATTCCCTTTATACATCTGTCACGACATTCATCACTGGATTTTCTGACCAAATATCTCTCGCGCAATAATAGATTTTATCATGGGATTCCAGGAGCAGTATCAATGCCCGGGAGAAGCCTGAAATAGCTGTCCCCCTACCCATTCGCGAGCAGACATTTCGCCGGTAAGATGTCCCTCGCCTGCGAAGTCTGATGATAATAATGATCAGGGAAAATCAGTGATCGGAGGAGGGACATAAATCGCCCTCAGGGTCACAAAATGTCAGAATATCGGGCAGGCGGGATTCGAACCCACGACCCCCAGTCCCCCAGACTGATGCGCTACCAGGCTGCGCTACTGCCCGTTACCTGACTGCCGCGTGTTTAGCAGCGACAAGGCTCGCGGGCAAGAGAAACACGTATTTTATTCTGAAAGACTGCTTCTCAGACGACGAAGCTCCATCTGAATAATCTCAAGCTGATCCGCCATATCCAGGACAGCCGCGTCCTTCTCTCTCACAGGAGCCTGACTCAGGACGTCAGCCCCACGCTGAGGCTCGGAAATCTCACCACTGAGAATCTGCTGTACACCCCGGACCGTATAACCCTGTGTATACAACAGTTCGGAAATACGTCTCAGAAGGTCAACATCCTCAGGACGATAATATCTGCGCCCTCCGCCACGCTTGACAGGCCTGACCTGCTCAAAACGCCCTTCCCAGAACCTGAGAACGTGCTGAGGGACATGCAGCTCCTCAGCAACCTCGCTGATTGTACGGAAAGCAAGAGGCCCCTTTTTCCGCCTCTCATCATCAGACTCATACGACTCCACAGCTGTCAGCCTTCCTCCGCCTCTTCATGCCCGAGGCTGTCATTCGCTCGTGCACGAAGAATCTGACTCGAACGAAATATCAGAACTGACCGCGGTAAAATGGGAATTTCCACACCGGTTTTCGGATTGCGGCCTGCACGCTGCCCCTTACGGCGCACCATAAACGTACCGAACCCGCTGAGTTTAACCGGTTCCCCCTGCTCAAGAGCCATCGAAATCTCCTCCAGCACGGCATCAAGGAGATCAGCGGACTCACTGCGCGACAATCCGACCTGAAGATGGATTCGTTCCGCCAGTGTTGCTCGGGTCACAGTGCTCATATGCACATGATGAAGCAGACCTTAAGGAGTCGTCAATTCATCTGCGAATGAGACTTACATCCTGACGAGCGCAGACCCCCAGGTCAGACCACCGCCCAGAGCCTCCATCAGTACCAGATCCCCCGACCTGATACGCCCGTCCCGACGCGCCTCATCCAGCGCCAAAGGAATGGAAGCCGCAGAGGTATTCGCATGACGATCAACCGTCACGACCACCTGCTCCATCGACATCTGCAGCTTCTTCGCAACACCCTCGATAATCCGGATGTTCGCCTGATGAGGCACCAGCCAGGAAACATCTTGGTAGCCAAGCCCGACGCTCTCAAGAACCTCATCCACGGACGACGCAAGCTTCGAGACCGCATGACGGAACACTTCCCGACCGTTCATACGCAGATAACCACTATGCTCCCGCAGACCGACAGCGCCGTCCACGTAAAGAATATCGCCGACCGACCCGTCCGCATGCAGATGCGTGGCCAGTATCCCCCGCTCCGCCTCTCCTGGCTCGGACGCACGCAGAACCACAGCACCCGCACCGTCACCGAACAGCACGGACGTCGTCCTGTCCTCCCAGTCGAGAATCCGCGAATATACCTCGCTGCCGATCACCAGAGCCCCACGCGCACTGCCCGCCCGGATCAGACCATCAGCAACCGACAGGGCATAGATAAATCCTGAACAGGCTGCAGACACGTCAAAACCATATCCTCCGGTAGTCCCGAGTTCCCCCAGAACCCGCACGGCCACGGAAGGAAACGCTTGGTCCGGAGTGGATGTCCCGACAATCACCAGATCAATCGCGGAGGCATCAAGCCCTGCATCCGCAAGAGCATTTCTGGCAGCCTCAACCGCCATGCTCACACAGGTCTCACCGTTATCCGCAACATGACGCTGGCAAATTCCCGTCCGCGTCCGGATCCACTCATCAGATGTATCAACCCGGGATGACAGCTCATCGTTCGTCACCACCCGCGCAGGCAGATATTTACCTGATCCAACCAGAAGTGAGCGTCGTGACATCGTCATCATCCTGTTCCCGGCATGGCGCAGACCACCAGCCCGATATAGCCGCGTCGCAAGCCCGGCACCTTATGAGGCGCGGAGCGTCTCCTGCTCGTCGTCAGAAACAACCTCATCCCGCCTGTGAGTCAGAGACCCCATCCGGGAAAGGCGCTCACGCATGCTCTCATTAAATCCGTGGGTCACCATATCGAGGGCTACATCGACCGCAGAGGCAAACCCCGTCGAATCCGTCCCCCCGTGTGACTTCACAACCACTCCGTTAAGACCGACAAACACGGCACCGTTGTACCGCCGCGGATCAAGCCACTCACGCATCCGGTTCAGCGCAGGGCGCACAAGCAGATAGGCAATCTTTCCGGCAAAGCTGCTGCGAAATACCTGGCGGAAGAGCGAGGACGCCATCCGCAGAACGCCTTCACCCGTCTTAAGAGCCACGTTCCCCGAAAACCCGTCCGTCACAACCACATCGGTCGTACCAGCCGTGATGTCATCCCCCTCGACAAAGCCATAAAACTGCTTCGCCAGAGGACTCTCACGCAGGACCTCAGCCGCCTGACGCAGCTTCTCATCCCCCTTCAGCTCTTCCGAACCGATATTCAGAAGGCCGATCGTAGGGGAAGGAAGACCAAGAACGGACTTGGCAAACGCCTCGCCCATAACGGCAAATTCAACCAGATTACGCCAGTCGCAGGCGACATTCGCCCCCAGATCCAGCATCACGGTGTCGCCCTTCATGGTCGGGCTGATCGCCGCCATGGCAGGCCGCGAAATACCCGGCATGGTCCGGATCACAACCTTCGCCAGCGCTAGCATGGCTCCGCTGTTTCCGGCAGACACAACACCGTGAGCATGCCCGTGCGCCACCTCTTCCATGGCAACACGCATCGACGAATCACGCAGGCGCAGAGCCGCCGTCGGCTTCATATCCATTGGAACCGCAGCCGCCGTATGCCGCACGGTGCAGATCACCGCAGCCTTCGGATATTTCGCCAGAGCACGCGTCAGCTTCGCGCTGTCTCCGAGAAGAAGAATCCGGACCCCCGGATGACGGTCCGCCGCGATATCAAGCCCGGCAACAACCATCTCCGGACCACCATCGCCGCCCATTCCGTCAACAGCGAGCGTAAACACGTCTTCATCCGACGCGGAACCGGCACCGGGCAGGGGAGTTACGTTCATCCAATGCTTCCGTCATGCTGCCCCGGCTGCGCCTGCCGGCGGGAAACCGGACCGCCGGACCGGATCAGGCCCGGACAGCGACCTTCAGAGCCTTTCCGGCAGCAATCACCTCACGACCGTCATAATGACCGCAGTGGCTGCAGACGTGATGCGGACGCTTGAGCTCACCGCAGTTACCGCACTCGGCGTAGGCCGGAGCGCTCAGGGCTTCATGGCTGCGACGCATGCCACGACGGGACGGGGAGGTTTTCTTCTTAGGTACAGCCATCGAACCGTGTCCTTACAGGATATCGGGTGTTCCCGGAGACCGTCTGTAAGTCTGGCCCCCGGCTGAATATCATTTGAGGGGGCGCGTCTAACAGAACGTTGCCGCTTTCGCAAGTTCGCGAACGGAAAACCCTCTACTCTTTTCCCTTCAGCCGCGCCAGAGAGGCAAAGGGATGAGGGGCTCTGTCCTGCTGATCTGTCTCGTCCGTCTCATCACCGGAGACGCCCTCCGGCAGTGCCGCACCGGGACTGCGCGGATAGGGATCAAGAATCAGCCCGAGCTGCTCCGACGCGATTTCCCCGAGATCAATGCTGTCCCCCGAAAACGGTATGACATCGCTCTCCGCATCCGGATCCTCGAAATCCTCAGGCCGCACCGCATCCTCCGGCACCAGACGCAGGCTGAACCTCTCGACGATCACATCCCCGAACGGCTCCAGCGTCACCACACAGCGCTGCACGACACGCGCCGACAGAGAACACTCCGCCTCAATCTCATGCCTTACCCCGGGCCGGAGAATAAACCGGCAGGAGAAAGACCGGATGCCCTCCAGATCAAATCTGGCCGCCAGAGCCGCACACTCCTCCGCGGAGGCCTCCACCGTCATATCCATCCCGTGACGCACCGCCCGGACGGCCATGATTTTCCTGGAAAATTCCGCCGTATGCTGAACCATGATCCGTGTCGCTCCCTCATGCAGCCCGTAAAACCAGCCGCATCCCTCTATACATAAGGAATTGACAGCGCGGCAGGGATAAGGCACGCGGAAACATCATTCCGCTGCGGATTTGCGCAGACGGTCCCACGCAGGACAGCAAGATCATACTCATGCCCACACGTGCGAACGCCGCAATCCGCCTCAGCCCGAACAGAACCCGCCGACTGCGCACCCTGTGCCTCGCCGGAGGGGTGATGCTGCTCACCTCCGGATGCAGCGTCTTCCGGGCCACCGAAATGCCGCGCGGCTCCCTGATCGAGGCAGAGGACTATAAACAGCTGCAGCCCGGCGTCAGCAATCGCGCCGATGCCGTGGATCTCCTCGGGTCCCCGACCACGAAAGCCACGTTCGACGACAACACCTGGATCTACATCTCCATGGTGACCGTTCCCGTCCCCGCCAGCTTTCCGGGCATCAAGAAGCAGCAGGTCGTCGTCCTGAACTTCGATGAAGGCGGAACCCTGCGGTCCATGCGCACCCTGAATAAAAAAGACAGGAAAAACGTGGGTATGCGCGGGGATATCACCCCGACTCCGGGCACGAAAATCAACGTGATCCAGGAAATCCTGGGCAATGTCGGACGCTATAACCCGATGCAGAACATGATGGGTAACGGCGGAAGCTTCGGCGGCGCGACCGGCCCGATGGGCAGCAATAACGGACCCGGCCACGGCGGCGCCGGCAACACGCTGCCCTGATTTCCGAAGCCGTCCCGGGCGTCAGCACGGCGCTCAGGACGGCAGGGTGATCCTGACCCGCAATCCGCCATGCGGGCTCTCTTCCAGATGCACGTCACCGCCATGCGCGCGGATGATATCGCGCACGATCGTAAGCCCCAGACCGGCTCCCCCGTCCTGCCCCTTCTCAAAAGCACGGAACACCATGTCGCGCGCCTCCGGTGCAATCCCCGGGCCATTATCATCCACGATAATCACGACATTCCCGCCATCACGCGCCGCGGAAAACCAGACCGAAGCCCCGTGCCGCCGGGCATTCTCAGCCAGATTTCCCAGAACACGACGCAGGGCATCGATCCGGACCTGCAGCGTCAGCCCGGGCAGGCAATACACTCCGAGGATACTGACGCCTGCCCGATGAGCCGCCAGAGCCGATTCCTCAAGCAGCCACTGCACATCCACAACGGATGGCATTTCCGCCCCCTCCCCCCGGGCAAAGGACAGATAGCCCTCGATCATCCGCTCCATCTCGGCAACGTCCGCCTCCATGTCAGAGATATCCTCCCGAAGACTCTCCCCGCTCACCTCGCCCGCCTGCGGCAGCATCGCCAGAGACAGGCGCAGACGTGTCAGAGGCGTCCGCAGATCATGGGACACACCGGCCAGAACCGCCGTCCTCTGCCGGACAAACCGGGAAATCCGCTCCTGCATCCGATTGAACGCCACCGCCGCAAGACGCACCTCACGCGCGCCCTCCGGCCGGATCGGCCCCGTATCACGCCCCAGCCCGAACTGCTCCGCCGCCCGGGACAGCCGCCGGATCGCCTTGACCTGATTGCGCATGACAGCCCCGGCAATCGCAAACAGCAGCAGGGAGCTGCCCAGCCCCCAGGCGACGAAAAGCCAGATCTGCCCCACATCCAGCCTTTTGCGCGGGGCCCCCACCTCAAGAATACCGTCACCGAGCTGAATCGAGATCAGAACGGTGTGCGTATCCTTCATCCAGTCGATAAAATAGGGAAAACCGATCTGACTCTGAATCGCCCGCTCAAGATCCTCATCCATCGGACCGAGCACATGAGTGGAGCCCTGCCTCAGCAGCCGGACCTTCGGCTCCCACACCATCGCAAGCTGCGTATGCCGCCGCGCCTCCGACAGAATCCACGCCCTGTCATCCGGATGCCTGTACCGCTCAAGAAGGGAAATCGTCCAGGTAATATCCCCCACAACGCCGTCAGAAAGACGCCGAGACACCACATGCAGCGAATTGCCGTAATAAATCTCCAGCGCGATCCCTTCCGTGATCACCAGCGGAAGCAGAACGATCAGCAGGGACCGCCCGAGCAGAGACCGCGGCAGGAATCGCCTGAACCACCGGCGGCGGCGCTCCGGAAAAGGCCGCTCAGCCTCCATCATACCCCCGGCTTGAGCACATACCCCCGCCCGCGCACCGTATGCAGAAACCTCGGCTCCTTCGGATCCGCCTCAATCCTCCGGCGCAGACGCGTCACCTGAACATCAACCGCACGCTCGCCGATCTCCGCCATATCCAGCTCCGCTGCAATCTCCTCGCGCGCCAGAATCTCATTCGGACGACGCGACATCACCGATAAAAGCGCGGATTCTCCCCCCGTCAGATGCACAACGCCTCCGGGACCACTCAGAATCCCCCGCCCCGGATCAAACTCCAGCGGCCCCAGACGCACGATTCTCAACGCATCCGAAGGCGGCGACGGCGCAAGACGCCGGAGATGCGACCGCAGGCGCAGAACCAGCTCCCTCGGCTCAAACGGCTTGCCAAGATAATCATCCGCACCGGCCTCCAGCCCCTGAATACGATCAGAGGCCTCCCCCCGCGCCGTCAGCAGGAGAATCGGAATATCAATCCCCTGCTCCCGCAGCCCCCGCGTCAGCTCCATGCCGTTCTCACCCGGCATGGTCACATCCACCACCATCGCATCCGGTATCATAAAGCCCAGCACACGCCGCGCCTCCGCCGCATCCGCCGCCGCCGTCACACGAAAGCCGCTCTCCGTCAGATAACGCCGGAGCAGACGCCGCAGACGCTCATCATCGTCCACAACCAGAACGTGAACACCATCAAGCCCGTCCTCAGGCATCACACCGCTCATTCCCATCACGCTCCTCCCCGCTCCGCCAGAAGAGCCTCACTCTCCTGTGTCAGAAGCCCCGACAGAACCCGCCGGAAACCCGACACAGCCTCACCACCGGCCTCACGATACGCCGCCACCAGCCGCCCGCGCTGACAGATGAACAGCCGCTCCTCCGCAGACCGGCCGGCTTCCGTCAGAAACAGAAGACGCTGACGCCGGTCCGCACGACCGGCCCTCTGCTCCGCAAACCCCCGACCCAGAAGATCGGACAGACTACGCGCAAGACTCTGCTTGCTGATCCCCAGAAGCTCCCGCAGCCGGCCGACCGTCATTCCGGGCGACAGCGCCAGAGCCTGCAGAACACGATACTGCGCCCGCCCCAGACCAATCTCTTCCAGAAGCGGCGCCACACTGCGCGCCATATCCCGCTCCGCCAGAAAAAGAAGCTGCTGGGCCGTCCGGATCTGCGTCTCTCTGAGAAAAAGCAGTCCCGCCTCATCCGCAGCCTCACGCCGGTCACGAACGGTCATCCGGCGCGAACCGCACGTCCGGGAAAAAATCCCGCAACTCTCGATTTCAGGCGCCCGAAAGACAGCACAAGCCGCAGCCCGTCATCCAGACACTGCTCAACAGCCGCACGATCTCCCCCCCTGGCAGACAGCCAGAACAGAAATACGGATGTGTAGACAGATCCGAGCGACACCCGCTTGGTCACCCAGGTCACACCCTGCGCCTCGTCTCCGGCAGCCTGCCAGATCGCATTCACGGTCCGCGCCGTAATCCGCGCCACGACTCCCGCAGCCCCGTGCGCAACCAGAACGGACAGAGCCTTACGCTCCGCCAGACGCACGGACGCATCATCCGGCAGACGCGCCAGCACGGCCGCCCTGACCAGACGGCTCAGCCGCGTCTCCCCGGATACCTCCATCCGCAGCCGCATATCCCGGTCCAGCAGATCCGCCCAGGCCTCCGCCATCTCAGCCTCTCCGCCAGGGAACAGCAGATCGGCATCCGGACCCGCAACCTGCCGCAGCACAGCCACGGACCAGTCCGCGCCCTCTCCGGCGGCCCGGGCCAGAGCACGCAGCGCCACATCACGTGCCTCAGACCGTTTCGGGCCGGACGATGACAGCATGGTCATCGCCAGCATCCCGGCCCCTGCGGCCATTCCTCTCAGATCCGATATCATCCCCGCTCTCCTCCGGCGTCCTGCCCTTTAAAAGGAGGAAACCGCATGGCCTCCTCGTCAAACGCCAGAAGGCGCAGATCCGTCATCCTCATCGGATAGAGAATCCCGTCCAGGTGATCCATCTCATGCTGCATGACATTCGCCCGAAAACCGGATGCCACCCCCTCAATGCGCTGCCCCGACCGGTCACAGCCCGCATATCTGATCCGCTCATATCGCGGAACCCACCCCTGAAGACCCGTAATCGACAGACATCCCTCCCGCCGGAGCACCATCCCGTCACCCTGCGGCGTAATCTCCGGATTGATCAGAACCTGCATCTCCGCAGACGGATCCTCCGCCCCCTCACTGCGGGACGCCGGAACACGCCAAACGAACATCCGCAGACTGCGATACACCTGAGGCGCAGCCAGCCCCGCTCCCGAAGCGTCCGCAACTGTCTCGAGCATGTCATCAATCAGACGCTGAATCTCCGGCGAGGATATGTCCTCAACACGAGCAGCCCGCTCATACAGAACCGGATGCCCCATGCGCGCTATCTTCAGGATCGCCATTCCACGCCATTCCCCGCATTACAAAAACGAAAACAGTTTGCCTTCGCCTCGCCAGTCATGCTAGGGAGCGCGCCTGATTAAATCTGTTTTCCGGAGTCCCGGACCGGTTCTGCGGTCGCTCCGGGGAGACAGAAACAAGAAAACCTCCGGGACCACCCGAAGGAGCAGGAGTTTACAGTCAAGTGCAGGTTCTCGTCCGCGATAACAATGTCGATCAGGCTCTGAAAGCGCTCAAGAAAAAGATGCAGCGTGAAGGTCTGTTCCGGGAAATGAAGCTTCGTCGTCACTACGAGAAGCCCTCCGAGCGCCGTGCGCGCGAAGCCGCAGAGGCTGTCCGCCGCGCCCGCAAGATGGAGCGCAAGCGTCTGGAGCGCGAGGGTTTCTGATCCTCCCCACGCGGAATGCAAAAAACCCCCTCTCCGGAGGGGTTTTTTTATGGCTGTTATATTTATTGCGGACGCAGGCCACTCCCGATGATCCGCCCGGGACTCCTGAAGCAGTCTCAGACTCGGCACACCGGATAATCTGAAGGGCTTTCAGGAAACAGACCGCTGGGCAAAGACCGTCCCCCGGCAGATATATCCGCAGACGGCGTCACTGCCTGGAAAATACGGCGGCCTCCGGAAAGACCGCCGTCCCCGATCATCCCATCGCAGGCATGGAGAACTCGGCACCGGTCCTGATCCCCTCAGGCCAGCGGCTCGTCACCGCCTTACGTCGTGTCGTCAGTTAAGCAGTATGATGATTGAAGCGAACTGCACTGCTGCGAGGAAAGTAGATTTGAGTTT
>NZ_JAJJND010000086.1 GCF_029759835.1 Acetobacter sp. AN02
TCTGCAAAATATGGACTTCAGAACCAGATCGATTCATCATCAACCCAATCCACCAAATCCCGGGACTAAACACGTAGTATTCTGAGCCTTGTAGCCGGTGGTCTGGCTGTTCGCGATATTATTGCTCAGACTGGTGAATGCATTGGACTGTGCAGTCAGACCGGTCGTCGCGGTCGTAAGCGCGTTAAAAATTGACATCCGCCATGCTCCGTATTGTTCCCGGCGGAAAATGCCGGGAATTCTCTGGCCTTCAGGACGGAAAGTAGATCACGCGTATCTGAATAATGTGTTTAAAACCCCGGGCCCCATTCCCGGGAATATTTTCATAATGTTACGAAACCCGCCGTCTTCATGCCTGCGCGACGGCCGTGGCAACGGCAAGACACTGGGCCGTCGCCGCGACATCATGAACACGCAGAACAGGCGATCTGAGCGCCAGAGCAGGCAGCGTGGCCGCAAGAGTCCCGGGCATACGGGCGGCAGGAGAGGGGACGGATGCCACTTCCCCGATAAACCGTTTGCGCGACACGCCAAGCAGGACCCGGCAGCCGAGGCAGGCCAGAATCGGCAGCCGCGCCAGCAGTGTCAGATTCTGCGCCGTCGTCTTGGCGAATCCGATTCCCGGATCAGTGATCACGTGTTCCCGGGCGATTCCAGCCGCTCCAGCCTTCCGGATGCGTGCCTCCAGTTCACGGACCATATCCACGGCCACATCCCCGTACTGCGTCAGGGATGACATCGTCTGAGGCGTCCCGCGCATATGCATCAGCACCACGGGACAGCCCGCCCGGGCGGCAACGGAAGCAGATTGCGGATCATGGGCCAGTGCCGTCACGTCGTTGAAAATCGCAGCCCCCGCCGCCAGCGCCCGCTCCATGACAGACGCATTGCGCGTATCCACAGACAGCGGCACCGGGCATCCATCCTCCGCCAGCGCCTGAAGAACCGGAGCCAGACGCGCCCATTCCTCCTCGGGAGACACCGGGGCGGAGTCCGGGTTCGTGCTTTCCGCGCCGAGATCCAGAATATCCGCCCCGTCACGGATCATCGCCCGCGCCGCGCTGACGGCCGCCTCCGTCGTGTCATGACGTCCGCCATCACTGAAACTGTCGGGAGTGACGTTGAGAATCCCCATGATCAGAGGCCGGTCCGGCAATCCGCATAAAGGCGGAGTGCGCGTCACCACCTCAAGGACCGGATGCCAGGCGGAGGGGATGCGATCAACCGGAACAGGCCCGGTCCGCACCGTTCCCTCGATCAGAAAAACAAGGCTGAAAGCACAAGGCCCTCCCTGGAGGGGGAGGGCACTTCCGTTGAGGCAGGCGGTGCGGGCTGCCTCACCATAAAGCAGACCCGCAGGCTCAATCAGATGATCCATCGTCAGCCGGGCTGCGGTGCGGACCCGGCAGGCGTGTTCTCCGGAGTGTTTTCCACCGGAGGCACCGAGGCACGGCGATTCTCCGGCATCGCATCGTCAACAATCGTCTTGTCGATCGGTTCGCCGCGCAGAATCTGGCGGATCTCCTCACCCGTCAGCGTCTCATGCTCCAGAAGAGCATTCGCCAGCCGGTGCAGATCGTCGATATGCTCCAGCAGGAGATTACGCGCCCGGTTATAGGCCGCATCGATCAGACCGCGGATTTCCTCGTCGATCTCACGCGCAGTGTCCTCGGACACGTTCTTGCTCTGCGTCACAGAGTGACCGAGGAACACCTCCTGACCGTTGTCACCATAGGCGACAAGGCCCAGACGCTCGCTCATTCCCCATTCCGTCACCATGCGGCGGGCCTGATCGGTCGCCATCTTGATGTCGCCCGAGGCGCCGGTGCAGACATTCTCGGCCCCGAAGATGATCTCCTCAGCCGCACGGCCGCCCATGGCGAGGTCAAGCTCGGCCAGACATTTCGCCCGGCTCTTGGAGTAGCGATCTCCCTCCGGCAGGCTCATCACCATACCAAGGGCACGACCGCGCGGAATGATCGTTGCCTTGTGCACGGGATCATTGCCCGGCGTCAGGATCGAGACCAGAGCATGGCCCGCCTCATGAAACGCCGTGTTGCGCTTCTCATCCGCACTCATGACCAGGGAACGACGCTCGGCCCCCATCAGAACCTTGTCCTTGGCCTCCTCGAACTCACGCATGGCAACAGTACGCTTGCCCTGCCGCGCCGCCAGAAGAGCGGCCTCGTTCACGAGGTTGGACAGATCGGCACCGGAGAATCCCGGCGTGCCGCGCGCGATGACTTTCGGATCGACATCAGACGCCAGAGGCACCTTGCGCATGTGGACACGCAGGATCTTCTCACGCCCGGTCACATCCGGGTTGGGCACCACGACCTGACGGTCGAAACGGCCGGGACGCAGCAGCGCAGGGTCCAGAACGTCCGGACGGTTGGTCGCGGCAATCAGGATCACGCCCTCATTGCTCTCGAATCCGTCCATCTCGACCAGCATCTGGTTGAGGGTCTGCTCACGCTCGTCATTGCCGCCGCCGAGGCCGGCTCCGCGATGACGGCCCACCGCATCGATCTCGTCGATGAAGATGATGCACGGCGCGGCCTTCTTGCCCTGCTCGAACATGTCACGGACACGGGAGGCACCCACGCCGACAAACATCTCCACGAAGTCGGAACCGGAAATCGTGAAGAACGGCACATTGGCCTCACCCGCGATCGCGCGGGCCAGCAGCGTCTTACCCGTGCCCGGAGGCCCGACCAGCAGAACGCCCTTGGGGATCTTGCCCCCCAGACGGGTGAATTTCTGCGGATCCCGCAGAAACTCCACGATCTCTTCCAGTTCGCTCTTTGCCTCGTCAATACCGGCCACGTCCGCAAAGGTCACACGGCCCTGCTTCTCCGTCAGCATCCTCGCGCGGGACTTGCCGAACCCCATGGCCCGGCCGCCGCCGCCCTGCATCTGGCGCATCATGAAAATCCACGCGCCGACGATCAGCAGGACAGGCGCCCAGTTCAGCAGATACCGCAGGAACGGATTGCCATCCGTATCAACCGGCTTCGCCTCGATCTGGATGCCCTTCTCCGTCAGGCGGGACACCAGCTCAGGATCACGCGGCGCATAGGTGTCAAACGCCGTCCCGTCCTTCAGTACGCCGGAAATGCTGTTCTCCTGAATGACGACCGAGCGGACATGATCCGTGTCCACATCGGCAATAAAATCAGAATAGGCCAGCTTCTGCACCGCATGCTGCGAAGTGCCGGGTTGAAAAATATTGAACAGGAGCAGGATCATCACGATGATCCCGACCCAGAGCGCCAGGTTACGTCCGAAATTGTTCATCACGACAGCTGTTCCATCCTGTTCCGCTCTTCCCTGCCAGCCGGCGGCCGGGTCTCCGGGCGTCATATGCTGCCCGGATTAAATCACCGTATGACCTGTAGCACAAAAGATGCCTGCCTTCTGCCTCACATGGGGTGCAAGACTGTCATTCAAAACTTTATGAACGGTATTTAACGTTCGGAAAGATCCCATAAAGCCGTCCCGGTCGCGGGAATCGCCGGGCGGAACACAAACCGTACGTCCCTCAGCGCTTCATCTGTCCGCAGATCCAGATGCGGCACGGCCACCCTGCACGCACCCGACCACAAGGCCGGCAGCGTGGCGCAGAGCAGGGCAGGCAGCCCGCACCTTTCCCTGCGCGCAAGCCCCGTCCCGGCCGCACGTATCTCCAGCCCGGGCGGGCAGGGTGTCTGCGTCCGCAGCACGAATCTGCCGTCCCACAGGGCACCGTTCCGAGCGGGACAGGCACCGGCCATCGCCGCAACCTCCCGGAACAGGAACAGCCCGGCAGGAAAACACCGCAGACACAGCCCGGCCAGCGTCGCTCCCCGCCCTGCAGAAGCTGGCCCGGCGGAGGCAAGCAGACGGTCCACCGCCTCCCGAGGCGGCGGATAGACATGCCCCCCGAGCGTGCGGATCAGCGCCGCCATCGCCGGAGGAGACGGAAGCCGCTCAAGCCGGACCCAGCCCTCAGCATAAAATGTCGCGATACAGGCCAGTTCCTCAGCCAGCCCTGCCGCATGATCCTGCCGCACGGCACCGGCCTCTCGGGCAAGCCGCAGAAGCCCGTCCCGCCGGTCCGTCCCGCAGATGTCCTGGCGGATGCGGACACGCGCCGCCGCCCGGTTCTCGTTGGAGGGGTCATCTTCCCATGAAACACCCGCTGCCCGCAGCAGATCGCGCAGCCCCGCACGGGACTCCCCCAGAAGCGGCCGTACCAGCCGTACATCCGCCCCCCAGGACACCACCGCCATCGCGGCAAGCCCGTCAGGACCGCTATGCGTCTCCTGCCTGATCACGACGGTTTCGGCCTGGTCATCCGCCTGATGACCCAGCAGCAGGCTGGTGGCCCCGGCCTCCCGGCATGCACGGAACAGCGCCTCGTAACGCGCCCGGCGAGCCCGCGCGGCAATTCCCGGACCGGGCAGAAGCCCCGAAAGCGTCAGGATGCGAGAGGGAATATTGAGCTCACCAAGACGCCGCGCCGTCAGACGCGCCTCCTCGGCGGATTCGGGCCGGAGCCCGTGATCCACGATCAGCGCCAGCAGATTGCGCCGCCAGCGCGAGGCCAGCCAGGCCAGAGCCATGCTGTCCCCCCCGCCCGAAACGGCCAGAGCCACGGGGGGACACGCAGGATCATCCCCGTTCCACAGACCGATCCGGTTTATCAGGGACCGGAATCTCCCCGTGGCAGAGGATATATCAGCAGAAAACGACTCAGCAGCCGCCACGGCTGCGGAATTTCGCGGCAGCGGAGGAAACACGCGAAGCCGGAGACGGGAATTCGGTCTTCAGCTTGTCCAGAGCCTGACAGGCCGCCTTCTTGTCCCCCAGCTCAAGCAGCGTGGCACTCACGCCCAGAAGCGCATCCGGTGCCCGCCCGCCCTTCGGCGCCAGACGATATGCGTCGAAATAGGTCAGGGCAGACTGCTTGTACTGCTTCTGCCCGGCAAGGGACTGCGCCTTGAGGAACGTGGCATCCACCTTGCCGGAGCTGCTCTTCGCCGTGCCGAGTGCCGCCTCCGCATTCTCCTGCGCAGAGGAATAGTCACGTTTGAGCAGATCCTCATTCCCCGCTTTGAGATGATCGGCTGCCGTCATCTTCGGAGTCTGCGCCGCTCCTGCCGCCGCGCCGGCCCCGGCTGCCGCACCCGCCCCGGCCGACCCGCCGCCGTTCTGCGAGGCAAAGGCCTGATCGTCGATCTTCTTGCTCAGGGCGTCATTCTGCTCTTTCTGGCGGTTGTTCAGCTCATCAAGCTCACCGCGCATCTGGCGGACCTGCTCCTCCAGACTGCTCACCCGGTCGAGAAGCTGCGTCGTCAGCTCGTTATTCGTCTCAGCCCGCGCAGGCCCCGCCGGAATCAGAGCGGCCGGAACCAGGGCAGCAGGAATGGCAACCGCCAGGCAGAGCGCAGGAAGTGCTGAAGAAACCGCTCCCGCACGGCGGGACTCAGATCTGAAAAAACGGACGAGACTCATGGGCACGTTGATCCCTGTGCGGTCGTTGCGGGAAAGAGAAGCAGGACAGACCTGTCCGGAGCGGGTCAGAGCACGGGAAAATGGCATCATGATGCCTCTCCCAACTCAGCTGTCAGATCCTCGATGAACTGCCAGGCCACACGGCCCGAACGGCTCCCGCGCGTGACGGACCAGGCATTCGCCCGCGCGCACAGCTCCTCATCACTGATCTCCAGATTCCGGACCGCGGCATAGCCCCGCACCATCTCCAGAAACACATCCTGGGCACAGGCATGAAAGCCGAGCCAGAGACCGAAGCGGTCGGACAGGGACACCTTCTCCTCCGTCGCCTCCGACGGATTGATGGCCGTCGCACGCTCGTTCTCGATCATCTCACGCGGCATCAGATGACGGCGGTTCGAGGTGGCATAGAACAGAACATTCTCCGGACGCCCGGAAATCCCCCCGTCGAGCACGGATTTAAGGGCCTTGTAATCCCTGTCCTCCTTCTCGAAGGAAAGATCATCGCAGAAAACGATAAACCGGCGCGAGGACACGCGCAGCAGCGCCAGCAGCTCGGGCAGCGTGCTCAGATCCTCCCGCTGGATCTCCAGAAGCACGATCCGGCCCCGCCCGGACGCATCACCGCCCGTCACACGGTTCGCCTCCGCATGACACGCCTTGACGAGGGAGGATTTCCCCATCCCCCGCGAGCCCCAGAGCATCGCATTATTCGCGGGCAGCCCCCGCGCGAAATGCAGCGTGTTCTCCAGAAGCTGATCCCGCTGCCCGTCAACGCCGCGCAGCAGCGACAGAGGAACTCCCGCAACCTCGGGCACCGGCCGGAGCCTGCCAGCCTCCGGCTGCCAGACAAACGCATCCGCAGCCTCCACACCCTCAAGGGAAGGCCGGGGCGGGGACAGGCGCTCAAGCGCAGAGGCAATACGTTCGAGAAGCGGCACGAGGTCAGGAGTCACGACCAGAAATCTCCGGGAGGGGCAGTATGATGCAAAGGCGGCTTCCTGAGATAATGACTTGACGCCGCCCGTCCGGAACTTATGGTCCCGCAACCCCGTTCGGCAACCCTCACCCGGAAAGAGTCCTCCACGATGCCCGATTTCCTGATCTCACAGGCCCACGCACAGTCCGCATCCGGTGCGGGCGGAATGGGCAGCGGACTGCTCGCTTTCCTGCCCTATCTCGCCATCTTCGCAGTGTTCTACTTCCTGCTGATCCTCCCGCAGCAGCGCAAGCAGAAACAGCTTAAGGACAACCTCGGAAAACTCCGCCGCGGAGACAAGGTGCTCACGGCAGGCGGTATTGTCGGACTCGTCGTCAGAGCCCAGGACGGCGCGGAGGAAGTCGAGATAGAGATCGCCCCGAACGTGCGGGTCAAAACCATCCGCAGCACGATCTCAGCCGTGCTGTCCCCCTCAGCCGAACCGGCCAACGACAGCAAGTAATCTCCCTGGGGGGCCGTCACAACAGAAAGGACAGGCCCGCCTGAGGACTGACGACGAAGACTGAGCGATCCCCGGGTCCGGAACAGATACCGCAGGAACGCTCAGTCCAGAACCACGACCAGAGGAACATGATCGGAAGGCTGCTCCTTCCCGCGCTCCTCACGATCCGGCATCGCGCTCACCAGCCGCTCGGCCAGGCGGGGAGACAGCAGCGCGTGATCAATCCTCAGCCCGATATCCCGCCGCCAGGCCCCGGCCTGATAATCCCAGAACGTCCGGATACGCTCATCCGGATGCAGTGCCCTGACCGCATCAGTCAGACCGCACCACAGCAGACGTCGCCAGGCCGCCCGGCTCTCGGGCCGCACCAGCGCATCCTCATCGGACAGCGTCCCGGGATCGAGATCATCAGTGGTCGGACATACATTGTAATCGCCCGCAAGAACGAAATCCTGCCCGGCCGCCAGCATCTCCCGCGCCCGCGCCGTCAGTGCCGAGAAAAACTCCAGCTTGGCCTCATATCCCGCCGTTCCGCCGGAATTACCGTTCGGAAGATAGAGATTGCCGAAAACAATCCCCGCCGCCTCCACCTCGACATACCGCGCCGGCGGCTCCGGATCGTTCAGACCGGGTAGGGCGCGATGCCGGACCTCAGCGGGAATGCGCGCAAGCGTCGCCACCCCGTTATAGCTCTTCTGCCCGACAACAACGGCCTCATATCCGGCATCCCGGAAAGCCTGAGCGGGGAACAGCCCCGTCTCGCACTTGATTTCCTGCAGCATCAGCAGATCAGGCTGCTCGCGCGCAAGCCAGTCCAGAACATGGCCCTGACGCTGCCGGACGGAATTGACGTTCCAGGTCGCGAATTTCACGCCCGTCAGCCGGCCAGGGAAAAGCTGGTGCCGCACCCGCAGGCCGAGGCCGCGTTGGGATTGTTCACCACGAAATGCGCGCCCATCAGCTTGTCAGTATAATCCAGCTCGCCGCCACCCAGAAGATCCAGGCTGGCCGGATCCACCACGACCCGCACGCCCCCGGCCTCAAACAGATGATCATCATCCGCAATGTCGGAATCGAGACGGAATTCATACTGAAATCCGTTACAGCCCCCGGCAGATACCGCCACGCGCAGCGCAGGCGCGGGATCTCCCTTAGAGGCAATGATCTCCCCGATCCTTCGGGCAGCGCGTTCGGAAATACAGAAGGATGCTGAATCGGTCATAAAACGGAAGATAGGCAAACCGCGCGCCGATTTAAAGAAGCTTATGCCGCATGATCCGAAGGGGCAGAGCAGGGAAAACCGCTGAAGGCGGCGCCCTGCCTCTCCGGAGGCGCGGCCGCACGGCGCAGCCTCGCCTGGCGCACGTCAAAAAGTGATGCCCGCTCCTGCCCGCGCGCGGCAAGACCCGCCCGCAGGGCCGGATCGCGGATCAGCCGGTCCAGCGCCTCGACAAGCCCGTCCGGCTCCGTCAGCAGCGCCGCATCCCCCGTCACCTCGGGAATACCGCCCCGGGAAGAGGCCACGACTGCCGCCCCGCAGGCCATGGCCTCCAGAACCACAAGCCCGAACGGCTCGGACCAGCGCCCGGGTGCCACAAAAATCGCACTGCGCGCCATGGCCTGCAGCACCTCGTCATGCGGCCTGTAGCCTTCAAGAGTGATCCCGGCCGCCGCCGCCTCAGGCCGCAATGCCTGCAGAAAAGGCGTGTCAGGCGAGTTCATGCCAAAACGATCCGCACCGATCATCACGGCCCGCCACCCGGGATGCTGCGGCAGAACACGGGCACAGGCTCGGACGAAAAGATCGGCCCCCTTATCCGCAACCATGCGCCCGGCAAACAGAATGACCCTGTCCCGCGCCCCTTGCGGCATCACATCCGGAAGCGCCGCAATATCAATACAGTTAGGCAGGACACACACATCCGCCGCATATCGCAGCGGCAGACCGGACAGAAACCGCTCCCGCACCCAGCCGGATACGGCAGCAATACTCACATGCCGCAGAAGGTCGGCCCGCGCCCGCGGCGTGCGCGCAAAGCGCAGGGCCTGCGGGTCATTATGCAGCACCAGCCGGATCGGAAGATCAGGAAACAGACGACGCAGGATCAGCGCCAGCTCAGGCCTGTTGTGAATCTCGGCCAGACGCGGACGGAACCGGCGCAGCAGCGCCGCCACACCCCCGGCATAGCGCGCATCGGCAAAGCGGACGCACAGGGACGGAGAAGACAGGACACCGCGCCAGACATCAGCCGGAAGAACCGGCAGCACTGCCGCCTCAAACCGGCAGGACTGAAATGGCGTCCCCTGCGGCTGCCGTCCGATAACGATCTCGTCCGCAGCAGCCAGACGCTGAACCAGCAGCGAGATGGCCCCCGCCTCTCCCGGAGCAAAACGCTCCCGCGGAGGCAGGATCGTGACGACAGGTCCGGAAATCACGTCAGTCCACGGACTCATATCGGTCCAGACGCCAGCTCTCCGGCTCCGCTGCCGCCGCCTCATACCAGGCTTCGACAAGCGTGTGCTCCCGCACCGCCTGCATATAGTCCCGCGCGACAGGCCCGGTCTCGATGCCATAACTCAGAAAACGGCTGACAACCGGTGCATAAAAGGCATCGGTATTGCCAAAGGCCGCCCCGAACAGGAAAGGACCCTCGCTGCCGAAGCGGGCACGCGTCTGCGTCCAGAGCGCCTCGACCCGCGCAATATCCCCCAGCAGTTCCTCAGACGGGGGCGTGGCACGCGGCCGTGCGATGCGCCCCAGATTCATGGGCAGATCCCGGCGCAGGGCCTGGAAGCCCGAATGCATCTCCGCACATACGCTGCGCGCCACCGCGCGGGCCTTGCGGTCCTCAGGCCACAGATCCACCGAAAGCTCGGCACAGTACTCGGCAATCGCAAGGCTGTCCCAGATCAGGGTCTCCTGATGCCGCAGGGCCGGAACCCTGGCCGCGGGCGAGAAGGACTCAATAAGGCCCGCCGTCTCATCCTGACCCAGAGGCACAACCTCCTCATTAACGGTCAGACCGGCCAGCCGCACGCTCAGCCAGCCGCGCAGCGACCAGGAGGAATAGCGCTTCGTACCGATGAGTAACGTACCTTCAGCCATCACGACCATCTTTCAGTTGCATCGGCCCTCCGCAGGACAGCCGGGATACAAGGCTTGTCCGCGGGACAGCGGATCGTCAAGTGAGTGTATCCCCGCGTGAACGGATCGCAGGGGCGGGAAGTTCTGGACCCGGCGGATAATATTCTGCACAAGACCTCCTGCCCGGAAAAAAGGGCCTGAAAACGACAGCGGGAGAGCAGAGATATGTCCGGGATCGATCTGAAGAAGTTTATCCGGGAAATTCCTGATTTCCCCAAGCCCGGCATCCTGTTTTACGATATCTCGACCCTGATGCGGAACGCGGACGCCTGGCAGATGGCCACCGCCAGAATGGCACACGCCGTCGCCCCCTGGCAGCCCGATCAGCTGGCCGCTATCGAATCACGCGGCTTCCTCACCGCCGCCCCGCTGGCAACACGGCTGGGTTGCGGTATCATCATGCTCCGCAAACCGGGCAAGCTGCCAGGTGAGACAATCTCCCACAGCTACGATCTGGAATACGGCTCAGACAGCCTGCACATCCAGTCCGATGCGGTAAAACCCGGACAGCGCGTCGTGGTGACGGACGACCTGCTCGCCACCGGAGGCACGCTCGCCGCCTCCATCGATCTGCTGCGCAAGGCCGGAGCCGATGTCGTCGGCGCCTCCGTCATGGTGGAACTGACAGGCCTCGGCGGCCGCAATCGCCTCGACGTCCCCGTACACTCCCTCCTGACTTACGCGGAATAAAGCCCGGGCAGAACCACCCGGAACACCACCCTCACGATCGGATCCGCACGCCCCCGATCACGACGATGCAGGGCGACAATATTCCTGCCTAGCAGCCTGTCGGGTTGGGGTACTCTGTGAAGTGGTGATGTTGTAAGGTGGTGAGATGAGCAGCTTCATCCCGT
>NZ_JAJJND010000087.1 GCF_029759835.1 Acetobacter sp. AN02
TCCACAGGTCTCCGTAAAGACCAGCGTTGAATCACGTCCAAGCCAGTCTGAGAAGATCTTTTGTCAACAGAACCTAGGGCATTTGGAAAATCTGAATTACCTCCCCATAAAATAATTTTTTGCTCATTTATCCAATAAACATATACATTATAAAGGTTTTTATTTAATTTTTGCCCTATTATACAAAAATAATCACTCTTGTTTTTGGAATTCTCTTTTAGAAATCCTTCAATTAAATTAACAGGATTCAGAAAATCTTTATTTCTTTTTATAAATTCAAAAATATATTTTCCACCTGAAAAAGCGGGTTCTATACACAGACAAAATAAAAATATAAAATATTTTTTTACTTTTTTTTAATGTAAGTCCGCAAAAATAAAGCATAACATATCTCATTTGGTTATACGGTTTATTTTATCCTACACCGACAAAATATTAATTTCCAATCAATTTTGACAAAATACTCTTTATCAGGATAACTCGCTGATAATGATGATGGCTTTTTGATCTGATGCACTCTGCCTTATGGAAAAAGACAGAGATTGCAAGGCTGACGTTCCGGTGCTGGCTTGCGGTGCTTTTTGTTCTGCCGGGGCTGCTCGGGCTTCTGGCTCTGCAGAGCTGCGCACTGCCGGATGAGTCTCCCGGGGCGACGATCCGGCGGCTGACCGGGCTTGCGATTTCTCCTGTCTTTGCGTCCGCTCATGAGGCGGGGATGTCCTCGGGCGAGGCGTCCGGGATGGTGCCGGGGCATCATCATATGGCGGGGGATATGGCCGGGGTGTCCGGGCATCATCACCATCATATGCCGGGGTCAGGGGATGAGCCGTCCTGCCCGCTCTGCCCTCTGATCCATCTGCAGATTTTTATTCTGTGCGGCTGCCTGATCGCTCTTCTGGTCTCGCGTCTGCGGCGCCCGGCGCTTTTTTCTCCGCTTCATCCGCGTGCGCCGCCCGGGCTGAGGCTGACGGGTGTTCCTCCGGCCCGCGGGCCGCCTTCCCTGCCCTGTTTCCGTCTGCCGGCAGGGTTTTTGCACGTCTTTATTCCGGTCTGAGCCGCCTTTTCGGTTCGGGCCTTGTGAGGGTGTTCCTGCCTGCCGGTTCGTTCTGATTCCGGTTTGAGGGATGTCCCTTATGAGTATGTCCGTTTTACGGAGCTGCGGGTGTGCGCCGTGTGTTGCGTGCGTCTGTGCGGTTCTGATTTTTGGTGGCCCGCCTGCCGGTGCGGCGGTGCCTTCGTCTTCTGTCCGGCCTGACGAGAATATTACTGTGACGGGGGTGCGCCGGGCGCATGTGACGGGTCCGGATACGGCTGCGCTGCTGAACGGGTCTCTTGGGTACAGCACGTATAGTGGCGGGGGTGTTTCCTCCCTTCCGGTTCTGAACGGGATGGCGGATGACCGTGTTGCGACGCTGATTGACGGTCTGAGGATTGAGTCTGCGTGCCCCAACCATATGAATCCTGCGATGTCCTATGTTGATCCGGACAGTGTTGAGACCGCGACGGCGACAGCGGGCATCACGCCTGTGAGTATTGGCGGGGACAGTACCGGCGGGACTGTTCAGGTGGAGCGGCGTGATCCTCTGTTTGCCAGTGCGGGGCGTATTCTGTTTACGGGGCGTGCGTCTGCGGATTACCGGAGCAATGACGGAGGATCGGGGGCGTCCGGGTCTGCGACGGTTGCGGATGACATGTTCAGTCTGCGCTGGACCGGGTCTTACAGCCATGCGAGCAATTATCGTACCGGGGGGGACGGGCGGCAGGTCCGTTCCACGTCATATCTGTCATACAACCATGCCGTGACGGCTGGTTTCCGTAAGGGGGATCATCAGCTTGCCCTAACGTTCGGGCAGCAGGATATCCCTTATGAGGGCTTTGCGAACCAGTATATGGACATGACGAACAACCGTTCGACGTTTGTAAACGGGAAGTATACCGGCCGGTTTGACTGGGGGACTTTGCTTGTCCGTGGCGGGTGGCAGCGTGTCACGCATGTGATGAACATGATGAATGACAAGGGCGGGCATTCTGAGACGACGGGGATGCCGATGAATACGGATTCACGTACGGCCCAGTATTCCGTTCTGGCGACGATTCCTCTGGGGCATCATCATACGCTGCGGCTTGGCAGCGAGTTTGAGCATAATGGTCTGAATGACTGGTGGCCTCCGCTTTCGGGCAGCATGATGATGGGGCCTGACACCTTTCATAATGTGAATGACGGGCACCGGGACCGGCTCGGGCATTTTGCGGAATGGGATGCGCACTGGTCGCGGGTGTTCAGCACGCAGCTTGGGTTTCGTAATGATCTGGTCATGATGAATACGGGGGATGTTGCGCCGTATTCATGGACCGGGATGATGAATATGGCTGATGCGATGGCTGCGCGGACGTTCAATGCGTCAAAGCGGGGCCGGACGGATGTGAATTTTGACGTGACAGCCACGATGAAATGGAAGCCTGCGGACGGGTTTTCGATTGAGGGCGGTTATGCGCGCAAGACGCGGTCTCCCAATCTTTATGAGCGGTATGCCTGGGCGCAGGGCAGCATGGCCACGAGCATGATCGGCTGGTTCGGCGACGGGAACGGCTATACCGGCAATCTGCATCTTTCACCCGAGGTTGCGCATACTTTCAGTTTCACTTTTGACTGGCATGATCCTGCGGGCGTGTCGTGGGACATGAAGATTCAGCCGTTTTATACGCGGACGCATAATTACATAAATGTGGTTCGGGTCGGGGTGCTGTCCGGCGGGATGTCTAAGCTGCAGTTTGCCAATCATGATGCGCAGAGCTACGGACTCAATGCCAGCGGCATGAAGGTTCTGTGGGATACGCAGCGGTATGGCCGCGGGGTTCTGACGGGGCATTTGAACTGGGTTCGTGGTCAGGATCTGGTGACGCATTCGGGGCTTTATCACCAGATGCCTCTGAACGGCGTGGTGAGCCTGCGGGAGACGTTCGGGGCCTGGAGCGGGCATGTTGACGTGACGCTGGTGAAGGCCAAGACGTCTGTGGACTGGCTGCGTAATGAGCCGCGGACGCCGGGTTATGCGCTTGCTGGTCTTGGGGGAAGCTGGCGCTGGCGGGTACTGACGCTGAAGGCAGAAATCGAGAATCTTCTTGATCAGAAATACTATCTTCCGCTGGGCGGGCTGTCTCTGGGGGACTGGTATTTCCGCGGAAAGAGCGGGATTGCGGGCGCTCTGCCGGGGATGGGGCGGTCTTTTAACCTCAGTCTGAGCGCGACCTTCTGAGCATCTGTGAAAGATCCTGTCCGGTTCTGGAGAGTTTCCGGACGGGATCTTTTTTCCTGTCATGAGCGGCCTGCGGCGGGTGTTTTCTGTTCCGGTGTTCGTGTGGCTTCGGGTCAGTCTGCGTCGTCGAGGCCGATGGCGCGGAGTCTGGCGCGTTCCTCGTCCCATCCGGCGCGTTCCTTGACGTTGAGAAAGAGGTGGCAGGGGCGTTCGAGGAGGCTTTCGAGCTGTTTCCTGGCTTTCATGCCGATTTCCCGGATACGGCGGCCTTTTTCTCCGATGAGGATGGATTTGTGTCCGGCGCGGCTGACATAGACGGTTGCCTCTATACGGACTGATCCGTCGGGGCGTTCCTGGAAGCTTTCGGTTTCCACGGTGGCGCTGTAGGGGATTTCCTCGTGGGTCTGGAGGAAGATCTGTTCGCGCACGAGTTCTGCGGCGAGGAGGCGGTCCGGGAGGTCCGTGAGGTCGTCTTCCGGGTAGAGCCAGGGGCTTTCGGGCAGGGAGTTCGCGAGGGCTGTCAGGAGGTCTTCCACGCCGCTGCCTTTTCTGGCGCTGACCATATAGACGTGTTCGACGGGGAGCAGTTCCGAGAGCTCTGCCGTCAGGGGCAGGAGTTTCTGCGGTTCCACGAGGTCTGTTTTGTTCAGGACGAGCCAGATGCGTCTTTTGCCGCCTTTGAGTGTTTCCACGATGCTGCGGACGTCATCCGTGAGGCCTGCGCGGGCGTCCACGAGGAAGAGCGTGACATCTGCGTCTTCCGCTCCGGTCCAGGCGGCTGCGACCATGGCGCGGTCGAGTTTACGTTTCGGACGGAAGATGCCCGGGGTATC
The DNA here is from genome assembly GCF_029759835.1 of Acetobacter sp. AN02. Lineage (GTDB taxonomy): Bacteria > Pseudomonadota > Alphaproteobacteria > Acetobacterales > Acetobacteraceae > Acetobacter. The sequence continues at coordinate 4,091 of NZ_JAJJND010000087.1, forward strand.
GACGAGCAGGATCTGTGTTTTTTCCCGCATCAGGATGCCGAGCACGCGGAAGCGTGTTGTCTGTGCCTTGGGGCTGACGATGGAGAGTTTTGCTCCGGCCATGCAGTTCAGCAGGGTGGATTTGCCTGCATTGGGGGCTCCGACCAAGGCGGCAAATCCGCAGCGCGTGGTGTCTGTCATGGCTGCTTTCCTTTTCGTTTTCCCTGTGCGGGCGGGGTTTCGAGTTTTTCGAGGAGGGTTCGTGCCGCGGTGCTTTCTGCGAGGCGTTTGTTCCCTGCCCTGCCCTGTGCCGTGTGTCCTGCTGCGTGGACGGCGATGACGAATTCCGGGGCGTGGGACGGGCCTTCCGCGCTGATCATCTCGTAGTCCGGCAGGGCGAGGCCGCGGGCGAGCACCCATTCCTGCAGTGCTGTTTTCGGGTCTTTGGGCGGTGCGATCTGTTGCCCGATCTCGTTTTTCCAGAAGGTTCTGACGAAGGTTCTGGCTGCATCGAGACCGCCGTCGAGATAGATGGCGCCGAGCACGGCTTCGGTTGCGTCCGCGAGCACGTTTGCAGTTTCCCGGATGCCGACTTTTTCCTCGTGTCCGGCGACGAAGAGGGCGTCCGGTATGCCGAGTGTCTGTGCGATCGGTGCGAGGACGTTGCGGGAGACGAGATGTGCGAGGCGTGAGCCCAGCGCGCCTTCCTGTTCTCCGGGATAGCGTTCGAACAGCCATTCCGCGATCAGGAGACCGAGCACACGGTCTCCGATGAATTCGAGGCGTTCGTTCGAGCCTGCGCCTTTGGGGGCTTTGCCGCCGCGTTTGGGGCTGAGGGCTGAGCGGTGTGTCAGCGCCTCATTCAGCAGGGCCGGATCGGTGAATGTATATCCGATCTGTCCGGAGAAGGCGGTAAGACCCGTGCTCATCGGATGACGTGGAAGAAGCGGTTCCAGCGGATTTCTGTCGGCAGGTACCAGAACTGCCAGACCGGGTGTTTCATATCGAAGGAGAAGAAGACGATCTGCGCGTGTCCGACGAGATTTTCGATCGGGACGAAGCCGAGATCTTCCGGGTCGTCTCCCATGAAGCGGCTGTCCGCGCTGTCGTCGCGGTTATCGCCCATGGCGAAGAAATGTCCGGGGGGGACGACGTATTCGGGCGTATTGTTCTGCATGCCCTGGTCCGTGAGCTTGAGCACATCATGGCGGACCGTGCCCGGTGTGCCGGGCAGAGCTTCCTGGCACAGATCGCCTTCCATACGGGTCTGGCGTTCGTCGATCGCAACGTAATTGCCTTCGGGTCTGCAGGGGACTTCACTGCCGTTGAGGAAGAGATGTCCGTCCCGGACCTGGATGCGGTCTCCGGGCAGTCCGACGATGCGTTTGACGTAGTCTATGGAGGTGTTTTTCGTAAAGCGGAAGACGGCCACGTCTCCGCGGTGCGGCAGCACGTCGGGGATGCGCCCCCTGAACAGGTCCGGCGAGAACGGGAGGGAGAAGCGGGAATAGCCGTAGCTGTATTTCGAGACCCAGATGAAATCCCCGACCTGAAGCGTCGGGATCATGGAGCCTGACGGGATGCTGAAGGGGGCGAACAGAAAGGTCCGGAACAGGGTCAGCACGATCAGCAGGGCGGCCATGGTCCGGATGGTTTCAAACCATTCCGCCTTCATGGATTTACCTGCTGTGTTTTTCCCGAGATCTGTCTGGATTTCGGAGTCCGGGGATGTTGTCATGTCTGAAATCGTGACCTTTGAGATACGTATGGGAATTAAGGGGGACAGGGGCCGGATGAAGCCGCCTGTGCCGTGTCGTGTCAAGGAAAAGCGCCGGTTTGTCTGTCTTTTCAGCTGTCCGGCAGGGCTTCGATCATGACCTGTGCCAGGGCGTAGGGCATGTCGTCTGTCAGGCTGAGATGGATGCGTAAGGTCATTCCTGCCGGGGTCAGGGCCTGCAGGCGTCTGGCGGCTCCGCCGGTGAGGATGAGGGTCGGCTGGCCCGAGGGAAGGTTTTTTACGCCCATCGAGCTGTGGAACACACCCTGTGAGAAGCCGGTTCCGAGGGCTTTGGCGCAGGCTTCCTTGGCGGCCCAGCGTTTGGCGTAGGTTCCGGTTCTGGCGGCTCCGGAGCGTCGTTCCGCGTGCTGCCGTTCGGCTTCGGTGAAGACGCGGGTGAGAAAGCGTTCGCCGTGGCGTCCGATGGCTTTTTCGATCCTGCGGATATCGCACAGATCCATCCCGGTCCCGATCAGCATGTTTCAGCCTTTCACGCGTTCGACGTGGGAGATTCCTGAGGCTGCTCGGAGTCCTGCGACGATCATGGAGAGGTGGCGGAGATCCTTGACTTCGGCATCGACGAGGATTTCCATGAAATCCATCTGCCGGTTTACGATTTTCAGTTCGGTTATGGCGCCGTTCTGCCGGGAGACGGCGTTTGTGATGGTGGCGAGCATGGACGGGTCGTTATTTGCGACCAGTCTGACCCGTCCGACATGGGGTTCTCCGGAGACTTCCCGGCCCTGGGCGTCGTAATCCCAGTCTACATCCAGGAAGCGTTCGGGTGTTGCGGAGAAGGCCTGGAGCGACTGGCATCCGGCGGCGTGGATGGTAACCCCGCGTCCGGTTGAGACGACGCCGACAATACGCTCTCCGGGCAGCGGGTGGCAGCAGCCTGCGAAATGGGTTGCCACGCCCGGCCCGAGGCCGATGAGGGCTGGTTTTCTGTCTCCAGACGAGGATTTCTGTGCGGGGGGCGGGCGTCCTGCCAGTCCGGGGACGAAGCGTGGCGCGCGGGGGGCCTGCCTGAGCTCCGGGTAGGCGGCGTGGACGACGTCCTTTGCGGGGATGCTGTTGCTGCCGACGGCGGCGAACAGGTCTTCCACGGAGCCCTGCCGCAGGTCCTTGAGGATGGTTTCCAGGACTTTTTCCGAGCCGTCCACACCTTCCTGACGGAAGGCACGGGCCAGGGCGGCGCGTCCGGAATCGACGGCTGTCTCGCGCTGCTGTGCGGCGACGAAGCGCCGGATGCGGGCGCGGGCCTTGCCTGTGACGACGAAGCGTTCCCAGGACGGGGATGGTGTCCCGCCGCGGGTTGTCATGATCTCGACCTGGTCCCCGTTCTGCAGCTCGTAGCGCAGGGGCATCAGGCGGCCGTTGATGCGGGCTCCGACGCAGGAATCGCCGATCTGGCTGTGGACGGCGTAGGCGAAATCGACGGAGGTTGCGCCGCGAGGCAGGGAGATGAGCTGTCCGCGCGGGGTGAAGCAGAAGACCTGGTCCTGGTAGAGTTCCAGCTTGGTATTTTCTAGAAATTCGTCGGGAGCTGAGGAATCTTCCAGGATTTCCAGCAGGTCCTGGACCCAGCGGGGGCGACGCGGGGCGGCGGCTTCTTCGGTCTGTGCGCCGGGTTCGTGTTTGTAGGCCCAGTGTGCGGCGACGCCGTTTTCCGCGACGTCGTGCATGTCCTGCGTGCGGATCTGGACTTCGATTTTCTGGTTGCGCGGGTGCCGGAGGGTGACGCCGGTGTGCAGGCTCTGATAGCCGTTGGCCTTGGGAGTGGAGATGTAATCCTTAAAGCGCCCGGCGATGACGGGGAAGGCGCTGTGGACGGACCCCAGTGCGATGTAGCAGTCCTCCCGGGTGTCCACGATGATGCGGAAGGCCATGATGTCCGAGAGCTGCTCGAACGCGACGTTCCGGCGCTGCATTTTCTCCCATATGGAATAGGGAGATTTCTCGCGTCCGGTGACCTCGACCTTCGGGATTCCGGCTTCCCGGCACAGGCGTGTGAGGTCTGCGCGGACTTCCTCGATCACGTCTGCGCCCTGCCCCCGGAGATAGTTCAGGCGAGCGCGGATGGAGGCATCGGCTTCGGGGTCGATCTGGGCGAAGGACAGGTTCTGGAGTTCTGTCTTGACGCGGTCCATGCCGATGCGTTCGGCGAGGGGCGCGTAGATATCCATCGTCTCGCGGGCGATCCGCAGCCGTTTGTCGCGTCGTTCCACGAAATGCAGGGTGCGCATATTGTGGAGGCGGTCTGCGAGCTTGACGATGAGCACGCGGATGTCTTTTGACATCGCGAGGACGAGCTTGCGAAAGTTCTCGGCCTGTTTCGTTCTGTCTGACTGGATTTCGAGGCGGGTCAGTTTGGTGACGCCGTCCACGAGGTCTGCCACGACGGGGCCGAACTGTGTTCTGAGTGCGGCCTGTGTGAGGCCTGTGTCCTCGACCGTATCGTGCAGGAGGCCTGTGACGATGGAGGCATCGTCCACCCGGAAGCCGGCCAGGATCATGGCGACGGCAAGCGGGTGGGTTATGTACGGGTCTCCGTTTTCGCGGGCCTGACCTTCATGGGCTTTCTGCGCGGCCTCGAACGCGCGGCGCAGGAGGTCCGTATCGCTGGACGGATTGTAGGACAGCACCCGCCGAATGAGGGCATCCGGCGAGAGTTTCGGAGATGCGGGAGCCGTGGCATCCGGGAGTCGATGCTCTCCGGCTGTCATGTCTCCGACGGGTTCCCGCATGGCAGAAATCTGCTTCTGGTCAGCGGCGGCGTCCGCTGAGCTCCGCGTCCATGGCGGCTTTCAGCTCTTCGGGGGAGAGGTCTGTCACGTCTTCTTCCACGGAGGTTTCCTGCAGACCGAAGATGTTCTGTTCCGTGGGGATCAGGTCCAGCACTTCCTCATCCGCGGGCTCCGGCTCCGGCGCGCGGGCGAGCGAGCGGACGAGGTCGTCCTTGAGGACGCCGGTCTTTACGGTTTCCTCTGCGATCTCACGCAGGGCGACGACGGGGTTCTTGTCGTTGTCGCGGTCGATCGTCAGTTCCTCTCCGCGGGACAGATTGCGGGCTCTCTGAGCCGCCAGCAGCACCAGCTCGAAGCGGTTCGGAACCTTCTCGACGCAATCTTCAACTGTCACGCGCGCCATTGGGCAGTCTCCGGCAATTTTTCTAAAAAAAATCCCTTAACATTTTTATCGGCGCAAGGGAATAGAATCTCCTGGTTTTATGAGATGGCGCTTTTATCCAGCGGGCTGATCTGCTGGTCTGCCACGTCGCGAAGCAGATCGGTGATGTGTCTGCCGGAGACGGGATCGCGCCAGTCCGGGGCGATATCGTGCAGGGGGCGCAGGACGAAGGCGCGCTGGCAGGCGCGCGGATGCGGCAGGATCGGGTCCGGATATGTTCTGACGATGCCGCCCATATCGATGATATCGAGATCGAGTGTACGGGCGGCGTTAGCCGTGCTGCGCGTGCGGCCGGACCGGTTCTCGATGTCCTGCAGGCGTGCCAGGAGTGTTTCAGGGGCGAGGCTGCTCCGGGCCTGCACCACTCCGTTGACGTAGGGGGGCTGGCCTGATGGCGGGACGGGTGCGCTTTCGTACCAGGGGGAGACGGCGCTGATTTCGAGGTCCGGAAGGGCGCGCAGGGCCGTGACGGCATCGCGGCAGATCTGCAGCGGAGAGCGGATTTCACCGGGGGACGGTTCGTGCGGAAGATTGCCTCCGATCGCAATGAAAATCTGTCTCATATTTTATAAGCCCGGACCGGTTTATGAGAAAATGTTTGTTCTTCTGTGCATTACATGATATTCCACGCGGAAATCAGCATTATGACGGGTGATTAAACATTTTTTAATACATTTGCATAGTCTGGTCATTATTTTATACGAAAGAGAATTGATATTATGTTCAGACAGGATGAAAGAACCTGTGTATTTATTGACGGGTCCAGTCTTTATTCTGCAGCGCGCGGTCTTGGTTTTGACGTTGATTACAAGAAATTTCTGAATTTCTTCCGCAGCCGCTGCAACCTTCTCCGCGTCAGTTATTACGCGGCCATTCTGGATACGGATGAGTATTCCCCGCTCAAGCCTCTGACGGACTGGCTGTCCTATAACGGTTACTTCCTTGTGACGAAGGCGGCGCGTGAGTTTACGGATAATTCCGGGCGGCGGCGCGTCAAGGGAAATATGGATATCGAGATTGCGGTCGATATGCTGGAGGCTACGCCGCGGATCGACCATGCCGTTCTGGTGACGGGGGATTCCGATTTCCGGCGTGTTGTTGAGTCCGTGCAGCGCGCCGGTGTGCGGGTGTCGGTGATTTCTTCCATGAAGTCCTCTCCGCCGCTGATCGGGGATGAGCTCCGGCGGCAGGCCGATCAGTTTATCGAGCTGTCTGATATTGCCGAGGAGTTTACCCGCCGCCAGACGGATCCGCGCACGCGCACGCAGCCCGGACCCGTGCGGCATCCGGCTGATCAGATGAGCGAGCCTGACGAAATCTGATTATATAATCAGGCTGTTATCAGGGGTATAATCATTTTTTAATATCCCTGGTGCAGACTTCCATCCGTTCACAACCGGATGGTTCTGCTTTCTTATGCTGCATTCTTCTTCTGATCCGCTCCAGCCGGTTTCTGACTGTCCGGCCTGCCCGCGGCTGGCTGAGTATCGTGTCTCGGGGCGGCTTGCGGCTCCTGACGAGTGGAATGCGCCGCTGCTTCCGTCCGGGGATGTTTCTGCCGGTCTTCTGATTGTCGCGCCGCCCTGCGAGCATGCAAAACACCGGACGACGGCGGAGGCTCTGATTGGGATGCTGCCGTTTTTCGGCGATGTTCTGGCTGAGACGGGCTTTTCCGATACGGCCTCCCCTTCCCTTCTCCTGAAGGACTGTCGGCTGGTGAGCGCGGTGCGCTGTGCCGTGCCTGCCGGGCTGGCGCTGCCGACGGAGGTGAGCGGTTGCAACAGGTTCCTTATACCAACGGTTATACCAACGGAGTTCTCCTGTGACTCATCTGTGATGTGACACGCACTGTCCTTTCTGATTCTCTTTATTGAGGAGGA
>NZ_JAJJND010000088.1 GCF_029759835.1 Acetobacter sp. AN02
AAAACCAAGGAATCATATCCTGGCTTCGTCAGTCTCGTGTCAGCACTCCAGTGGATACCCTTTGTCCACGAAACCTAATTCGGCTATAATTCTGGCCACGGATATTGCAGGCCGGTATGTCCTGGCGTAGGGACGTGTGATCTGTTCGTGCGTTTTAAGGCAGAGAGGCGGAAATCTTGGCGGTCGGTACAGAGGAATTCCGTGAGGCGATGTCGCGCCTGGGGGCGGCGGTGAATATCGTCACCACGGGTACGGTGGAGGACCCGGCGGGGTTTACGGCGTCCGCCGTCTGCTCCGTTTCGGATTCACCGCCCACGCTTCTGGTCTGTCTGAACCGGTCTGCACGGATTCGCCCGGCTTTTTCTGAGGGCGGGGCCATGTGCGTTAATGTGCTTTCCGCGGCTCAGAAGGTGCTTTCTGCCAGTTTTGCGGCACCTTCCGATATGAAGGACCGGTTTGCCACCGGGCACTGGTCCGCACTGGAGACCGGTGCTCCGGCGCTGTCCGAGGCTCTGGCCAGTTTTGACTGCCGTATCAGGCAGATTGTCGAGGTCGGTTCGCATTCCGTGATGTTCGGCGAGATAGAGGCGATCCGTCTCGGCACGGGCAGAGGCGGGCTGATGTGGTTCAACAGGGCGTATCACGATCTGCCACATGGCCCGGCAGCAAGGCAGGAGCAGACATCATGATGGAGACGGCCGGAGCCTGGGTAACCCGGGCGCTTGATTTCTTCGCATATAAGATGACGCAGAGAGACGTGCCCGTGATCGGCATACGTGAGCTGATCGTGATGCACGTTCTGCTTCTGCTGTTCTGTGGCGGAATGGCCTGGATCGACTGGTCCCTGACCGGCTGAGCCTGCCGGGACAGGGCGTGCCGTGGTGATACGCCGGGGCTGCTGATCAGGCGAGTGCGACCGAGAGGGGTTTTCCTGCCAGGATGTGCACGTGGAAATGCGGCACTTCCTGTCCGGAATCCGGGCCTGCATTGGAGATCAGCCGAAATCCGGGCTCGTTCAGACCGAGGTCTTCCGCCACTTTCCCGACTGCGCGGGTAAAGCCGGTGATTTCCTCCGGCGTGGCCCGGGCGCTGAAATCGATGAATGAGACGTACGGGTTTTTCGGGATCACGAGCACGTGGACCGGTGCCTTGGGGCCGATATCGTGGAAGGCGAGCGCCCATTCATCCTCGAAAATTTTCCGGCACGGGATCTCTCCGCGCAGGATTCTTGCGAACACGTTATCGTCGTCGTAGGGGCCGGTGCCTTTGACTGCCATCGGTGATCTCCTTCAGTTCCGGACCGTACGGGATGCTTTTTCCTCGACGCCGCTGGTGCCTTCGCGGCGTTTGAGTTCTGCCCAGACGTCTTCCGGCGTGACGCCTGCATCCACCCACATGACGATCAGGTGGTAGAGCACGTCAGCGCTTTCCCCGATCAGTTCCCGGGTGCGTCCGGCGACGGCCTCGATCAGGCATTCGACGGCTTCCTCTCCGAATTTCTGGGCGACCTTGCGGGTTCCGCGGGACAGCAGGCGGGCGGAGTGGCTGACGCCCGGATCGGTGCCGCGCCGGCTGAGCACGACCTCGTACAGGCGTTCGAGCACGGCGGCGTCCGGCTGCGTGGCGGCTTTGCGCGCGGTGGCTTTTTTCGCAGGAGTTTTCGTCGCGGCAGGGGCTTTCTTGACCGTGGTTCCGGTTTTGTCTGCGGCGGTTTTACCGGTCTTGCGTCCGGCGGAGGGTGCTTTGGCCATATTCAGTCTTATGTCCGGAATGAGGGGATCATGGAAGGGCAGGTACGTTTTCCGGCGGCCTGACGGGCAGGCCCGCGTCTGCGAGTGCGGTGCGGACCTGTGGAATCGACAGGCTTCCGAAGTGGAATACGCTGGCGGCGAGGAGCCCCGTGGCGCCAGCGCGCGCGCCTTCCACGAAATGGTCTGTCGTACCGACGCCTCCGGAGGCGATCACGGGCACGCGGACGGCGGAGACGGCGGCCCGGAGCAGGTCGAGATCGAAGCCTTCTCCGGTGCCGTCGCGATCCATGGACGTGAGGAGGATCTCCCCGGCGCCGCGTTCCGCCACGTTACGGCACCAGTCGATGACGCTGATGCCTGTGGGGGTGCGGCCGCCATGGGTGAAGACTTCCCATCCGCTTTTTCCGTCGGATCTGGCATCCACAGCGACGACCACGCACTGGCTGCCGAATTTATTTGCGGCTTCACTGACCAGTTCCGGGCGGCTGACGGCGGCGGAGTTCATCGCGCATTTATCGGCTCCGGCCAGCAGCAGGCGGCGGATATCGTCTGTCGTGCGGACGCCGCCGCCGACGGTGAGCGGCAGGAAGATCCGCTCGGCCGTGCGGCTGATGACGTCGTAGATCGTGTCGCGGTTCTCATTGCTGGCGGTGATGTCGAGAAAGGTCAGTTCATCCGCACCGGCGGCGTCATAGACGGCGGCCTGTTCCACCGGATCTCCGGCGTCGCGCAGGGAGACGAAATTGACGCCCTTGACGACCCGTCCATTCTTTACGTCCAGACAGGGGATGATCCGCAGCTTGAGCATCAGCTCAGGATCCTGAGTGCGTCTGCGGGTGAGACGCGGCCGTCATAGAGGGCGCGTCCGACGATCACGCCTTCGATTCCCGGTGCGGTCCGGGAGGCGTCGCGCAGGGCCTGCAGGTGCTCCGGGGAGCCGACGCCTCCGGAGGCGATGACGGGGATCGAGACGGTGCGGGCAAGCTGGACTGTCTGTTCCAGATCGAGGCCTTCGAGCATGCCGTCGCGGGTGATTTCCGTGAAGATGATGGCGGAGACACCGGCATCCTGCATCCGCAGGCCGAGATCCGTGGCCTGCATGTCGGAAACCTCGGCCCAGCCTTCGGTGGCGACATAGCCGTTGCGGGCGTCGATTCCGGCGACGATACGACCGGGGAAAGCCCGGCAGGCTTCCCGGACCAGGCCCGGGTCCTTGACGGCGACCGAGCCGAGGATCACCCGGCTTACGCCCGCTTCCAGCCAGGAGCTGATGGCGTCCATATCCCGCAATCCGCCGCCGAGCTGGACCGGTACGGTTGCGTGTTTCACGATCTCGCGCACGGCTTCGCTGTTGGCGGAGCGTCCGGCGAAGGCGCCGTTGAGGTCTACGACGTGAATCCATGAAAATCCGGCCTCGCACCAGGCGCGGGCCTGTGCGCCGGGATCGGAGGAATAGACGGTTGCGTCGTTCATCTCGCCCCGGCGGAGGCGGACACAGGCTCCGTCCTTGAGATCGATCGCGGGGTAGAGTGTCAGGCTGCCGGAGGTCATGGGGGCGGATTTATCCTCGGTGGAATCGAAGCAGGCGGAGCCCGGCAGGACGCGGTCCTCCGGGTCCTGCAGGAGGAGGTGGAAATAAAGGCCGGGCACGGTCCGGCCGCGGATGCGGGAATAGAACGGGTGGGTTCCCCATTGCCGGAATCCGGCCTTTCTGAACTGTCTTATGGCCCCTGTCTGTGTTTCGCGGACATCGAGATTGAGCACCTGAAGGCCCATGGCGCGGGCGCAGCCGATCAGCTCCTCAAGAAGCTTCTCGCCAAGTCCCATGCTGCGGGCGTAGGGCGCGATATTGAAGTGCATGACGGAGGCCGTCATGGCCTGTGCCTCGTTATTGCGGACGGGTCTGACGAGCTGGACCGAGCCGACGATCACGCCGTTGAGGCGGGCGACGAACAGCATGCGCTCGGGTACCAGCAGCACGCCGTAGAAATACTGTTTGAGACGTGTGCTGCCCTGGGGTGTCAGCCAGCCGAAGCCGCCTCCGGCGAGGATACCGGCATCGGTGGCCTCGCACAGGGCGCTCATATCGTCTTCGCTGAGCGTATCGACGCGCTCTGCGATCAGGCTGTCATCCGTCTGCGGGCGGGCTGTCATGCGGCGATATCCGCCTGTATCCGGCACTGCGGGGTCCAGCGGAGGAAGTTGCCCAGAATCCGCAGTCCGACTTTCTGACTTTTCTCCACGTGGAACTGTGTTCCGGCGCAGTTGTCCCGCACAACGATGGCGGGGACGGCTCCGCCGTATTCCGTGGTGGCGAGCAGCTCGTTCCTGTCTCCTCCGGAGAGGGCGTAGGAATGCACGAAATAGCCGTGGGGGGCGGGGCCGAGGTGGTCCGTGAGCGGGTGCCGTCGTGTGAGGTTCAGCTCGTTCCAGCCCATCTGCGGCAGGCGCAGGTTTTCCGGCGGGTCCATCGGCGTGATCTCTCCCGCGATCCAGCCCAGTCCGGGGGTGGGGCCGTGCTCCAGACCGCGCTGTGCCATGAGCTGCATGCCGACGCAGATACCGAGGAACGGTGTTCCGTTGCGGACGGCGTCCTCAAGCGCGGCCCGCAGTCCGGGTCTGGCGGAAAGTCCCTTTACGCAGTCTGCGAAGGCGCCCTGGCCGGGAAGGACGATCCGGTCTGCCGTGCGGATGGTGTCGGGATCGGCGGAGATGGTGACGTCGGCGGTGATCCCGCTGTCTGTGGCAGCCTGGCCGAGGGCACGGGCCGCGGAGGCGAGATTGCCGCCGTCATAATCCACGACAACAAGAGTCTGCCGTGCTGCCGTGCTCATACGACGCTCTCTGCCGGAGCCGTGCTGTGGTCGAAAAAGCGCAGGAGGGCGCTGTCCTTGGTTTCTGCCAGAACGTCCGGTCCCCGTGTCCAGCCGCGGAGGCGCAGTTCTGTCTCCCTGAATTTCGGGACGAAGAGGGCAAGCACGGCATGGATCAGGACGAACCATGGCAGCAGCAGGGGAGAGTCGCGAAATGCGACCGTGAACAGGACGCTTATCGCGCCGATGATCCACGCGCTGATGCGCATTCCGCCGATACGCAGCCCGATCCATCCGAGAAAGAAGGTCGGCCAGTGGATTTTCTGCGGGATGACGGCAGGGACGGCTTCATCTGCGGGAGGAAGCCAGACGGACCAGAGTTTCACAGCACCCCCTTTGTGGACGGGATCAGACCTGCGGCGCGCGGATCGTGTTCTGTGGCCGTGCGCAGAGCACGTGCCGTGGCCTTAAACGCGGCTTCGGCGATGTGGTGGCAGTTGGTGCCCGCTTTTTGTGTCACGTGCAGGGTTGTCATGGAGGCCATGGCCAGGGCGCGGAAGAATTCCTCGAACAGTTCCGTGTCCATCTCTCCGATCTTGTCGCGCGGGAAGATGACGGACCAGGCGAGGAAGGGGCGGCCGGAGATGTCTGCGACGACCTCGGCGAGGGCTTCGTCCAGCGGGACGAGAGCGTGGCCGAAGCGGCGTATGCCGCGCCGGTCTCCCAGGGCTTTGTGGAATGCCTGACCCAGTGCGATGCCTGTATCTTCCACCGTGTGGTGGAAATCGATGTGCAGGTCACCTTTTGCGGTGATATCCAGATCGAACATGCCGTGCCGTGCGAGGGCGGTGAGCATGTGATCGAAAAATCCTATGCCGGTGTCGATGCGTGCCTCTCCCTGCCCGTCGAGCGACAGGGTGATGGTGATGTCGGTTTCTCCGGTCACGCGGTGAACCGAGGCGGTGCGGGGCAGAGGGGCAGTGTCAGTCATCGGCACCGTTCTAACAGCTTGCGGGGCGCTGTGCCATCGGGGGATGGTATGACAGCGGCGATGTGAGGGCTGTTTTCAGCCGGTCCGTTCCCGGTGTTTTTCGCCCGGGGATTTTCTTTTTGCAGGATCAGGAAAAATCCGCAGACGGTTCTGCTGCGTTTATATCATTCTGTTTCCGTGTTCCGGTTCCGGTGCGGGGGTTGCATGTCTGCGGCGTCCTGTTCTGTTATCGGGCATTCATTGAAGGAGGGTGTCATGAGACGTTTTCTTCTGACCTCGGCATTATGTGCTGCTCTGGGGGGTGTGGTCCCGGGTGGTTCCGCTCTGGCTGCGTCCGTGACCGCTCCGGCGGAGGGCGAGCCGGTTGCCCTGACGCATGTGCGGATTGTTGACGGGACGGGGGCGGCTCCGGTTGAGGACGCCACTGTCGTGATACAGGGCGGGCGTATCACTGCTGCCGGTCGCGGTGCGGAGATCCCCGCGGGGGCGCGGCGTCTCGACCGGTCAGGCGATACGGTTCTTCCCGGGCTTGTGTCCGATCACATGCATGTCGGCCAGTATGAGGGCGTGACGGTCGATTCCCGGTTCTATACCCGCGATGTGATCATGCAGGAGCTTGGCCAGTACCGGCGATACGGCGTGACGACGGTGGCGGCTCTGGGAAACAATGCGCCGGCTGTTTTTGATCCGCTGCGTCGGGAGGCGCATGCCGGAAAGACGCCTGCTGATCTGTTCGGCGTTGATCAGGGCATTGGTGTGCCGCGCGGGGCGCCTCCGGTGAATGTCGCGCCTGATCAGCTGTTCCGTCCGGAGACTGTCGATGAGGCGCGCCGGGATGTGGACCGGATGGCAGATGAGGGCACGGATCTGGTCAAGATCTGGGTCGATGATTTCGACGGGACGCTGCCGGTCAGGATGAAGCCGGAGATTATCCGTGCTGTTGTCGATGAATCTCATAAACGGCATCTGCGGGTTGCCGCGCATATTCATGACCTTGCAGATGCGGAGCATGTTGTGGATGCGGGCGCGGACATTATTGCGCATGGCGTGCGGGACAAGGCCGTGACGCCGGAATTTGCGGAGCGGCTGAAATCGCGCGGGATCTGGTATATTGCCACGCTGCAGCTTGATGAGGCGGGAACGGCGTGGGCGGATCATGCGCCCTGGACGGAGACGCCGTTCACGCTTGCGGGGCTGTCTGCTTCGTTCCTGGCGCAGATCAGCGATCCGGCCTGGTCTGCCGCGCACAGCCATGGAAAGCAGGCGGATTTTGCGCGCAGTTCCCTCGCGATGAATCTGCGGAATCTGAAAACGCTTCATGATGCCGGAGTGAAAATTGGTTTCGGAACCGACAGCGGTGCAATGCCGTTGCGTGTACCGGGGGTTGCGGAGCATCGTGAGCTGGATCTTACGGTTCAGGCGGGGCTTACGCCTTCCGAGGCCATTCATATCGCGACCGGAAATGCCGCGGCCCTGCTCGATCTTTCTGATCGGGGGGTGATCGCGCCGGGTATGCGGGCCGATCTCCTGGTTGTCGAGGGCAATCCCGCGGCCGATATTGCGGATGTTCACAGGATTGTTGAAACTTGGGAGAACGGCACGGCTGTTCCGGGGCCTGTGCGGCAGGTATCAGGGGCGAGGCAGTAAATAGGGAGAACATTGATGGAGTATCGTCTTCTTGGCCGTTCGGGTCTGAAGGTTTCCGTTCTTACGCTCGGGACCATGACGTTTGGCGGCAAGGGTGATTTTGCCAAGACCGGCAATACTGACGTGGCCGGTGCGCGTCATCAGATCGACATGGCGCTCGATGCGGGTGTGAACATGCTTGACACTGCCGACATCTATTCGGACGGCGTGTCCGAGGAGATCATCGGGGACGTTCTGGATGACGCCCGGCGGAAGCGTCTTCTGGTGGCGACGAAAGCGCGTTTTCCCACGGGAGATAAAGGCCCGAACGAGCGTGGTCTGTCGCGGCATCATCTCATCCGGGCCTGTGAGGCCAGTCTGAAGCGCCTGAAGACGGATCATATCGATCTTTACTGGTGCCATGAGTGGGATGGCCTGACGCCGGTTGAGGAAATTCTCGGCGCGCTCGATCATCTGCAGCGTTCCGGCAAGATCGGCTATGTCGGCGTTTCCAATTTCTCGGGCTGGCATATCATGAAGATGCTGAATGCCTCTGAGAAAAACGGAACGGTCCGTCCGGTGGCGCAGCAGATTCACTATACGCTGCAGGCGCGTGAGGCGGAGTATGAGCTGCTGCCGGTTGCGGTGGATCAGGGTGTGGATGCGGTGATCTGGTCGCCCCTGGCGGGCGGTCTGCTTTCGGGCAAATACCGTCGTGACAAGCCTGAGCCGGAGGGTACGCGTAAGGCGGCCCAGTGGGATGAACCGCCGGTTCACGATATTGAGGCGCTGTATGACATCGTTGAGGTTCTTGTCGATGTTGCCTCCCATTATGAAGGTGCCAGCCCCGCGCAGGTGGCTCTGGCCTGGCTGCTGGGCCGTCCCGGTGTTGCCAGTCTGGTGATCGGCGCGCGGAATGATACGCAGCTGGCCGATAATCTGAAATCTGCTTCCCTGAAGCTGACGGATGAGGATTCCGCAAGGCTGGAGGAAGTCAGCCGGCCGCCGCTGCTCTATCCTTACTGGCATCAGCGGAATACGGCGTCTGATCGTCTTTCCGAGGCGGATCTTACGCTTCTGCGTCCGTTCCTGAAGAAATGAATCCGGGATATTCCATGCGAGGTGCTGCTCCGGTTCTGTCCGGTTTTCGTGCGCGCTGCCTTCTGACGGGGCTTGTGGCGGGTCTTTCATACTTCGCTCCCGGGAGTGTTTCCCGGGCGTCTGCGGCGGGGGGTGCCGAAGCCGGGATTACGGAAAATCGTGATCCGGCCTTCGGGCAGCACGGAAAGGTTGAGGTTGTCGCGCGTATTGCTTCGGCCGATCCGTCCGGGATCGTGGTGGTCGGGGGGCGTCTGTTCCTGACATTTCCCCGTCATGATGGGGATCATGGAGGGCCGGGTCTTGCGGAGTGGAAAGACGGGCGGCTGATACCGTTTCCCTCGGAGGCGTTTTCCTCTTCCGGACAGGGGGAGCCTGAGCGGCACCTGATTTCTCCGCACGGAATGACAACGGATACCCGGGGCAATATCTGGGTTATTGATGACGGGAAGATAAAGGGGCGGGATATTCCGCCGGGCGGTGCCAAGGTTGTGGGGATCAGCCCGGAGACGGGCGAGATCATTGCGACCGTTATCCTGAAGGATGCCCTGCGGCCGGGCAGTCATATGAATGATCTGCGTGTTGATCTTACTCATGGTGAGAAGGGTACGGTCTTTATTACGGACAGTTCGTTTGACGGGCATCCGGCTCTGGTGGTTGCGGATATTGCAAGCGGAAGGCAGCGCCGGGTTCTGGAGGGCACGGTTTCCGTGATGCCCGATAAGGGATATCAGACCGTTCTTGATGGTCATGTGCTGGAATACGATCCGAAGAATCCCTCCTTTCCTGCGGGAGGAGCGGACGGGATCACGTTATCTTCTGATTCCTCGACCGTATTTTATGCTCCGCTTGCGAGCCGGAGGCTTTACAGCCTGCCTTCTGCCGCTCTTGCGGATTTTTCCCTTTCTTCTGAGAAGCTGGCATCGATGGTCAGGGATGAAGGAGAGAAGGGTGCGGCTGACGGGCTGGCGACCGATCCGTGGAACCGGATCTATACCACGGCGGCCGATCATGATGGTGTTTTCCGGCGTAATCCGGATGGCCGCTACGATCTGATTGCTTCTGATCCGCGGATTGTCTGGCCGGACGGTATTTTTGCCGATCATGAGTTTGTCTATGTTGTTGCCGGGCAGTGGACGCGGCTTCCGCGGTTTCATCAGGGGCATGATCTGCGCAGGCCGCCTTTCCTGGTTGTCCGGATTCCGATCACGCCTCCCTGACAATTTCGTCTCAGGGATCGGGCAGGAACAGGGTGTGTGCGGCCCTGATCTCGTCCTGCAGGTTGTTCACGGGGATAAGGATATGGTCAATGCTATCCTTGGACATCCGGCGATCGATGCGGTCAGTTTCATAGGATCAACCCCCATCGCAAAGCATGTCTATGCGACGGGAACGGCGAACGGAAAACGTGTGCAGGCTCTTGGCGAGGCCAAGAACCATGCCATCGTCATGCCTGACTGCGATCTGGACAAGGCTGTCGATGCCCTTACCGGAGCAGCCTAGGGGGCTGCTGGTGAGCGCTGCATGGCGATTTCCGTTGCTGTTGCGGTGGGGCCTGTGGTGACGGCTCAGCATCGTGATCGTGTTTGTGGGCTGGTGGAGTCCGGCGTGGAGCAGGGGGCGACGCTGGTTGTGGATGGCCGTGGCTATACCGTTGCAGGTTATGAGAAGGGATTTTTCACCGGTGCATCTCTTTTCGACAATGTTTACCTCCGGGATGAAGATTTATCAGGAAGAGATTTTCGGTCCGGTTCTGTGCGTGATGCGTGCGCCTGATTTCGAGACGTCTCTGAAGCTGGTCAATGAAAGCCCGTTTGGAAACGGAACGGCCGTATTCACGCGGGACGGGGATACGGCGCGCAGTTTCGCGCATCGGGTTCAGGCCGGGATGATCGGGATTAATGTGCCCATTCCCGTGCCGATGTCGTTTCATTCCTTTGGCGGCTGGAAGGATTCCCTGTTCGGGGATCACCATATGCACGGGCCTGATACCAACCGTTGATTGCTAGAACCTATGCGCCCAATTGCGCAGTCCGATTGACATGATGCGCCAAGGTTGTTCGAC
>NZ_JAJJND010000089.1 GCF_029759835.1 Acetobacter sp. AN02
GTCAAACGGGATGAAGCTGCTCATCTCACCACCTTACAACATCACCACTTCACAGTGTGCCCCAACCCGACAGGCTGCTAAAGAAATCAAATATGAGTCAGGGCATCCCAGAGTTGGTATAAGGCAGGACAGCCTGTCGCTCTTCCAGGCTTGATCTGAAGCGGGAAAAGGGCTTCCTTCCGGACACTGAATATTTTCCGGAGGTACCGTTATGGCGGACCCGTTCGTTCATCCCCAGGATGAAACCGCGGCCGAGGCGATTGCCGCAATCGGCGAAGAGCTGTCCATGTTTGATGACTGGATGGAGCGCTACCAGTACATCATCGAGCTGGGCCGCTCCCTGCCTGCCTTTCCTCAGGAATGGACAAACGACGCCCATCGGGTTCCGGGCTGCCAGAGTCAGGTATGGCTGGAAGCAAAGCATCAGGGAGATGACCTGTTTTTTGCAGGAGCCTCGGATGCAGCTATCGTTTCGGGCCTTGTGGCCCTGCTTCTCAGGGTCTATTCCGGGCGCCCGCCTGAGGAAATTCTTGCAACCGGACCGGAGTTTCTTCACGAACTCGGACTGGTGCAGGCTCTTTCAGCCAACAGGGGAAATGGTGTCGAGGCAATGGCTCAGGCCATCCGCTCCGCCGCAGCACAGGACAGGTCCGCAGAGTGAGCGGGCCACGCCCGGCAATATCCATCCGCTATTGCACGCAGTGCAACTGGCTCCTGCGGTCTGCATGGATGGCACAGGAAATTCTCTCAACCTTCGGTCGTGATATCAAAGAAGTTGCCCTGATTCCTGATACCGGGGGGCGCTTCGAAATCATGGCCGATCATGTGCTTGTATGGGAGCGTAAGCGGGATGGTGGTTTTCCCGGACCGAAGGAACTCAAACAGCGTATCCGCGATATCATCGCCCCCGATCGTGATCTGGGACATATCGATCGTTGAAAAAAAAGCCCCGCTGAAAAGCGGGGCTCTGATCCTCAGCTGCGTGTCTTTTCCCTGAGTGCTGCCAGCACATCATCCGGTCGTATCGGCAGATGCCTCATCCGGATACCGACAGCATTGAAAATCGCGTTACTGATTGCCGGAGCAACGGTCGTCACCCCGGGCTCGCCCAGACCGGTCGGCTTTTCCGTGCTATGGATAAACTCCACATCCATCTCCGGAACGTCCGTGATACGCAGCGGCGTATAGGTGTCGAGGTTGCGGTCCTTCGGCTGACCGTCAACAATCTCGCCTCCCTCGCAAAGCGCCATGCTGAGCCCCCACAGAGCACCGCCCTCAGTCTGCGCCAGAGCACCATCCGGATCCACGATGGTGCCTGCGTCGATCACGATCCAGATTTTCCGGCACGTAACGACGCCGGTCTCACGATTGACGTGGACAAGTGCAGCACCGGCCGTCCAGGTCGGCATACCGCGTTCCTGACCAAAGCCGGTCGCGATACCCAGCGCTGTATCCGGGTCGGACTGTTTCTGCCCCCAGCCGCATTTCTCAGTCAGTCGCCTGAGAACGGCATTCTGCCGCAGGGCACCTCCGGTGGAGTCCGGTGCCTTCCCCTTATTGCGACCGTCAGGCCCTTCACCGTTGAGCATGGAAAGACGAAGCTCAACCGGATCACGTCCGATTTCGTGAGCAACCTCATCCCAGAACTGCTCCGTAGCCCAGGGGGTCCATCCTGCACTCACCGAACGCAGCCAGCCCGGACGGAAAGTGTCGTTCGCAAGATCGTTGCTGATGGCGCGGACAAGCATCGGGCCGCAGTCGTACCATGTGTCAGCACCGGAAATGGCGAACTGATCATACGGCTTTCCGTCAGCCCCTTTTTCCATTGCAGCTTCGGCCATGACCTGCGTGGGCCATCCTGCAGAGGCATGATGCTGGAATCCGCTGAAGCCCTTCTTGCCATCCATGGCCAGACGCAGGGTCTGAACCGAGGGAGAGCGGAAGGAATCAAACAGCATATCGTCAGATCGCGTCAGGATCAGTTTGACGGGCTTTCCGTCAATCGCCTTGGACGCCAGAGCTGCAGGCACAACATAATCGCCGTTCAGACGCCGGCCGAAGCCGCCTCCGAGCATGTAGCTGCGCATGATGATCTGCTCTTCGGGAACCTGAAGAGCCTTGGCGAAGACAGGAAGGAAAAGCGTCTGCCACTGATTACCGCAATGAACTTCCCATTTACCGTCCTTGAGGAACACAAGGGCGTTCATGGGCTCAAGCTGATAATGCATCACGCTGCCGCAGGTGTAGGTCCGCTCAAAGACATGCGCTGCCTTCGAGAACGACTCATCAACACCCTTGTCATCCATAATGCGGGACCCGCCCGAACTGCTGGCTGTCTGCTGGCGTCCGTGATCGAGAATATCCCGCTCACTGACATGCGCGGTCTTTCCGGCCTGCCATCTGACATTAAGAAGATCGGTGGCCCGGATGGCCGCAGGGTAGGAAGACGCCAGCACGACAACCCAGCCCGGAACGGTCTCCGAGGGATCATCCAGAGCGATATAACGGATATAGCCCGGGACCTTCTTCGCCGCGCTGTCATCGACTGAAAGAACCTTCGAGCCGTAGCGGGTCGGCGGTATCTTCGGACGGGCATAGACCATGCCGTCCACCCTGGCGTCGATGCCATAGACCGCTTCTCCGGTGGTCTTGCCAGGAATATCTAGCGCTTTGACCTGCTGACCGATCAGGCGACGCTCACCAGGCGTCTTGAGCGGCAGCTTAGCCATCTCATCCGGAGTGAAGCTGCGAGTCGGCTTCGCCTGGGAAACGATCTCCCCGAAGCTGACAGATCGGGTGCCGGCACTGACCACGCTGTTGCGAACCGTGCACTGATCAGCAGGCACGCCAAGCAGCTTTGCGCCTTCCTCGGTCAGGACCGTACGGGCAGCGGCCCCGGCCTGGCGGAACTGGTCCCATGTCTGCCAGACGGACCATGATCCGCCCGTCACCATCATGCCCCATTTCGGGTCGGTATCGACATGGACGATCCGGATCTTCTCCCAGTCGGCTTCCATCTCATCCGCGAGAATACGGGCAAGCGCCGTACCGACGTGCTGGCCCATTTCTGCCCGGATAATATTCACGTCAATAAAGCCGTCCGGCTGCACGCTGCACCAGATCGTGGGCTCAAAACCGGGAGGAACCGGAGAGGGAACGGCCTTACCATCCGGACCGATAATCTGCTCGGCGGAAGCCTTACCGGAGAAACCGAAAGTCAGTCCGGCACCCAGGGCGGTCATCAGGAAGCTGCGGCGGGATAATCCGTTACCCGCCCTGCCGCTCCTGCGGGCAAAGATGCGTTCGGGATTACCCATTGCTGCTGTCTCCCTCGGTGGCGCTGCCGTAATTCCGGGCCAGCTCTGCCGCCTGCTTTATCGCTTTGCGTATACGTATGTAGGTCATGCAGCGGCACAGGCTGCCGCCCATCACACCGTCGATCTCCTCGTCGGTGGGGGAGGGATAGTCCTTCAGAAGACTTGCCGCCTGCATGATCTGTCCGGACTGGCAGTATCCGCACTGCGGAACCTGAATCTCGCGCCAGGCCTGCTGCACGGGATGGCTGCCCTGCGGATCAAGCCCCTCGATGGTCGTGACATCCGCTCCCTGAATTGCAGAGATCGGGGTGATACACGAGCGGGTGGCGCGTCCGCCAACATGCACGGTGCAGGCACCGCACTGCCCGACGCCGCAGCCGAACTTGGTTCCGGTCAGCCCGAGATCATCGCGGATGGCCCAGAGGAGCGGGGTATCTTCCGGGACATCAAGCGAGACGTCACGGCCGTTGAGTCTGAATGTGATCATGATATGGCTCCGTGGTCTCTGCTCAGTGCGACGCGTTCACGGGGGACTGTTCCACCAGCTTCCGTGCTTCGGCCGCCTTGTGTTCAAGATCCGTCCATGGAGGCAGGGTTGTCCGGGTGCGACGCAGCCAGGCGGCGATGCGGGCCATATCCTTGTCGGAAAGGGCTTTATAGAAGCTGGGCATCACGACACCGCTCTGACCTTCCTCGTTTGAAATGCCGCGCAGCATCACGAGATAGAGGTTGGTCGGCTCGTTCAGCCACAATGCACTGTTCAGCGCCAGTTCCGGCCGTCCGAGCACGGGCGAGGGAGCAGCGTTATAGTGACACGCGGCACATGCGCCCTGATACAGTCTTGCATCGGGATCTGTCTGGAAACCCGTCAGATCCTTACGTGACGCTTCCATGGCTGTGGCCAGCGCCTTCGTATCTCCGGCCTCACGCTCTTTCGCATGATCGACCCATGCGAAGTAATGGGCGATGGCGCGGACATCGGATTCCGGGATTTTTGACAGGAAGCTGTGCGGCACGGGGGACATCGGGCCTGCGGCCGGACCGTGCAGCGGGGCAACGCCGTTGCGGAGATACTGGAACAGTTCTTCCTCTGTCCAGACAGTCGGCGTCGGGTTGGTGGCGTTCAGCGGAGGAGCAATCCAGCCATCGACGACGGACCCGTTATAGGCGTGTCCCGTTTTCTCGGCTCCGGCGAGGTTGCGCGGCGTGTGGCACGAACCGCAATGGGATGCGCCTTCCGCAAGATAGGCACCACGATTCCACTGTGCATCATGCTTCGGGTCATTCACATAACGTCCCGGGGTGAAGAACATCATCTTCCAGCCTGCCATAACGATGCGCGGCGTGATGCTCAGCGGGAAACCGTTCGGGCGCGGAGTCATTTTCTCCGGCTTGCGGGTCATGATCCAAGCATAGAGATCCGAGATATCGGCATCGCTCATTTTTGTGAAATGATCGTAGACGAAGGCCGGAAGGAGATGATGCCCGTCGCGGGACACACCGTAATGCATGGCGCGGCGGAGCGCGGCCTCGGACCAGTTACCCAGGCCGGTTTCCGGATCGGGGGTGATGTTGGGGGAGAAGATGTCTCCGAACGGCGTGACCATCCGGTAATCTCCGGCAAGTTCCGGACCACCGCCAAGATCGGTGCGGGTATGACACTCCGCACAGTAACCCTGGGCGGCCACGATGCGGCCGCGCTCGATTTTCGCTGCCGGGAAACTGCCTGCGGCGGGTGGAGAAATCTTCGGGATTCCCGGCCACCATGCGTACCACAGAAAGCCTCCGCCACCGATGACGACAAGGCCGACTATGGCCAGAAGGATGCGTTTTAACACTTTACCCCCGGAATACAGAAACGACACCGGACGCCTGCATCAGGAGCAGGCATCAGGTTCGGTTAAATCGTCAGGCTGTAAGGCCCGTTATGAAAATAATGTCGCTATGTCACTTAATATGTCATGAAGGGGGTATCTTCAACATATTCGTGCACGGGCGTATTGTCTGTATTTTCATATATATAGACATTTATAAATAAATACCTCCGGATTCCTGGCGGAAAACCGGAGGGATTATGCCGGAATATGTAATAATCAGACGTATGGCAGAGAAGCTGAAGGCACAGAGGAACCAAAAAAAATGACACCTGGTGTCATTTTCCGGGTCAGGAAACCTGCTTTCCGTCAGAGAATCAGATACATCAGAACGAGATCAAGCCACTCTCCCTTGCGGATACCGGTCTGGGGAAGAAGGCCGCCGTGAACGAAGCCGCGGGAACCGTGCAGACGGATGGAGGCCTCGTTTCCGCCCGTAATGGCTGCGACCATCACATGCATTCCGCTGCCGCGTGCCTTTTCGATCAGGGCATCCAGAAGAAATCCGCCGATCCCCTGGCCCTGGGCCTCGGGCGTGACATAGAGGGAGTGCTCGACTGTCAGGCGATACCCCTCGAAGCTGCGGAACGGGCCGTATGACCCGAAACCCGCGATGGTGCCGTCCATATCCTCTGCGACCAGCACCGGAAAACCGGCGCTGATACGGCCATCCATCCATTCCCGGCGCTGTTCGGGCGTGAAGGGAGAGGAGACCCACAGGGCGTTCGTCTCCGCAATGGCCCGGTTGGTGATGGCGAGGATGGACGGAAGGTCGCTGCTCTTTGCCGGGCGGATGCGGATATTCATGATGCTTTATCCTGTTTTCAGTGGAATCCCGCGGGTTTTCGCAGGATCAGCGTCGCCCAGTCCCCCTCGCGAAGCGTGGTTTCGAGAATCAGTCCCTGCCGGAGGTGGGCGGACAGAACCATGCGGGCCTGTGTATTGAGCAGTCCCGCAAGGATGGCCATGCCCCCCGGTGTGAGGTTGCGGGCGAGGTCTTTTGCCATCTTACACAAAGGACGGGCCAGGATGTTGGCAAATACGAGATCGTAAGGAGCCTGTTTCCTGATTTCCGGCGTGCGCCACCCGTTGCCGTGACGACAGGTGAGCAGCCCGCCAAGGCCGTTACCCGTGGCGTTGGAAGCCGCCACACGCACGGACCAGGGTTCGATATCCACGGCAAGGACCGGACGATGCAGCAGGGCTGCGGCTCCCATGGCAAGGATCCCGGAGCCGCAGCCGAGATCAAGGATACGGCGGGGCTTGCGATGTGCGATGTGTTCCAGAGCGCGGAGGCAGCCGCGTGTGGAGCCGTGCTCGCCGGAGCCGAACGCGATTCCGGCATCAAGAGTGAGCGTGATGCGCCCGGCGCGCTTTTCCGCGGGAAGATGCGTGCCCCGAATGATAAAGCGGCGTCCGGCTTCCTGTTCCGGAAAGGCCTCACAGGTCCGGGCCAGCCATCCTTCCGCCTCTGTCGTGCTGCGTTCAAGCGTGGCGTCGATGCCGGTCGTCAGTGCAGCAAGGGCGAGCGCAGAGATCAGTTCAGGCTCCGCATGTCCCTGATCCTTCACGCCTTCGATGCGCCAGATGCGTTCGTCCTCATCCACCTCGAAAATTCCGACCGTGGTGCAGACACAGGCAATGGCGGACTCATAGGCCTCGACGGCAGGTTCAGGAACCGTGACGGCAACCGTTTCAAGGGAAGTGGCGTGGCGGCGTGCGGCTGGCGGCATGATCAGAGCTTTTCAAGGAAGGAAGGGATGACCCGGCGCGTATCGCCGCTGTCGAAGGCGACCTCCGCCGCGCCGCTGTCTGCGCTGACGACGATGCCTTCGCCGAATTTCGCGTGGCGGACACGGGAGCCGATTTCAGGTGCATTCTCCTGCTCCCTCGTCCGGCGGACAGTGCTGAAGGAGACAACATTACTGCGCGATGCGGTCCGGGGAGGTGCGGATGTGCGGCGGGGGGCGCTGAAGACTGAATCCGAGAAGAAACCGCTGTAGTCCTCCTGCGGGATACGGCGGGGGGACTGATTTTTCCGCACGGCGTATTCATCGGGGATTTCCTCAATGAAACGACTGGGGAGCGCATCCTGCCAGTTTGCAAAAATCCGTCGCCGGTCGGCATGAAAGATCACCGCACGATAGCGGGCGCGGGTGAGGCCGACATAGGCCAGCCGCCGCTCTTCCTCCAGCCCCTTCAGACCGCCTTCATCCAGCGTGCGCTGGGAGGGGAAAACGCCTTCCTCCCAGCCGGGCAGGAATACGGTGTCGAACTCCAGGCCTTTCGCCCCGTGGAGTGTCATGACGGAAACGCGTCCGCCTTCGTCATTTCCCTCGTTCTCCATGACGAGCGCCACATGGTCCAGAAACTCCCGCAGCGTTCCGAAATCGGCCAGCGCGCGGACCAGTTCCTTCAGGTTCTCAAGCCGTCCGGGGGCCTCGGGTGAGGTGTCCAGCTTCCACATGGCAAGATAACCCGCGTCTTCCAGCAGGGTATTGACGGCAACCACATGTCCTTCCTGCGCCAGCGTCGCGCGTCCTTTCGCAAAAGCTCCCATCAGTTCCGAAAGCTGATCGGCCATTTTGCCGCGCAGGGCGCCGGAAGCGAGCATGGCCTCCGTGGCACCGGCCAGTCCCGTCATGAGATTGCGGCTTTCGGCACGGATTTTCTGCAGTGCCGCGGGGCCGACGCCGCGTCGGGGGACGTTGACGATCCGCTCGAAGGCGAGATCGTCCGAAGGCTGCACCATGACCCGCATATAGGCGAGAGCGTCGCGAATCTCGGAGCGTTCGTAAAACCGCAGACCACCCACGATGCGATAGGGAATACCGGTCTGGACCATGCGCTCCTCGAACGCGCGGGTCTGGAAGCCCGCGCGTACCAGGATCGCCACCTCTCCCAGCTTATGTCCGCTCCGGCGCAGGGCATCGATCTCATCGCACACGCTGCGGGCTTCGATTTCGGAATCCCCGACGCCGTTAATCTCTACCGGCCCGCCCTGCGCGTCGTCGTGCCCGGGACGGAGTGTCTTGCCCAGGCGGCTGTCATTATGGGCGATCAGTCCGGCGGCAGCGCCCAGAATCTGTGCGGTAGAGCGGTAATTGCGCTCCAGGCGGACGATTTTCGCGCCGGGAAAGTCTTTCTCGAAGCGCAGAATATTTTCCACCTCCGCACCGCGCCAGGAGTAGATCGACTGATCATCATCTCCCACGCAGCAGATATTGGCCGGGCCATCCGTTCTGCGGGCAAGCAGGCGGAGCCAGAGATACTGGATCGTGTTCGTATCCTGATACTCATCGACCAGAATATAGCGGAAGCTGCGGTGATACTGCTCCAGGACATCCGGCCGGTTGCGGAGAATTTCCGTCACATGCAGCATCAGATCGCCGAAATCGCACGCATTGAGCTCAAGAAGGCGGGCCTGATAGGCCTGATAGATCTGCCTGGCCTTTCCGTCTGCAAAATCCGTATCGTCGGCCGGCGTGATCCGTTCCGGGGTCAGGCCACGGTCCTTCCAGCGCTGGATCACCCCGAGCAGACCCGGAGCGGGCCAGCGTTTGAGATCAACATTCCACGGCTGCATCACCTGCTTGAGCAGTCTGAGCTGATCATCCGTATCGAGAATGGAGAAACTGCTGGTCAGTCCCGCATGTTCGGCGTGGCGGCGCAGCATCCGTGCACAGAGGGCATGGAACGTGCCGAGCCAGTGTCCCTCAGCCGCCTGGCCAAGCAGTGCGGAGACGCGTTCGCGCATCTCGCTGGCCGCCTTATTGGTGAAGGTGACGGCAAGAATCTGCCACGGGCGCGCACGCTCCGTCAGGAGAATATGTGCGAACCGTGTTGTCAGCACGCGGGTTTTGCCCGTGCCCGCGCCTGCAAGGACGAGCAGCGGGCCTTCGGTTGTCTCAATGGCGGCGCGCTGCTCGGGATTGAGCCGTGCGAGATAGCCGTCGCCGTCTGAAGGAGGGCCGGGCGGAAGGGAGGCTGAGGAAGTCACGGGAAGAGTTATAGGGGGCGGAGGCTGCGTGTGGAAGGGTCGATATATCCGGGTGCCGTGCCCGAGGATCAGCTTCAGGACAGGGAGTAGACCAGAATCGGTTTGAAGCTGCAGATCGTGCCGCTGATCTCCCTGTACACCCGTGCAGGAATACCGATACCCGGAGACACCTCTTCATCCTCGCGCGAGGTTCCGAGGAATGCACTCAGGCTGAGGACACCCCGGATTTCTCCGTCCGCAATATCACTCATGGCTTTTTTGAATATATTGCGGGCAAAGCGACCGCCTTCGTTTTCATTGAAATACTGCTTGAAATCATAAATACCCTGCCAGCCCATGGCGACGATGATGGTGTTGGCATCAAGGCGGAAGGCACAGAAAAAATGGTCACCCGCGCCATGCCCCTGTGGGGAAGCAAAGGCAAGCTGGAACGTCAGGAGTTTACCTGCGTCAAGTTCCTTCATGATACGGGCGGTGATACCGCCAGTTGGATTAATGACGGTTTCTGGGGGCAGGAGGTCACAGGGCGCCTTATTCATCAGCCTTGCGGTGATGACGGTTGCATTCATGGCGCAGGAACGATCATCATATCTGCCTTCCGCAGGCGACAATCCGCCATTGGCCTGCCTTATATCCCCCGCGAGTTCGTTGCCGGATGCCAGAGATCTGAGTTTCGCAAAGGCGACCTGTCCGCTCATGATATATCCGTTTTCCGAATGTGAGGATCTGTTCCGTAATACAGCCCGAAGATCCGGGTCACAGCCATGAGTTGATTTTCCCCGTTATTCCGCCTCTGCGGACGACATGCGGCACTACGGGCGATGTGTGTCTTACGATCAGATCTCTGCTCTCTCTCATGGTTATGCCCGCAAATCTGTCTCCGATCATCCACGAGCCGACTGATACCAACCGTTGATTGCTAGAACCTATGAGCCCAATCTCGCAGTCCGATTGACATGATGCGCCAAGGTTGTTC
>NZ_JAJJND010000009.1 GCF_029759835.1 Acetobacter sp. AN02
GGCACGGCTTCACGCAGCATAAGACAGGTCAGCCTCAGCCCTATGATCCGCAAAATGCCCAACCCGACAGGCTGCTAAAGGCCAATCCAGAGTCCACCCAGAACAAGGATCGCCCCGAGTATCAGCATCCCCAGAGCCCCCATTGCCGGTCCTGGCATCGTATCAGGCAGCCGGACGACGAATTCGAGCGCGAATCCGATGCAGGCAAGCCCGATCAGGATAAACATCACGCGGATAATGCGTCCGGACGTCAGAACGGAATTATTACGGAACGCACCCATGCGCCGACACCTGCTCAGAAAAAGACCCGCCCGTTCTACACCGTCACCCGACTCAGGGACAGTCAGGATGCAGCGGTTTCCATCACGACACCGCCGTTACTGACCGTTCCGGACGGAAGTGCCAGATCATCCGAGGTCATGATCACTCCCCCGTTGCTGGACAGAGGCGCTGTCAGAGTATCCATGGCTGTCATGGCAACTCCGCCATTGGACGTGGTGTCAGACGGAAGCGTCACCGTCCCGGAGGGTGGCGGCGTTCCCGGTGTCGCGTCGGTAACGCGAATGCTCAGCAGCACGGAGTCCTTACGCCCCTGCTCCGTCGCAATCTCCACAAGCACGTTCTGAGCCGTCAGCGGCGGGCCGCTGGCCAGCATGAATACCGATGTCAGATCACAGTATACACCGCTCCACATAACGGTGAGATCCGTCGATGTGCCGGTCGCGGAAGGCACCTTCGCCGTCACCGTCGTGATCCGGTCCCCGGTTCCGCGAAATCTGAGACTCCAGTCCACGGAATAATCAAGGATATCCGCACTTGCCTTCGGATGCAGACAGGGCGGAAACAGCGGCACGCTGACGGAATGCGAGTTACGCAGCCTTACCGTCCGCGCAGCAACCGGCACCAGATCATCTGGCAGCGTCGAGCGGTTCATTCAGTCAGTCTTCCTCTCAGAACAGGCACGCACTCCCGCGCGCCGGACACAAAACGGCCTGTCCGGGCAGATCCCGGACAGGGTGCATGTGCGGAACTGTAGCTGTCCCGAACGCGGGATATGAGAACAGAGACGGACTGTGACGACATTCTCTCCTCGTGCTACCTTCATGCCATCATAACAACCGGAAGTTTCATACATCCATGAATTCCCGCCGCACCGGTCCGGCCACCCGGATCAGCGAACTGCCTGTAAAAGCCATTACCGAACATCGGACATTTCCGATCGTGATGCCTCCGCAAGTCTCTCTGAGTCCTGTCTCCCGCTCCGCTCTGCAGGCTGCCGGGATACAGGATATGCCACCGCCTGATCCGAATGGTGCACTGGCGCATCTCTTCACTTTCACCGATGCGACGATCGCCACACGCTGCGGTGTCGTGATGCTGTCCGGCGGTCAGATTCTGACCGACACGCTTGATCACCGGCATCCGGATGATCAGATCACGGTCGAGGGATTCCGTGTCAGCCTTCCTGCCGGAAGGCCGCTTCCCGGCTGCTGGCTGTCCCTGCTTCTCGGCGGATGCAACAACCTGTTTCATTTCGCGCTGATGAATGCGGGGCGGCTTGCCCTGCTGAAGGAAAAGGATATCCGATCGATCAGAGGTATACTGATCCCTGCAGATATCCCTGCGGCTTTTTCCACGCTTATGGAACGGGCCATCACCGCTGTATGGGGCGCATGGGATCATCCGCTGCCGGAAATTCTTTCCGTTAGCTCCGCCGCATCCTTCAGACCCGACCGGCTGATTCTTCCCTGGAATGTTGCGGAAACAGGATACTTCCTTCCGCAGGCTCTGACTCTCCTCAGCAGCCTTGCTCCGCATGACTCCCGGCTTCCTCAGCATACCTATCCCCGGCGTCTTTATATTTCGCGCAGCGACAGTCCTTCCCGTCCGTTACGCAACGAGGCTGAACTCGTATTTCAGCTGAAGCAGAAAGGATTTGTTGCCACTACACTGAGCGGGGTGCCACTGGATGTTCAGGCCGGTCTTTTCGCAAATGCGGATATGATTGTCGCCCCTCATGGCGCGGGGCTGACCGGACTGATTTTTGCAAAACCGGGCACCCGGGTTATTGAACTGATGCCCGACCGGCTGATGAACTGGTGCTATCGTCGCCTCGCGGCCATGCTGGACCTGCATTATGATATCGTGACAGGTCCGTCCTCACCGGAAGCTCCGGCCGGTATCTCCCCCTGGTATATATCGCCTGAACAGGTTGTTGCCATGACAGGACTCTGATCCTGTCTGCCTGTTTCAGAAGACCTGCCGGAGCAGGATATAGAGTGCGCCGCTGATGATCATCGCGGCCGGCAGCGTGATCACCCAGGCCAGAGCCATCATCCGCAACGTGGACCACTGCAGGCCTGATCCGTTGGCGGCCATCGTTCCTGCCACGCCTCCGGAGAGAATATGGGTTGTGGAAACCGGCATACCATAGCCCTCTGCCAGACCGATTGTGCCCATTGCCACGATCTCTGCGGCCGCACCCTGGGCATAGGTCAGATGTGTCTTGCCGATCTTCTCACCCACCGTAATGACAATGCGTTTCCAGCCGACCATCGTGCCCAGCCCCAGAGCAATGGCGACCGCCACCTTGACCCAGATGGGGATGAATCGCGTTCCCCTGTTCAGGTCCTCCATGAAAACCTTCAGTCCCTTGAACTCATTTACAGAAAAGGTTTCTGATGGTCTGACCATCGTGCGGATGGCGTCGGAGGTCAGATACATATCCGTGCGAACGTTTGCCACGGTTGCGGAAGGCACGGCGTGAATGGAGCCGTAATTCTCAACCATGCTGCTGACATCACGGGAGAGAACGGAAAGGGCACCGTATACTGCATCCCCTTCGACCCTGCGGTCACGCAATGCGTCACTGACGATATGCCGCGCCTTTTCCACGCTCGGGAGCGGCGTGGAACCTGCATGTGTCCGGAAAGTGTCTGATGCGATATTCGCAGACTGTACAAAGCCTGGTGTCATGCTGTCGGGCATCGCGCGGTTGAGGGCGTAGGCTGTGGGAGCAGCTCCGATCAGGATCAGCATGATCAGGCCCATTCCTTTCTGCCCGTCATTACTTCCGTGAAAAAACGAAACACCGGTGCAGGTCGTGACCAGAAGCCCGCGGATCCACAGCGGCGGCGGCTTATCTCCCTGCGGGGCTTCGTAAAGCGCCCTGTTGCGTATGAGTGTTTTCATCAGGAGCAGCAGCACGGCGGAGAGGACGAAGCCGCAGATCGGGCTGAACAGCAGGGCTCTGAACACCTTCGTCACCTGGGCCCAGTCCACACCCTGTGTTGCCACACCATGCGATGAGAGCAGCTGGTTTGCCAGTCCGACCCCGAGAATCGAGCCGATCAGCGCATGGGAGGAGGAATTCGGAATTCCCATTGCCCAGGTTGCGAGGTTCCAGATAATGGCTGCAAGCAGGAGTGCAAAGATCATCGCATGACCGGCACCGCCGCCGATCTGCAGGATCAGTTCCACCGGCAGCAGTGAGACGATGCTGTAGGCCACGGCACCGGATGAAGCCAGAACCCCGAACAGGTTCCACATACCGGACCAGATAACGGCCACAAGCGGTGGCAGGCTGTTAGTGTAGATCACCGTTGCCACGGCATTGGCGGTATCGTGAAAGCCGTTGACGAATTCGAAGCCGAGCGCGATCAGAAGCGCGATTCCAAGCAGAACGAACGCACCGATGGCGACATTCTGTCCGCCTGCGGCGTGAACGTCTCCGATCACGCTGTATCCGACGAAGGCCAGAGCCGCGAGGATGATACCGAGGAAAAACAGCCTGTATGCGGGGTGACTGCCCCCGTTCATATCCGGCCGCCGGGGGAGCTCCGCATCTGCCGTGGTATTGGACATGAGATTAAAATTTCCTGAAGACAAACACTGCGCTCTCTCTAGAGCAGTGCGATCAGGAAGCCGTGTTATAGTTTTATGACGCCTCGCCCCCGCGGAGCCGGTCTTTCCTCAGGCGGCGACATGCACCGCCGGATCAGTCCGGACCAGCAGACCGGTCGGAACGGGCACGGGGGCCGTTGCTGCTGCGGCCTTCTTTTCCTGGAGTGCTTTTTTCAGAAGGCACAGGACGCCCGGTACGCAGTTGCCGCAGCGGGCCTGGCATTTTCTGGCCTCATATATCTGCTGCATCCGGGTTGCGCCGTCTGCAATAGCCTGATGGACGTCTTTGTCAGTCAGTGCATTACAGGAACAGATAAACATGCAGAGCCTCATCCGCAGGTGGTATGAGTCTCTTAAACCACAAATGAGAACGCTTCGCAATATCACAAATATGACAGATCAGACACCCGCTCTCCACATACCGGGAGAGCGGGTGTTCCGGCCCGGATCAGAAGCTCTGGTCGTCTCCGCCGCCCCAGTCTCCGCCGCCATCAAAGCCACCGGAGTCAAAACCACCGTTATCGAATCCTGAATTATCCACATTGCCGAACGTATCGGCATTGAAATTCTGGTCCGCCGTGGTGCCACTGCCTGCGAACGGATCCGGTGCGGCCGAGCCGTAATTGTTGTTGATGACGGTTTCCGACGGAGCCGCGCCCCAGCCGCCATCGCCGCCTGCTCCGCCGTGATGACCGCTGAACAGCCCTTCCAGCGCATTGGCAGCCATCATGCCGCCGGCCACACCGGCTGCCGTCGTCAGGGCGGAGCCGAGAAAGCCCGATCCACCCTGGCGGAACATGCCGGGCTGCATACCATAGGGCATCGGCTGCATCTGCGGCGGCGGGGCATAGCCCTGCTGCCCGCCCCAGCCCGGCGGGGGGGCGGCCTGCTGCTGCGGCTGTGCACGACCGCCTCCGCCGAAAAGACCGCCCAGGAAGCCGCCGCTGCTGCCTGCGGAGCGCTGCTGCTGAAGCTGGCTGATGGTCTGCTGGGCCTGCTGCAGCTGATACTGGAGCTGGCGGATCTGGTTCTGTGCCGCCACCAGGCCAGCTTCCTGCACCACGGCCATCTGCGTGATCCGATAGCGTGCTTCCGGATATTTCCGGAAATTCTCAGCAATAAACTGATCGGCCTCCGGATCGACCGGCGGCAGGGTCTGCGTGGTGGAGGGCACGCTGCCAAATCCACCCTGGGGCGCTCCGCCGACCCTTGCAACGAATTTAGAGATCAGATCACGTTCTTCGCTGTTCATCTCTTCGCTCCTGAAAACCCGGCTTCCGGTCCGCCGGACAGCGGGACCGCACCGGGCGCTCCGCCTTTCATATCACAGATCAGAAAACCTCACGCAGTACGCCCGGCAGGAAAATCGTCATCGGGCTGACGGAAAAGTCAGGGCTACCCAGCGCGCCGCGCACATGGAACTTCATGGCCAGCAGACCCCCGCCTTTCTCCGGAGCGAAGAGACTGCCGATCCCCGGCAGCATTCCGGGCAGCTGGTTGACTGCAAATACCGGCACGACCGTGCCGTCGAGATCAAGTGTGTTTTTGTCCAGATTCACGGGCCCTTCGATTGTCGCCCCCAGAGCGCCGTTGCCTGCGCGGCCGTCGATGATTTTCAGTATGCCGTCGTTATATGAGACGGGCAGGTCGAATCTGCTGATTCTGAAATCCCGGTCCTGTGCGGCATTCAGCCAGCCATAGATGGACAGGTTGCGCGCCATGATCAGTGCGGAGGGCCCTTTTCTGAGGACGAAGGGGGTGATCGTCAGGCGGCCTGAGAACGGAGCGGCGGGTTTTGTATCGTCGAACTCTCCGGCGAGGACGAGGCGGCCTCCGGCGATGTTCTCCATGGCTCCGGTTGCCTGTGCGAGATGGCCGATGTCGGAAACCATGACATGCAGACGTCTTTTGTCACCGTCAGGCAGAATCCGTGCGACGCTGGCGACGGGGCTGACGAGACTGAGATCCATCGAGCGGATCCTGCGGCCGTCATGCCGGAGGAAGGCGTGTACGCCTCCGAGTTTTCGTTCTGCGCCATAATACAGCGTTGCCGCATTGACCTCGATATGCCACGGCCGGGAGGGATCTCCGTGCACGCGGCCGCTTGCGGCCTGGGGGACGGTTATCTTTGAGGATGCCTCGTTTTTCGTTTCCTTATCGTCACTTTTCTCGAACAGGGGAGAGAGGTCGAGCACCTGCGCGTACACCGCGACGCTGACCGGGCCTGTGTCCGACTGCGGCACCACCAAAAGGGCGTGTCCTGATGAGCGGCCCACGCGGAAATCGGGGATGTCGAGTTCGGAGGCCTGCCCGGGTGTGACGCGGGCTTTTCCTTCCACGGATATTCCCGGCCCCGTTGCATAAACTCTCGGAACGGAAACCAGTTTTCCTTTTTGAAGCTCGATTCTGGCTCCGGCTCTGGCTTCCGTTTCCACCGGCTTGTGCCACAGCGGGATGCGGACATCCGCGTCTTTCAGGTCCAGAGTCAGATCTGCGGCTGAGAAATCATTGCTCATTCCGGTATAATGCGCGCTGAGCAGGGCTTTTCCGGTGAATCTCTGCGCGGCGGCTTCGGGAACGAGATCGGGCGTAAGGGTTATGCGTGCCTGCACGTCCTCGACCACATGGGGCGGACCGCCCATGCGAAAATCCATCTTTCCCTTTACGGAGAGAGGATATTTATCGAGGAAGCCTTTTCCGGTCAGGTCCAGACCCTGCATCGTCGCGTGCAGGCCGATAGTGGCATCCCGGACGGATTTCCCCATCACCACGTTTCCGAGATGTGCTTTTGTGAAATGCGCATTTCCGTCGAGCGTCATGTCATCCGTCGTGACATTCTTCTCCAGAGGGATGGTGAGCGTGAGTTTTACGAGGCCTTTTCCTGACGGATTACTGAAGGGAAACGGATGACGCGACAGGATATGCAGGCGCGGCTCTGCCAGAAGCTGCAGATGATCCTTCATATCTCCCGTGAGTGTGAGGGAGACTTTTGCAACCTGATCTTTTTTGTCCAGACCGGAGATGGTGATTTCCCCGGGGCCGTTATCCACGCGTCCCTTATGATCCGGGCCGGTCAGCTGATAGCCGTGATCGACGAGGATATGCATGGATTTCAGGTCCGGGAATTCCAGATGCGCATCCACGTCGTGCATGGGCGAGATCGGACGGAGCCAGTTTATTTCAAGTTTTTTCGCATCCATTCTGCCGGAAAGGCTGAGTATATCCATACCGCTGCCGTCAGGATGCAGACCGAATCCGACAGTGGCGTTCATATTGCTGCCGGTTCCGGAGGTGATGTTCTGCGTGACCCATTTACGGGCGCCTTTTGCGACTTTTTCCGGCCACCACTGTGCCAGCGCGGAGAAATCGACATTCGGGATCGAGGCGTGAAACTGCCCCGAGCAAGCATCGGATTTCAGAAGATCGGTGCAGTCCGCGCGTGCATCGGCCTGTACGGTCAGGCCTGATTTTCCGTCATTTATGAATTCTGTCTGCGACGTGTTCTGTCCGGCATCCGGAGGCAGGAGGTTGAGTGTGAGAGTCTGCAGTTCTGCACTGACGGGATACGCACCGTTGCCGCCTTCCGCATCGAGACGTGTGAGGATCAGGCGGGCCTGAGCGCTTTGCGGGTGGAAGTCCGAGCCCGCGGCACGGACATGCCCTTCGCCTGCGGTGAGCCGGAGGTCTGCCCGGTATGGAAGGGCCCAGGCGGGATTTTCACCCGGGTTTAAAAGATTATTACCCGCTGTAAAATCCAGTTTTCCTGTCAGTGTGAGCGGCACTGCATAGTCTGCCGTCTGCGGGAAGATGTCTGCAAGTCCGGCGGGGGAGACCGGGCCGAGTGTCATGACCCATGCGGGAAGTCCGTCGGGGGCGAGCGCGCCGCTGGCGGTGAGGCGGGTTGTGAAAGACGTCTTGTTTTTCTGTGTATTTTTTCCACCCCCCCTGCGATCTGCAGCGCGGGCTGACAGGTCGGTCTCCGCGTGGCCGGTCAGGCCGCGTATATGTCCTGACGTGACGGAGGAGAGGCTGACGGTGATCTGATCTGCGGCGAAATCCGCGCGTTTGCGCCTGTCATGCAGGACGACCCGGGTCCGGCTGATATCGAGGTGCCGCAGGGCTTCGAGGCTGATATCGGGGCCGCTGTCCTTGCCGTGTTCCTCCCGGTCGTCTCCGAGATCGGGGGCGATCGTGCCGTCCGTCTGTCTGATCAGGGCGATATCGCCGCCGGAGAGGGAGAGGTATCGGGGTTCGATCTTTCCGGAGAGCAGTGGCACGGAGCTGAGGGTGATGCTGCCCTGGTCCAAGTGGCTGGTGACTGTTCCGTCTGCGGCCAGCAGGCGTATGTCGTGCAGGGTCAGTCTGACGGGGGCGTGGAATCCGTCGCTCAGCCCGGCCCAGCGCAGTTCCGCGCCGCCGATATCGAGCCGGCCGCGGGCAGGTCCGCCATCGGGATTCTTCACGATGACCAGGGGGAGGAACGGTCTGAGCACCGGCATCAGGCTGACGGGGCCGAGCCAGACGGCAAAAAGCACGCTGCCTGCGGCGAGGACCGGGACGCCGACCGTCATGGCGCACAGAAAGCCTGTGATCCGGAGGACGCGGCGGGGTTTTTTCCGTGTTTCCTGTCCGGGGAGGTCTTGACCGGTCACGTTCATGCCCGCATCCCTGCAAAAGACCGTTGCCGGAGAAGCGCATGTCCCTTCCACAGACCCGTTTCGATTCCGGGGGCGTGCCTGAAGGCGTAACTGAGGCCGTTCCTCCGCCGTCCCGGGGGCTGCGCGGCCGGGGAGCGCGGCAGCATGTCTGGCCCGAGGCAGACTGGCCCGAGGCGGCTGATCCCCGGATGGCGGCGATGCTGGCGGAGGAT
Source organism: Acetobacter sp. AN02 (assembly GCF_029759835.1). GTDB lineage: Bacteria > Pseudomonadota > Alphaproteobacteria > Acetobacterales > Acetobacteraceae > Acetobacter. The sequence goes on from NZ_JAJJND010000009.1 coordinate 8,774, forward strand.
GTTGAGGCGCTGTGGGCCGCGCATGATCTCCCTCCGGAGCTGCCGGTTCTTCCTGCCGTGCGCCGCATGATTGCCTGTGCCGGTGGCAACAGTCCTTATCTGTCTGACCTGATCCGTGGCAATCCCGGTTTTTTCGCGACCCTTGTGGCGGGTGATCCCGAGCAGGCGACCCGGCAGACGCTGGAAGCGCTTGCGGCGGTTCCGCCGGACAGTCCGCGGGATGTCGTGATGCACCGGCTGCGCGTGGCCAAGCAGCACGTGGCTCTGGCCTGTGCTCTGGCCGAGGCCGGGCATTTCCGTGATCTGGAGTTCGTGACCCAGACGCTGTCGGCTCTGGCGGAGACCGCGCTTGATGTGAGTGTCAGGCATCTTCTGCATACTGCGCATGTGACGCGCAGGCTGACGCTGTCTGATCCGGGGCATCCGGCGCGGCGCAGCGGCTATGTCGTTCTTGCCATGGGGAAACTCGGGGCACGGGAACTGAACTTCTCCTCGGATATTGATCTGGTGGTCCTGTTTGATCCGGACGTACACCGGCATTCTGACGAAATAAGGACAGTGTTCACCCGCATGACTAGCGACCTGGTGCGGCTGATGGAAGCCCGGGATGCGGATGGCTATGTGTTCCGCACGGATCTGCGGCTGCGGCCGGACCCGTCCGCGACGCCTCTGGCGGTCTCGGTTCATGCGGCGATCAGCTATTATGAGGCGTTCGGGCAGACCTGGGAGCGGGCGGCGATGACCAAGGCGCGGCCCGTGGCGGGGGACATTCCGCTGGGCCGTCGTTTCCTTCGCGCGATTCATCCGTTCATCTGGCGCAAGAATCTCGATTTCGCGCTGATCGATGACATTCACGGCATGAAGCGCAGGATTGATCATCATCGCGGCACGGGCGGGCGGGATGTCGCGCGGATTGCCGATCGTGATCTGACGGACCCGGCCCGGGCGCTGCACTGGCTGCGCGGGCAGAATGTGAAGCTTGGCGGTGGCGGGATTCGCGAGATCGAGTTCATTGCCCAGGCGATGCAGCTGATATGGGCCGGGCGGCATCCGGCGCTGCGGGACCGGACCACGCTTGGCGCGCTGCGGGTTCTGGTGCGGTCGGGGCATATTCCGGCGGATGAGGCGGAGGAGCTGGCCCGGAGCTATCGTCTGCTGCGCGAGGTTGAGCATCGGATTCAGATGCGGACGGATCAGCAGACGCATCTTCTGCCGGAGACGGATGAGGGTCTGAACGCTCTGGGGATCTTTCTGGGTTATGGCCGGGAGTATGACCGGGCGGGCGCGCAGATTCCCGGTGTGTCGGCGGAGAAGGCCGGGGCGGATTTCGCGCTGGAGCTTTTACCGCATATGCGGGCCGTGCGGCGGATTTTCGAGCGTCATTTCACGCTGCCCGAGGAGGCCGGCGGGGATGAGGCGGCGGATGTGACGGCGCCGGATCTGGACGTGCGGCTGACGGCGGCGGGATTTCCGGAGAAGGATGCGGTTCAGGCGGCGGAGATTCTGCGCGGCTGGGCGGGGTCCGCGCATCTTGCGCTGCGGTCCGAGCGGGCGCGTGATCTTCTGACGACGCTGATCCCTGAGCTGATTTCCACCTTTGCGCGGCGGCGTGATCCGCTGTCCTGTCTGATGCGGTTTGACACGCTGCTGACGCGTCAGCGGGCGGGAGTGCAGGTTCTGTCGCTTCTGCAGCGTAATCCGCTTCTGATCGGCCGGATTGCGGATATTTTCGAGGCGTCTCCGCTGCTGGCGGCGCATCTGGCTGAGTCTCCCTCTGCTCTGGAGGGGCTGCTTCAGGAGACGATGGAGGACGACACGGTGCCGCCCGCCGGGCGTCTGCGGTCTCTGGCCGAGCGGGTCCGGCGGCTGGCTCTGGAGGCTCAGGACACGGAGACTCTGCTGCATCGTCTGCGGCCGATGGTCCGGGCGGAGGAATTCCGGCTGTCCGTGGCGCGGCTGGAGCAGCGGATGGATGAGGACACTGCGGCGCGGGAGCGGACGGCTCTGGCGGATGCGGTGATTACCGTTCTGTTCCGGATGGTCACGCGGGAGCACCGGCGGCGGCATGGCCGTCTTCCCGGCGGGGGGATGGCGGTTGTGGTTCTGGGTAAGGCCGGATCGCGCGAGATGATGGCCGGGTCCGATCTGGATCTGATGATGATTTTCGATCAGCCGGAGGGGGCTGACGGCGAGCCGGTTCTGAGTGACGGCGGGCGGGCGCTGGCTCCGGGACAGTATTACGGGCGTCTGGCGCATTCTCTGGTGGGGGCTCTGACGGCGCCGGATGCGGAGGGGCCGCTTTATCCGGTGGATATGCGTCTGCGTCCTTCGGGGGCTGCGGGACCTGTTGCGGTCTCGCGTTCTGCCTTTCTGCGCTATCACTCCGGTTCGGCCTGGACCTGGGAGCGGATGGCTCTGACGCGGGCGCGTGTGGTGTCCGGTCCGGCGCGGTTCCGTGCGGTTCTGACGCGTGACCTGTCTGCGATTCTTGATGGTCCGGGGCATGATCCTGCCACGGGCGAGGCTGTTCTTCCGGCGCGTGTTCTGGCGGATGCGGCGGCGATGCGTTCCCGCCTCGCGCGTGATCTTCCGCCCTCGGGACCGTGGGACATCAAGCGCCGGGATGGTGGTCTGATGGAGGTGGAGTTCATTGCCCAGACGCTGCAGCTTGTGGCTGCGGTACCTGAGGTGCGTGCGACGGGGACGGCGGGGGCTCTGGTTCGTCTGGCGCGGGCGGGTTTTCTGTCTCAGGAGGATGCCGAGGCACTGGTGGCGGCGGATGAGGTCTGGCGCGGGCTGCAGAGTCTGCTGCGGATTCTGTGCGGTCAGACGCCGCCGGAGAATCTGGGCGAGGCTCTGCCGCCTCTGACCTGGGATATTCTGCTGCGGGACGCAGGCGCTGCGTCTTCGGAGGATCTGGAGCACCGGCTTGCGCTTCTGGCGGAGGATGTGCGCGCGCGGTTTGTGCGGCTGATCGGGCCTGTGGGCGGGAAATCCGGGTAATTTCCGTGCTACGGTCTGTCGATGGTTTTTTAGAGAGGAGATATCCTGTGACGGATACAGCACAGCATCCCGACATCCGGCCTGGTGACAGGGCTCCGGATTTTACCATGAAGGCGAGTCGCGGGCGGACGGTTTCTTCCGCTGAACTGAAGGGGGCGCCTTATCTGCTCTATTTCTATCCCAAGGCTGATACGCCGGGCTGCACGACGCAGGCCTGCGGGATTCAGGAGGCTCTGCCTGCTCTGAAGTCGCTTGATCTGACGGTGATCGGTGTCAGTCCGGATGGTGTTCCGGCCATTGACAAATTTGCGGACAAGTTCGGTCTGGAGTTTCCGCTGGCCAGCGATCCGGAGCATGCTCTGGCGGATCAGTATGGCGTCTGGGTGGAAAAATCCATGTATGGCAAGACGTATTTCGGGATGGAGCGCAGTTCATTCCTTGTCGGCGCGGACGGGCTCATAAAGCAGGTCTGGCGCAAGGTGAAACCGGCGGAGCATGCTGCCGCGGTTGAGGCGGCAGCGAAGGCCCTGTGAAAATCCGGCGGATACGGCCTTACCAGCCGTATCCGTAATAGGCCGGAGGTGGCGGGCCATAACCATAGCCATAGCTTGGCGCGACATACATCATCACGGGTGGCGGCGGCACGGGCCGGACGAAGACCGGCGGCGGCGGCGGCGGCGGCGGCGCGGCATACACCGGCGGAGCCATGACGCGCGGGCCGGACATGGCCGAACCTGCGACGACGCCCAGAGCGAGGCCGCCGAGGAGGCCACCGACGACGGCGCCCGTGCGCCCCCGATGGTGGTAATATCCTCCGCCGCCCCAGCGGGGCCCGGGGCCGGGGCCCCATCCGCCGTGATGTGCGTGTGCCGGTGCGGCAGCCATCAGCATCGCAGCCGCCAGAGCTGCGCCCGGGAGAGCACGGCGATGCAGCCATTGATACGTCATAACCTGTCCTTTCCGTTCAGGGTCAGTATGTGTCACGCGTCCATAATACACTGATTCATGGCAAATCGGCGACCGCCGGTGTGACGAAACATATCTTGTCTTACGGGTGACAGGCGAAAAGGGGCGGGACTTACGATTCTGTCCCGCCCCTGGTGCATCATTTCCCTGCTACGGCTCCGCCGGCAACAAGGGCGAGCACGAGCAGGACCACAAACACGACGATGGCAATGAAGAACAGGATTTTTGCCATTCCCGCTGCGGCACTGGAGATTCCGCCGAAGCCGAAGATGCCGGCAACGATGGATATGACGAGAAAAAACAGAGCAAGTTTCAGCATGATACGTCTCCTGATCCCTCAAAAACGTCTGTCGCATCCAACACCGCAGCACGCCGGAAGTTGCCATTCTGTCATGAACGGATTTTATCTCTTTTTACGCGTGATGAGTCTGAGTCCTGCAATCCCTCCGGCCAGAGCCACAAGGATCGGAAGGATGGGTCTGTCGGCTGCGATATCGCGCAGGATTGCGATGACCGGATGATCGCTGTCCCATCCGGCGCCGTCCTGCAGTCGGCCGATACCTTCTTCCGGTGCGATGTCTGCCATGATTTTCTCTGCCTTCTGGTGATCCGGGTTGTCACGCCGATCCAGCTCTGAATTCCGGGCTGGCGGACTGCTTCGGGGATGTTGGAATGCCATAAAAAAAGCGGCCCGGAGGCCGCTTTTTTGTCGCATCACAAGCCTGTTCAGGCTGCGAGGCTGTTCTCTTTGGCTGCAGCCGGCTTTGGACCGCTGTCCTGGCCTTTTGCAGATACGTCCCGGTCAACGAGCTCGATGACGGCCATGTCTGCTGCGTCGCCGTAGCGCATTCCCGCCTTGAGCACGCGGGTATATCCGCCGGTGCGGCTTTTGTAGCGCTCAGCCACGGCCGAGAACAGCTTGGAGACGATCGTGTCGTCACGCAGCTGTGCATAGGCCTGGCGGCGGGCGTGAAGATCGCCGCGCTTGCCGAGTGTGATCAGTTTCTCGACCACCGGGCGAAGTTCCTTCGCCTTGGGCAGGGTCGTGGTGATCTGCTCGTGCTTGATCAGGGCGACGGCCATGTTGCGGAACATGGCAGCGCGATGAGTGGAGGTTACGCCGAGCTTCCGGCCGGCAACACCGTGACGCATGATACTGTTTCCTGACTTATCGGATCAGAAGGACTCGTCGAGCCGCTTCGCGAGATCCTCGATGTTCTCCGGCGGCCAGGCCGGAATGTTCATACCAAGGGAGAGACCCATGGAGGTGAGAACCTCCTTGATCTCGTTGAGGGACTTGCGCCCGAAATTCGGCGTACGCAGCATCTCCTGCTCGGTCTTCTGTACCAGATCGCCGATATAGATGATGTTGTCGTTCTTCAGGCAGTTTGCGGAACGCACGGAGAGTTCCAGCTCGTCCACCTTACGCAGAAGGTTACGGTTGAATGGCAGATCGTCTTCCGGCTCTTCCTGCTGGACCGGACGCGGCTCGTCAAAGTTGATGAAGAGCTGGAGCTGGTCCTGCAGGATGCGGGCCGCAAGCGCGACCGCGTCTTCCGGCGTGACCGTGCCGTTCGTCTCGACCGTCAGCAGAAGCTTGTCATAGTCCGTGACCTGTCCGACGCGGGTCGGCTCGACCTTGTAGGACACGCGCTTGACCGGGGAGTAGATCGCGTCGACCGGGATCAGGCCGATCGGTGCGTCTTCCGGACGGTTGGCGGCGGCCGGGACGTAGCCCTTGCCCGTGTTGACGGTCAGTTCCATGCCGAGCTTCACGCCGTCATCGAGCGTGCAGATCACGAGATCGGGGTTCATGATCTCGACACCGTGTCCGGTCTCGATCTGCCCGGCTCTGACTTCGCCGGGGCCTGTGGCTGTCAGCACCATCCGCTTCGGACCTTCGCCGTGCATGGCGAGGGCAAGCTGCTTGATGTTCAGCACGATGTCCGTGACGTCCTCACGCACGCCGGGAACCGATGAGAACTCGTGCAGGACGCCGTCGATCTGGATGGCTGTGATCGCGGCACCCTGAAGCGAGGACAGCAGGACGCGGCGAAGGGCGTTACCGAGCGTCATGCCGAAACCGCGCTCGAGCGGCTCGGCAACAACCGTTGCGACATGCGAACGGGACGCGCCGGACTCCACTTCCAGCTTCTCCGGCTTGATCAGGGACTGCCAGTTTTTCTGGAGAACCAAGGGGGCGGCCTTTCAAAAACAGGAACCACCGGGGTACGGCGGCGGAACTCCGGCTGAACCGAAGCAGCGGCAGAAAGAAAGGCGGGGCACTGATATGCCCCGCAGATCCGATCAGATCAGACGCGACGACGCTTGCGCGGGCGGCATCCGTTGTGCGGCACCGGCGTCAGATCACGGATGGAGCTGATGGAGAAGCCGACGGCCTGCAGGGCGCGCAGGGCGCTCTCGCGCCCCGAACCGGGGCCGGAGACTTCGATCTCAAGCGTTTCCATACCGTGCTCGCGGGCCTTGCGTCCTGCGTCCTCGGCTGCGACCTGGGCGGCATACGGCGTGGACTTACGTGAGCCCTTGAAGCCCTGCGCGCCGGCAGAGGACCATGCGATCGCGTTGCCCTGGGCGTCCGAGATGGTGATCATGGTGTTGTTGAACGTGGACAGCACGTGCGCCACGCCGGAGATGATGTTCTTGCGCTCTTTCTTACGGATACGCGGTGTGGCGGCCTTCGCCATGCTTTTCGTCCTGTCTTAACTGAACTCCGGGACGGCGCATGACCGCCCGGGGACGACCGGGGGCCGTCCGGAATTGATTGACTGCATCAGTTCCGGATGATCTCCGGAACAGCCTGCCTTAACGGGTCGCCTTTTTCTTACCGGCGATCGCGACGGCCTTACCTTTACGTGTGCGTGCGTTGGTATGCGTCCGCTGGCCACGCACCGGCAGGCCGCGACGATGACGCAGGCCGCGGTAGCAGCCGAGGTCCATCAGGCGCTTGATGTTCATGGCCGTCTCGCGGCGCAGATCACCTTCAACCCGGTAGTCGTTATCGATCGCCTCACGGATCTTCATCACTTCGTCGTCGCTGAGCTCGTTCACGCGACGGGCTTCAGGGATGGACAGCTTCGTGCAGATCTCGTGCGCCTTGGTGGCACCGATTCCGTAGATATACTGAAGACCAATAACGACCCGCTTATTGGTCGGGATGTTCACGCCGGCAATACGCGCCACGCCACTCACTCCTCATACGCCCTGCCAGAGGGCGTGATATTTACTGCAGCCGCTCTGCGCGGCGCGTCATTCAGAGGGCGCGCAATAAACCACGCCCCCGCGAGAGTCAATCTGAAACTATCACTTCTTCGTGAGTTTCGTTATTCCATCCATAACGGCATCGATCTGAGAACTGACTTCCTCAATCGGTGCCATGCCATCAATGACGGAGATAAGGCCTTTGCTTTCGTAGTAGGGCAGCAGGGGCTTCGTCTCGGCATTATAGGCATCAAGACGTTTCATCACGGTCTCACGGTTATCATCCGGCCTGCGGATGAAGTCGTGTCCTCCGCAGATATCGCAGACGCCGTCCTTCTGTGTCGGGCGGAAGCTGTCGTGGTAGCTTGCGCCGCAGCTTTTGCATGAGAAGCGGCCTGAGATCCTGTCAGCCAGAACCTCCTCATCCACTTCCAGAACGAGAACAGTGTCTATGCGACTGTCTGTCCTCGTGAGCATGGCATCCAGAGCTTCGGCCTGAGCGACCGTGCGGGGGAATCCGTCGAGGATGAATCCCTTCGCGCAATCCGGCTTCGCGATGCGGGATTCGAGCATGGCCACGATGACGGAGTCCGGGATGAGCTTCCCGGCTTCCATGAGGCCTTTTGCTTCCAGCCCGATCTGCGTTCCCGCAGCGACCTCAGCGCGGAGCATATCACCGGTTGAGATCTGCACGATCCCGTACTGCTGCTCCAGGCGCTTTGCCTGCGTGCCTTTTCCGGCCCCCGGGGGGCCAAGGAAAATAATATTCATCGACGCACCATTCTCCGATTACCCGTGCTGCCACGCGTCCGGTTGCGGCCGATAAGGCCCTGATACTGATGCGCGACCAGATGGGACTGAATCTGTGTGACCGTATCGATCGTTACTGAGACGATAATGATCAGACTTGTCCCGCCGAAATAGAACGGCACGTTGTAGTGGCTGATGAGAATCTGCGGAAGCAGGCAGACCGCCACGAGATACAGCGCACCGATTGTTGTCAGACGTGTGAGGATCCGGTCGAAATAGGTTGCCGTTGCGGCACCGGGACGCACGCCCGGGATAAAGCCGCCCTGTTTTCTGAGGTTATCGGCTGTTTCTTCCGGATTAAACGTCACTGCTGCGTAGAAGTAGGAGAAGAACAGGATCATTGCCGCATAGAACAGCATGTAGAGCGGATGTCCCTGCCCCAGGGATTCTCCGAGTGAGGAGAGCCATCCCGGCATGTTCTTGCCGTTCATGAAGCCTGCGATCGTGACCGGGATCAGCAGCACCGACGATGCGAAGATCGGCGGGATCACACCGGCCGTATTCACCTTGAGCGGCATATGCGTGGCTTCTCCGCCGAACATGCGCTGACCCATCTGACGCTTGGGATACTGGATCACCACGCGGCGCTGTGCCTGTTCCATGAAGACGATGAAGACGATCGTCACCGCAGCGAGAAGCAGGAAGCCCACGACGAAGACCGGGGACAGCGCACCCGTGTAGCCAAGCTGGAGCAGCGAGGCGAGTGCATGCGGCAGGTTCGCTACGATACCTGCGAAGATGATGAGCGAGATTCCGTTACCGACTCCGCGGGAGGTGATCTGCTCCCCGAGCCACATCAGGAACATCGTTCCGCCGACCAGAGTGATCACGCAGGAGACGACGAAGAACATCCCTGGATCGATCACTGCGGATGTGGTGCCCGTGCCCATATGCTGCAGACCGACGGCGATTCCGTAAGCCTGAAAGAGAGCGATCGCGACCGTCAGATAGCGTGTGTACTGATTGAGCCGCTTACGGCCCTGCTCGCCTTCTTTCTTGAGCGACTCGAGAGAGGGGATTGCCGTCGACATCAGCTGTACGATGATGGAGGCCGAGATATACGGCATGATGTTCAGGGCGAAGACGGTCATACGTCCGAGCGCACCGCCTGAGAACATATCGAACATGCCCAGAATACCACCGCGATGCTGAGCCATCAGGAGGCCCATCGCCTTTGCATCCACGCCCGGAACCGGGATGTAGGTTCCAAGCCGGTAGATGATCAGTGCCCCCAGCGTGAACCAGATACGTTTCTTCAGTTCCGTCGCTTTTGCGAAGGCTCCGAAATTCATACTGGAAGCCAGTTGTTCGGCAGCGGAAGCCATAGACCCGTTCCCTTTACACAAACAGCGCCGCCGCAAAGCGGGACGCTGTTATGGCAGATTCTCTCGAAGCTGCAAAACCCGTAAATACGGAGCAGGGCGCGATGCACAGCTGCATCGCGCCCTGCTCATTCGCTTCAGGCAGCGGGGGCTTCTTCCGCCTTCGCCACCGTCGTCTTGATCGAGCCGCCGGCTTTCTCGACAGCTGCGACTGCAGCTGCGGAGGCACCGGAGACCTCAACCATGATCGCACGGGAAATCTCACCGCGAGCCAGAAGACGGACACCGGCATAACGTCCGGAGCCTATCAGACCGGCCTTGTGCAGGTTTTCCTCGTTCACGGAAGCCGCATCCAGCTTTCCGTCAGCTATTGCCTTCTCGACCGCATCGAGGTTTACGGGAGCGTAAACCTTGCGGAAGATGTTTTTGAAGCCGCGCTTGGGCATACGGCGATACAGCGGAAGCTGACCACCTTCGAAGCCGTTCAGGGACACGCCTTCACGTGCCTTCTGACCCTTCACACCCTTACCCGACGTCTTGCCTTTACCGGAGCCTATGCCTCGGCCAAGACGCTTCTTACGATAACGCGCACCGTCGTTATCGCGCAGTTCATTCAGGTTCATCTCAGTCCTCCACCTTCACGAGGTGGGCCACTTTCCGCAGCATGCCACGGACAGACGGCGTATCCTGGAGATCACGGACGCGTCCGATCCTGTTCAGGCCGAGACCGATCAGCGTTTCCTGCTGACCGGGCTTGCGACCGTTTCCGGATGCGATCTGCGTGACGCGAATGGTTTTCTGGTCAGACATCCGCAGCCTCCGCAGCCTGCTCGCGCTTACCAAGAATGTCGGAAACCTTCTTGCCACGACGGCTTGCCACCGCACGCGGGCTGGCGCATCTCTCGAGCGCAGCGAAAGTTGCCTTCACCATGTTGTGCGGGTTACGGGTTCCGAGCGACTTGGCGACAACGTCGTTGATGCCGAGGCTCTCGAAGACCGCACGCATCGGACCACCTGCGATGATTCCCGTTCCTGCGTCAGCCGAGCGCAGCACGACCTTACCGGCACCGAAATGCCCGGCAACATCGTGATGAAGCGTACGGCCTTCCTTCATCGGAACGCGGATCATACCGCGTTTTGCGCGTTCGGTTGCCTTACGGATCGCCTCGGGCACCTCACGGGCCTTGCCCGATCCGTAGCCGACGCGGCCTTTCTGATCACCGACAACCACCAGGGCCGCGAAAGCGAAACGACGTCCGCCCTTCACAACCTTGGCGACGCGATTGATCGTTACCAGCTTATCGACCAGATCATCGCCCTCGCGGTCCCGGTCGCGCTCGCGGCCTCTGCCGCCTTCTCTGGGTTCACGTGCCATAGCGCGCGCCTTTCCTCAGAAGGAGAGACCGCCCTCGCGGGCAGCCTCCGCCAGCGCCTTGACGCGCCCATGATAAAGATAGGAACCGCGATCGAAGACGACCTCGGTCACACCCGCCGCTTTCGCACGTTCGGCGACAAGCTTGCCGACGGCGCCGGCCGCATCGCGGTTTGCTCCGTTGGAGGCCTGCGCACGCAGATCCTTGTCCAGAGAGGACGCGCTCGCCAGCGTACGACCGGCTACATCGTCGATCACCTGAGCATAGATATTCTTGCCTGAACGGAACACCGACAGGCGCGGACGCCCGCCGGCCTTGCGGCGGAGCTGGAAGCGCAGACGCTTGCGGCGACGCTCCCGCAGATCCTGCTGAGTGCTCATTACTTCTTCTTACCTTCCTTGCGGCGGATCGTCTCGGTCTCATACCGCACACCCTTGCCCTTATAGGGCTCCGGCTTACGATAGCTGCGGATATCCACGGCCACCTGGCCGACGCGCTGCTTGTCGATACCCTCGACAACGACAGCAGTCGGACGCGGCGTCGTGATCTTGATACCCTCAGGGATCGGATAGACCACATCATGTGAGAAGCCGAGGTTCAGGACGAGATTCTTGCCCTGGACCGCCGCACGATAACCCGTTCCGGTGATTTCGAGTGTCTTGGAATATCCTTCCGAGACGCCCTTGATCATGGAAGCAACCAGTGCACGCGTCGTGCCCCACATCATGCGGGCCTGCGCGGCGGCGCCGACCGGCGTTACCGTAACCTTACCGTCAGCCACGACCGTCTCTACCAGAGAGGTCAGCGGCAGCCTGAGTTCACCCAGTTTACCTTTCGCACTCAGAACGCCATCAGCAATGCTGACCGTGACTCCTGAGGGAATTTCCACAGGGTATTTGCCAACTCGTGACATCAGCCCCTCCTCAGAAGACGCGGCAGAGGACTTCGCCGCCGACATTGGCAGCGCGGGCCTCCGCGTCTGAAAGCACGCCACGGGGCGTGGACAGGATGGATACACCAAGACCGGCATAGACGCGCGGCAGTTCCTTGATCTTGGAATACACGCGACGACCCGGACGGGACACGCGGTGGATTTCCTTGATCACCGGATCGCCTTCAGCGTATTTCAGTTCGATGCGAAGCTGGCTGACACCCTTACGGACTTCTTCCGTGGAAAATCCACGGATGTAGCCTTCACGGCGGAGCGCCTCAAGAACATTGGCCCGCAGTCTCGATGCAGGCGCCACGCAGGCTGCATGACGCGCACGCTGAGCGTTGCGGATACGGGTGAGCATATCACCCAGGGGATCTGAAAGTGACATCGTCCGCCCTTACCAGCTCGCCTTGACCATACCGGGGATCTGACCGCTTGAGGCCAGGTCACGCAGCGCGATACGGCAAAGTTCGAATTTACGATAGTTACCGCGCGAACGGCCGGTCAGCTTACAGCGCAGACGGACACGGACACGGGACCCGTTACGGGGCAGCTCTGCCAGCTTCATGGAAGCCTCAAAGCGATCCTCGACCGGGAGCGAACGATCCATGATGATATTTTTAAGCGCAATCCGCTTAGCCTTATCGCGCGCGGCCATACGAGCGCGGTTGGCATTGCGGTTGACGGCGGAAATCTTGGCCATGCCTGATTCTACCCTCCGGAACCTGCCGGACCATTCCGGCGGTTTTCCAATAAAACTCTGTGACACCCCGACGGGGCCGGGGTGCCTTTATAATATCCAGACCGGAAAGTCCAGGATATTGCGAAACCGCTCCACCTCAGGCGGCGAACGGCAGATCGAAAGCCTTGAGAAGCGCCTTTGCCTCGGCATCGGTTTTCGCCGTCGTGACGAAAATGATATCCATGCCACGGACATCCTCGACCTTGTCGTAGTCGATTTCCGGGAACACGATCTGTTCTTTCAGACCCATGGCAAAGTTGCCGCGACCGTCAAAGCCTTTATTCGCCGGAAGACCACGGAAATCGCGGATGCGGGGCATCGCGATCGTGACCAGACGATCAAGGAATTCATACATCTGAACGCGGCGCAGCGTAACCTTACAGCCGATCGGCAGACCTTCACGGATTTTAAAGCCCGCAATAGCCTTTTTCGCGACTGTCTTGACGGCCTTCTGACCTGCGATCAGGGTCATCTCGGCCACTGCGGCGTCGAGCTTCTTCTGATCGCCGGCAGCCTCACCGACACCCATGTTCAGAACGATCTTCTCAAGACGCGGAATCTGCATCTCGTTCTTGTAACCGAACTGCTCGCGCAGCTTCGCCTTCAGTTCACTCTGATAGCGCTGCTGCATACGCGGAGCAGGACGGGCGTGCTGTGTTTCGGACATCCCGACCCCCTCAGCCTTCGATCACTTCGCCGGTCGCCTTCGCGACGCGAACCTTGCGGCCGTCTTCCAGCGCGCGGAATCCGACCTTCGTCGGCTTGCCGCTTTTCGGATCGACCAGCTTGAGGTTGGACAGGTGAACCGGCGCCTCACGCGCGATGATTCCGCCCTCCTCACCCATGCGGGCGGCCTTCTTATGGCGCTTCGCAATGGCAACGCCGCGAACGACGGCACGATTCTCTGCCGGGCTGACCGACAGAACCTCGCCCTGAACGCCACGGGAAGATCCGGTCGTTACGATGACCGTATCACCTTTTTTAATGCGCGCGGCCATTACAGCACCTCCGGCGCCAGCGAGATGATCTTCATAAACTTGCGCGCACGCAGTTCACGGACCACCGGGCCAAAAATACGTGTGCCGATCGGCTCCTGCTGCTTGTTGATCAGCACGGCCGCGTTCCGGTCGAACCGGATCGCGCTGCCGTCGGCGCGACGCACCGGGTAGGATGTCCGAACGATGACGGCCTGATGGACATCACCCTTCTTCACCTTACCACGGGGAATCGCTTCCTTGACGGACACCACGATCACGTCGCCGACCGAGGCGGATTTCCGCTTGGAACCGCCCAGCACCTTAATGCACTGCACCTGACGGGCACCGGAATTATCGGCGACCTCAAGGTTGGTCTCGGGATGGATCATTTCTCAGCCCCTGATTATGCGGATACTGCGGCCGCGGCCCCGCCAACGGTCTCACCGTTGCGCGAAATCACAGTCCACGTCTTCCGCCGGGAGATCGGAGCGCATTCTTCAATACGCACCGTGTCTCCGACCTTGCACTCGTTCAGCTCATCATGCGCCGCATATTTCTTGGAGCGACGGATAAACTTCTTGTAGAGCGGATGCATAACGCGACGATCAACAAGGACAGTGATTGTCTTGTCCATCTTGTCGCTCGTCACGCGCCCGCTGAGGATGCGTTTCGGCATCGCGAACTCCCTTACGCCTTCACCGCGGACAGAGCCGCGATTGTCTTGATCCGGGCGATGTCACGACGCACAACTCGCATGCGCGCCAGCCCTTCATTCTGTCCGGTTGCCTGCTGGAACCGCAGATTGAACTGCTCGCGCTTCAGATCGAGCAGAAGCGACTGCAGCTCATCCGACGATTTCGCACGCAGATCAGCCGGCTTCAGTGCCTTGCTCATCTCTTATGCCTCACCGATACGGGTGATGAACTTGGTCTTGATCGGCAGTTTCGCCGCACCGAGAGCCAGCGCTTCACGCGCGACTTCGGGCGGGACGCCTTCGATCTCGAACAGGATACGACCCGGCTTAACACGGGCCACCCAGTATTCCGGAGATCCCTTGCCCGAGCCCATACGCACTTCTGCGGGCTTTGTCGAGACCGGGAGGTCCGGAAAAATACGAATCCACACGCGACCAGCACGCTTCATCGCACGGGTGATCGCACGACGGGACGCTTCGATCTGACGCGCCGTGATCCGCTCGGGCTCGAGAGCCTTCAGACCGAACGTGCCGAAGTTCAGCGCGGTGCCGCCCTTCGCCAGTCCATGAATGCGGCCCTTATGGGCCTTACGGAACTTAGTCCGCTTCGGAGACAACATGGTCTTTTATCCCTCAGCGCTGCGGTGCCTGCTCAGCAGCCCGGCGGTCCTGTGCCAGCGGGTCGTGAGCAAGAATTTCACCTTTGAAGATCCAGACCTTCACGCCGCAGGTGCCATAGGTCGTCTTCGCGGTGGCCACACCATAGTCAATGTCTGCGCGCAGCGTATGCAGAGGAACACGTCCCTCACGATACCACTCGATTCGCGCGATTTCCGCACCGCCCAGACGACCGGAGCAGTTGATCCGGATGCCCTGGGCGCCCAGACGCATTGCGGACTGAACCGCACGCTTCATGGCGCGACGGAATGCAACGCGGCGCTCCAGCTGCTGTGCGATGTTCTCGGCCACGAGAGTCGCATCGATCTCCGGCTTACGGATCTCGACGATGTTCAGCGCAACCTCGACACCGGCCATACGGGTCAGTTCACGACGCAGTGCGTCGATATCCTGGCCTTTCTTGCCGATTACGACGCCCGGACGGGCGGCGTAGATCGTGATGCGGGGCTTTTTGGCCGGACGCTCGATCACGACGCGGGACACACCCGCACCGGCGAGCTTGCGGCGCAGGAAAGCGCGCAACTTCAGATCATCATGCAGCAGCCGGGAGTAGTCGCCGGCTGCGTACCAGCGGCTGTCCCAGGTGCGGTTGATGCCGAGCCGCAGCCCGACCGGATTGACTTTATGTCCCATCGTCAGGCCGCCTTCTGCTCAGTGGGCTCAGCCGCCGGCGCTTCGACGCGCTCCGCGACAACGATCTTCAGGTGACTGAAGAATTTCTCGATGCGGGCAGACCGGCCACGGCCACGGGCATGGAAGCGCCGCATGACGATGGACTTGCCTACTTCTGCTGTCTTGACCACCAGCTGATCGACATCGAGCTGGTGATTGTTCTCAGCGTTCGCGATCGCGCTCTCAAGCGTCTTCTTCACCTGCTGTGCGATGCGGCGCTTGGAGAACGTCAGCGTCGCGACAGCCTGGGAAGCGGGCTTGTTGCGGATCAGGCCGGCCACGAGATTCAGCTTGCGCGGGCTCACGCGGATGTTCCGCGTGATTGCCTGAGCCTCAGTCTCGCCCAGCGTGCGGGGGTGCTTCGGCTTGCTCATTCTCAGCCTCGCTTCGACTTCTTGTCCGCGCCGTGCCCGTGGAACGTGCGCGTGGGTGAGAACTCGCCGAACTTGTGGCCTACCATGTTCTCCGTCACCTGCACCGGCAGGAACTTGTGACCATTATAGACACCAAAAGTCAGCCCGACGAACTGCGGCAGGATCGTGGAACGACGTGACCAGATCTTGATCACCTCGTTACGGCCCGAAGCGCGCGAAACATCGGCTTTTTTCAGAAGATACCCGTCGACAAACGGGCCTTTCCAGACGGAACGTGCCATCTCTTACTGCCCCTTTACTTACCGGTTTTCCGGCGACGGATGATCAGACTGTCCGTACGCTTGTTGGTCCGGGTCTTGTAACCCTTCGTCGGCTTGCCCCACGGTGTGACCGGATGACGGCCACCCGAGGTGCGGCCTTCACCACCACCGTGCGGATGGTCAACCGGGTTCATGACAACGCCGCGGTTATGCGGACGACGACCCAGCCAGCGTGCGCGGCCTGCCTTGCCGATGTGCTGGTTCATGTTGTCCGGGTTGGACACGGCGCCGACTGTCGCCATGCACTCACCGCGAACGACACGCAGCTCTCCGGACTGCAGACGGATCTGCGCGTAACCGGCATCCTTACCGACCAGCTGTGCGTATGTGCCTGCAGAACGGGCGATCTTGCCGCCTGCGCCCTGCTTCAACTCGATATTGTGCACGATCGTTCCGACGGGGATGGCAGCCAGCGGCATTGCATTGCCCGGCTTGATGTCCACGCGGCTTCCGGCGATGACCGTGTCACCAGCCTTCAGACGCTGCGGAGCCAGGATGTAGGCCAGTTCACCGTCCTCGTATTTGATCAGCGCGATGAACGCCGTACGGTTCGGATCGTATTCCAGACGCTCGACCGTGCCCGGAACATCGAACTTGCGACGCTTGAAATCCACGTAGCGGTAGGACTGCTTGTGTCCGCCGCCACGGAAACGCGACGTCGTGCGTCCGTGGTTGTTACGACCGCCGGTTTTGTTCTTACCTTCGGTCAGGGCCTTGACGGGCTTGCCTTTCCAGAGGTCCGAGCGGTCAATCAGAACCGTGCCGCGAAGGCTCGGCGTGACGGGATTAAAGTGCTTCAGTGCCATGTGTCTCTGCCCCGCGTCACGCCAGCTTTTCGGTCAGATCGATCGACTGACCTTCAGCAAGCTGCACGAACGCCTTCTTAACGTCAGAGCGCTGACCCGGACGACCCTTGAAGCGCTTCGCCTTGCCCTTCTGGACAAGGGTGTTCACTCCGAGAACCTTCACGTTGAACAGCTTCTCGACTGCAACCTTGATCTGCGGCTTTGTGGCCGTCAGAGCAACCTTGAACACCACCTGGTTCCTCTCGGAAAGAGAAGTGGACTTCTCGGTGATGTGCGGCGCGCGGATGATGTCGAACATCGCCTCACGCGACATGGTCTCCGCCTTCCGGCGGATTGCCAGAATGTTGGTCATGC
This sequence comes from Acetobacter sp. AN02, assembly GCF_029759835.1. Classification (GTDB taxonomy): domain Bacteria; phylum Pseudomonadota; class Alphaproteobacteria; order Acetobacterales; family Acetobacteraceae; genus Acetobacter. Next base: position 26,018 of record NZ_JAJJND010000009.1, read on the forward strand.
CAGGCGCTCCTTCAGGCCCTCAACCGCGGCGCGCGTGATCACGAGCACATCGTGGTTGAGAATGTCATAGACATTGGCGCCGACCGTCGGAAGAACATCGATCTTCGGTAGATTGCGAACCGCCCGCAGGAAGCCCTCATTCACCGTTCCGTCGACGATCAGGGCCGAATTCCAGCCCAGCGCCTTCAGCTTCACTGCGAGCTCGGCCGTCTTCGTCACGCCTTCGGCGGACTCCAGAACAATGAGCTTGCCTTCTTTCGCTTTCTGCGACAGCGCGGAGATCAGACCGAGACGACGCACCTTCTTGGGCAGGTCGTATCCGTGATCACGCACGACCGGACCATGAACGGCGCCACCGGTGCGATACTGCGGTGCGCGGAGCGAGCCCTGACGGGCTGAACCGGTGCCTTTCTGGCGATACGGCTTTTTCGTCGTACCCGAGACCTCGCCCATACCCTTCACCTTGTGGGTGCCGGCACGGCGCTTTGCGAGCTGCCAGTGAACCACGCGGGCCATGATATCGGCGCGCGGCTCGGCTGCGAAGATCTCGTCCGGAAGGGTTGCGGTGCCCGCGCTTCCGTTATCGAGTGTTCTGATATCGAGTTCCATAACCCTCAGCCCTCCGCCGTCGCGACGGCTGCCGGATACGGAGCCTCAGCATGACGGGCCTTCTTAATTGCGTCACGGACCAGAACCAATCCGTTTTTCGCACCCGGAATGGACCCGCGGATCATCAGCAGATTCTTTTCCGGATCGACCGCAGCAACCTCAAGGTTCAGCGTGGTGATACGCTCGTCACCCAAGTGACCTGCCATCTTCTTGTTCTTGAAGGTCTTGCCCGGATCCTGGCGGTTACCGGTCGAACCGTGAGAACGGTGAGAGATGGACACGCCGTGAGAGGCTTCGAGACCAGCGAAGTTCCAGCGCTTCATGGCGCCTGCGAACCCCTTGCCCTTGCTGGTTCCGGTCACGTCAACCTTCTGGCCTACCACGAAGTGGGAGGCGAGCAGACGGGTGCCGGGCTCCAGAAGCGCATCGGCAGCGACGCGGAATTCGCGCACGGCCTGCTTCGGCTCGACCTTCACGCGGGCATAGTGGCCACGCAGAGGCTTCGAGACATTCTTCACCTTGGCTTTACCCAGGCCGAGCTGGACGGCTGTGTAGCCATCACGTTCCTCGGTACGGGTATCGACGACCTCAAGGTCATCGAGGTGAAGCACTGTGACGGGAACATGTGTCCCGTCTTCCCTGAACAGCCGGGTCATACCCAGCTTTCTTGCGATCAATCCGGTACGCATCGTCTGGACCTTAGAGTTTAATCTCGACATCCACGCCGGCGGCGAGGTCGAGTTTCATGAGGGCGTCCACGGTCTGCGGTGTCGGCTCGACAATGTCGAGCAGCCTGCGGTGAGTCCGAATCTCGAACTGCTCGCGGCTTTTCTTATCCACGTGGGGTGAGCGGTTTACAGTGAACCGTTCGATATGCGTCGGCAGCGGGATAGGACCCCGAACCTGCGCACCCGTACGCTTCGCCGTGTTCACGATTTCCTTCGTGCTGTTATCCAGCACCCGGTGGTCGTAAGCCTTAAGGCGAATGCGGATGTTCTGGTTGTCCATCGTCTCTGTTCAATCCGTTATCTGGTCCGGGAAGCCCGCCACCTGGGAAAAGGCCCCGGCCGGAAAACCGGCCGGGGCCTCACCCGATCTGGGCCCGTCTGGTCCCTGAGATTACTCAGTGATCTTCGAAACCACGCCGGCGCCGACCGTGCGGCCACCCTCGCGGATAGCAAAGCGCAGACCTTCGTCCATGGCGATCGGAGCGATCAGCTCGACATCCATAGCGATGTTGTCGCCCGGCATGACCATTTCCGTGCCTTCCGGCAGGTGAACGACACCGGTGACGTCCGTCGTGCGGAAGTAGAACTGCGGACGGTAGTTCGTGAAGAACGGCGTGTGACGCCCACCCTCTTCCTTCGTAAGGATGTAGGCTTCAGCCTTGAACTTCTTATGCGGCGTGATGGAGCCCGGCTTGGCCAGAACCTGGCCACGCTCGACGTCCTCACGCTTCGTGCCACGCAGAAGCGCACCGATGTTGTCGCCTGCCTCTCCGCGGTCGAGCAGCTTGCGGAACATCTCAACGCCTGTCACGGTCGTCTTCACGGTGTCACGCAGACCGACGATCTCAACTTCGTCACCGACGTTGACAGCGCCACGCTCGACACGGCCCGTCACGACGGTGCCACGGCCGGAAATCGAGAACACATCTTCGATCGGCATCAGGAACGGACGGTCGATCGGACGCTCCGGCTGCGGGATGTAGGCATCAACCGCATCCATCAGCTCGAGAACGCGATTCTCACCAACCTCTGCGTCGCCGTCTTCCAGCGTCACGAGAGCGGAGCCCTTCACGATGGGGATATCATCACCCGGGAACTGATAGGAGGAGAGAAGCTCACGCACTTCCATCTCGACCAGCTCAAGCAGTTCCGGATCGTCAACCTGATCAACCTTGTTCAGGAACACGACCAGAGCCGGCACGCCGACCTGACGGGCGAGCAGGATGTGCTCACGGGTCTGCGGCATCGGGCCGTCTGCAGCAGACACGACCAGGATCGCGCCGTCCATCTGGGCAGCACCGGTGATCATGTTCTTCACGTAGTCAGCGTGACCCGGGCAGTCGACGTGAGCGTAGTGACGCTTGTCGGTCTCGTACTCAACGTGAGCCGTGGAGATCGTAATGCCGCGGGCGCGCTCTTCAGGAGCCGCGTCAATCTGATCATACGCCTTGAACTCAGCGCCGCCCTTCTTTGCAAGGGTCTTGGTGATTGCTGCAGTCAGCGAGGTCTTGCCGTGATCGACGTGACCGATCGTGCCGATGTTGCAGTGCGGCTTATTCCGCTCAAACTTAGCCTTTGCCATCGTTTCTCTCCGTTACCGGCTGACGCCGGAGTCGGTTACCCAGAATCTGTGCGCCACGCTGTGGGCGTCGGGCGCGTTACCATCTCCGGAAGCTGTTGACCAGCACCCGGAGGACATCCTTACCAGCGGTAGTGGCTGAACGCCTTGTTCGCTTCCGCCATGCGATGCGTGTCTTCGCGCTTCTTCACGGCAGCGCCACGATTGTTCACCGCGTCCAGCAGTTCGTTGGACAGGCGGTCCCGCATCGTGTTCTCGCCGCGCTTGCGGGAGGCATCGATCAGCCAGCGGATCGCCAGAGCCTGACGACGATCCGTACGAACCTCGACCGGCACCTGGTAGGTCGCACCGCCGACGCGGCGGGAGCGGACCTCGACAGCCGGCTTCACGTTGTCCAGCGCCGCATGGAACATCGCGACCGGATCGGCGGCAGCGCCACCTCGACGGACCAGCGAGTCCAGAGCGCCGTAGACGATGCCTTCGGCGGTGGATTTCTTACCGTCATACATCAGCGCATTCATGAAGCGCGTGATGACGACGTCTCCGAATTTCGGATCAGGAAGGATCTCGCGCTTTACAGCGCGGTGACGGCGACTCATACCTCGGTATTCCCCTTACTTCGGACGCTTCGCGCCATACAGCGAACGACGCTGACGACGCTTTGCGATACCCTGCGTATCGAGCACGCCGCGCAGGATGTGATAACGCACACCCGGAAGATCCTTGACTCGGCCACCGCGGATCAGGACGACACTGTGCTCCTGAAGATTGTGGCCCTCACCGGGGATGTAGCTCACAACTTCGTAGCCATTCGTGAGGCGCACCTTGGCGACCTTACGCAGAGCGGAGTTCGGCTTCTTCGGCGTCGTCGTATAGACACGCGTGCAGACGCCACGCTTCTGCGGGCAGCCCTGCAGGGCCGGCACCTTGTTGCGCTTGGCCGCGGGTTCGCGACCCTTGGCGATCAACTGGTTGATGGTCGGCATGCGCCCTTCCCGATCCTTACACAGTTCGGCCGGCCAGCCCTTTTCCGGCTGCCGACTTTCGTTCAAACAAAACACCCTCCCCGACACAGCGCCGGGACGGGCCTATCTTTACATCCGGCCTCTGCCCGTCACGAGGAGGGCGGTACCGCATGTCTGCCTGCTGCAATGGCAACCTTTATTCCGTTTTCCTGCATGCAGGCGGAAAGGGTTAACCGAGGGCGCGGAACCTACGGAGCGGAAAGCGGCAAGTCAAGCAGCGTACTGCGATTCTCTTCGCAAATCCGGCTTCCGCTGAACAGCCATGCAGTCTCAAGACGGACCGCATCCCGCACCCGGAACATCGAATTGCGCGGGTCATAGCGCGAATTTCCGCGGCTGACCAGAGAAAAAAGGCAGATTCGGACCGGAATCCCTCAGGAAAAAACAAAAGGCCGGGAGTGACCCCGGCCTTTTATCCTTACAACCTGTCTGCGGCGTTTATTCCGCAGCCTGAGGCCCCTGCAGACGCTGACGATCCTGGCGTGCGGCGATGGTCCGCAGGCGGTTCATCACGCTGCCTGTGCCCGCCGGGATCAGACGTCCGACGATCACGTTTTCCTTCAGACCGTTCAGCGAATCGACCTTGCCGGCTGTTGCCGCCTCGGTCAGGACGCGTGTGGTCTCCTGGAAGGAGGCCGCCGAGATGAAGGACTGAGTCTGCAGGGAGGCTTTGGTGATACCCTGCAGCACCGGCATGGCCGAGGCCGGACGCTCTCCTGCATTCAGGCGCTTCGTGTTTTCCGTCTCGAACTCGATCCGGTCCACCGTCTCCCCGATCAGGTATGTCGTGTCGCCAGGCTCCAGGATCTCGACCTTCTGCAGCATCTGGCGAACGATCACCTCGATGTGCTTGTCGTTGATCTTCACGCCCTGGAGGCGATAGACGTCCTGGATCTCGTTGACGAGGTAGTCGGACAGAGCCTCGACACCCATGACCTTGAGAATGTCATGCGGCACGCGCGGACCGTCGACCAGCGGATCTCCGCGCTCGACGAAGTCGCCTTCCTGCACGGAGACATGCTTGCCCTTCGGCACGAGATATTCGGTCTCTTCGCCCGTCTCGTCATTCTTGACGATGATGCGGCGCTTTGACTTGTAATCCTTGCCGAATTCCACACGACCGTCGTTCTCCGCGATGATCGCGTGATCCTTCGGACGCCGGGCCTCGAACAGCTCGGCCACACGCGGCAGACCACCGGTAATGTCGCGGGTCTTGGAGCCTTCGCGCGGGATACGGGCCAGCACGTCACCGGCATGGACCTGCGCTCCGTTCTCGACGGACAGCAGGCTGTCCGGGGAGAGGAAGTAGCGGGCGTCATTACCGTTCTCGAGCTTGATGACCTCGCCCTTCGCGTCCTTGAGCTGCAGCCTCGGGCGCAGATCCACGCCTTTGGACGCCTGCTTGTAGTCCACGACGACCTTGGAGGTCAGGCCCGTCACCTCGTCCATACGCTCGACCAGCGTGATGGAGTCGATCAGGTCGAGATACTCCACGGTTCCTGCCTTCTCCGTGATGATCGGCAGGGTGTACGGATCCCACTCGGCCATCTTCTGGTTACGGGCGACGGACTGACCGTCATCCACCAGCAGACGGGCGCCGTAAGGCACGCGGTATTTCGCGCGTTCGACGTCGTTTTCGTCCAGCAGCACGATTTCGCAGTTACGCGACATCACGACCGGCACGTTCTGGCTGTTCTGAACCACGTTGCGGTTGCGGATCATCACCTTGCCGTCACGCGAAGCCTCGACCATCGACTGCTCGGCACCACGCTGCGCCGCACCGCCGATATGGAAGGTGCGCATGGTCAGCTGCGTGCCGGGCTCTCCGATGGACTGGGCCGCGATAACGCCCACGGCCTCTCCGATGTTGACCGGCGTGCCGCGTGCGAGGTCACGGCCGTAGCAGTGTCCGCAGACACCGACGCGGCTGTCGCAGGTCAGCACGGAGCGGATCAGGACGCTTTCGACACCGGCTTTCTCGATCTGCTCAGCGACGGCTTCCTCGATCAGCTCGTTGCGGCGGACCAGCACCTCACCCGTTGCCGGGCTGGCGATGTCCGCAGCCGCGGTACGGCCGAGGATACGTTCGGACAGGGATGCGATCACCTCTCCGCCATCCATCACGGCGCGGATCGTCAGACCGCGTTCGGTGCCGCAGTCTTCCTCGATGATGATGCTGTCCTGCGCCACGTCCACGAGGCGGCGGGTCAGGTATCCCGAGTTTGCCGTCTTCAGAGCCGTATCCGCGAGGCCCTTACGGGCACCGTGGGTCGAGGTGAAGTAGTCGAGAACCGACAGGCCTTCCTTGAAGTTGGCGATGATCGGCTGCTCGATGATCTCGCCGGACGGCTTGGCCATCAGGCCGCGCATTCCTGCAAGCTGCTTCATCTGGGCCGGCGATCCTCGGGCCCCGGAGTGGCTCATCATCCAGACCGAGTTGATCGGCTTGCCGATCTCGGCTCTGGAGATCTCCTTGGTCATCGCGGCCTGGACCTCGTCCGTGCAGCGCGACCAGGCGTCAACCACCTTGTTGTAGCGTTCGCCCGCGGTGATCAGACCTTCCTGATACTGCTGCTCGAACTCCTTGACCTCTGCGGACGTGCGATCGACCAGCTCCTTCTTCTCTTTCGGGATGATCATGTCATCCTTGCCGAAGGAGATGCCGGCCTTTGCCGCGTGACGGAAGCCGAGGCCCATCATGCGGTCACAGAAGATCACGGCCTCTTTCTGACCGCAGTGACGATACACCGCGTCGATCACGTCCGAGACGTTCTTCTTGGTCAGCTGACGGTTGACCAGGGAGAACGGGATGGAGCCGTGCTTCGGCAGAAGCTGGGCGATGAGCATCCGGCCCGGAGTGGTGATGTAGGTCCGGGTGACGGTGCTGCCGTCCGGCTCGACACTTTCGTAGCGTGCGCGGATCTTGTCGTGCAGCTTCAGCGCGCCGGCGGAGAGGGCATATTCGATCTCGCCCGCGCCTGCGAACGCAGTCGGTGCCGCGCGAAGGATGCGGCCGGTGCCTTCCTCGATCTCTGCCGTGTCGGGAGTTGCCGTGAATTCCGGCGTCTCCAGGCTGAGATAATAGAGACCCAGAACGATGTCCTGGGACGGCACGATGATCGGCTTGCCGTTTGCCGGGCTGAGGATGTTGTTGGTCGACATCATCAGCACGCGGGCCTCGAGCTGCGCCTCCAGAGAGAGCGGCACGTGCACGGCCATCTGGTCTCCGTCGAAATCTGCGTTAAAGGCGGTGCAGACCAGCGGATGAAGCTGGATCGCCTTGCCTTCCACGAGGATCGGCTCGAAGGCCTGGATACCGAGACGGTGCAGGGTCGGTGCACGGTTGAGCATGACCGGATGTTCGCGGATGACCTCTTCGAGGATATCCCAGACTTCCGGACGCTCTTTCTCCACCATCCGCTTGGCGGCCTTGATGGTGGTGGCGTGACCGTATTTCTCGAGCTTCGAATAGATGAACGGCTTGAACAGCTCCAGCGCCATCTTCTTCGGCAGGCCGCACTGATGCAGTTTCAGCTCGGGGCCGACCACGATGACCGAACGTCCGGAATAGTCCACGCGCTTGCCGAGCAGGTTCTGACGGAAGCGTCCCTGCTTGCCCTTGAGCATGTCGGACAGCGACTTCAGAGGGCGCTTGTTGGCGCCCGTGATCGCACGGCCGCGGCGGCCGTTATCGAACAGCGCATCGACCGCTTCCTGCAGCATGCGCTTTTCGTTGCGGACGATGATGTCCGGCGCACGCAGCTCCATCAGCCGTTTCAGACGGTTGTTACGGTTGATGACGCGGCGGTAGAGATCGTTGAGGTCCGAGGTCGCGAACCGGCCGCCGTCGAGCGGCACGAGCGGACGCAGCTCGGGCGGGATGACCGGAACCAGGTCCAGGATCATCCATTCCGGGCGGCAGCCGCTTTCGGCAAAGGCCTCGATCAGCTTCAGGCGCTTGACGAGCTTCTTGCGCTTGGCCTCGGAGGTTGTCTCCTTGAGCTCCTGACGGAGCCTGACCTTCTCTTCGTCGCATTCGATGCGCTCAAGGATCTTCTTGATCGCTTCGGCACCGATTCCGACTTCGATTCCGTCCTCGGCATGCTCGTCCAGCACGTCGAGATACTGGTCTTCCGACAGCAGGCTGTACTGCTTGAGCGGAGAGGTGCCCGGCTCGAGAACGATATAGCTCTCGAAATACAGGACCTTTTCCAGATCCTTCAGCGGCAGGTCGACCATCAGGCCGATACGGCTCGGCAGGGACTTCAGGAACCAGATGTGCGCGACAGGGCTAGCAAGCTGGATGTGACCCATCCGCTCACGGCGCACCTTTGCCAGCGTGACTTCCACGCCGCATTTCTCGCAGATGATTCCGCGGAATTTCATCCGCTTGTATTTGCCGCACAGGCATTCGTAATCCTTGATCGGACCGAAAATGCGTGCGCAGAACAGACCATCGCGCTCCGGCTTGAATGTCCGGTAGTTGATCGTCTCGGGCTTTTTGATCTCACCAAACGACCAGGACCGCATCTGCTCACTGGACGCGAGCTGAATACGGATCTGATCGAAGGTCGCGGCCTGACCTGTCTGGCCAAGGATCTTCATGAGTTCATTCATGCGCCGGAAACCTCCACGACCGGAACGCTGCGGACACCGCCCGCATCCGCGCATACCGGTCTGTTAAAACCACGTCCCTGCCGGTTCGGGAGAACCGGGTAAAAAGCGGGGCCTGACAGAGCCCCGCGGCTGATCACTCGCCGCTGTTTTCCAGATCGACGTTCAGGCCGAGCGACTTGAGCTCCTTGACGAGAACGTTGAAGCTCTCCGGAATACCGGCCTCGAAGTCATCCTGCTCGCGCACGATGGCCTCATAGACCTTGGTACGTCCGGACACGTCGTCGGACTTGACCGTCAGCATTTCCTGCAGCGTGTAGGCCGCACCGTAGGCCTCAAGTGCCCAGACCTCCATCTCTCCGAAGCGCTGACCACCGAACTGCGCCTTACCACCCAGCGGCTGCTGCGTGACGAGGGAGTACGGACCGATCGAACGGGCATGGATCTTGTCATCGACAAGGTGATGCAGCTTCAGCATGTAGATGTAGCCGACCGTCGTCTTCCGCTCGAACGGCTCGCCCGTGCGTCCGTCGATCAGCTGGGACTGGCCCGATTTATCGACACCTGCCTTCTCGAGCATCGCCTCGATATCGGGGATCGATGCACCGTCGAAAACCGGTGTCGCGATCGGCACGCCACGGCGCAGGTTGTTCGCCAGCTCCGTCAGCTCACCCGTGCTCATGTCCGCGATGGAGGTCTCATAGACCTTCTCACCATAGACATCCTTCAGCTCGGCCAGCAGCTCCTGCTTCTTCTCGCCGGTGCGCTGGTATTCATCGACCAGATCTCCGATCCCCGCACCGATCTTGGCGCAGGCCCAGCCCAGATGCGTCTCCAGAATCTGTCCTACGTTCATGCGCGACGGCACGCCCAGCGGGTTCAGCACCAGATCGACGGAGGTGCCGTCCTCAAGGAACGGCATGTCCTCGACCGGAACGACGCGGGAGACGACACCCTTGTTTCCGTGACGTCCGGCCATCTTGTCGCCCGGCTGCAGCTTACGCTTCACCGCGACGAACACCTTGACCATCTTCATCACGCCCGGCGGCAGTTCGTCACCGCGCTGGAGCTTCTCGACCTTGTTGTCGAAACGGGCCTGGATCTTTGCCACGGAGGCATCGAACTCGCGGCGCAGCGTCTCAAGCTCGGCCATGACCGCATCGGACTCGACCGTGATGTTCCGCCATGCACCGCGCGGGTGCTCGGACAGAACCTCATCCGTCAGGACCGTGCCGGAACGGATGGCCTTAAAGCCGGTTCCGGCCGTCTGGTTCAGCAGATGCTCGCGCAGACGGTTATAGAACGAGCGCTCCTGGATACCGCGCTCGTCATCGCGGTCTTTCGCCAGACGCTCGATCTCCGCGCGCTCGATCGCCATCGCACGCTCGTCCTTGTCGACGCCGCGACGGGAGAAGACCCGAACGTCAACAATCGTCCCGGTTGTGCCGGGCGGCAGACGCAGCGAGGTATCGCGGACATCGGAGGCTTTCTCTCCGAAGATGGCGCGGAGGAGCTTTTCTTCCGGCGTCATCGGGCTTTCGCCCTTCGGCGTCACCTTACCGACCAGAATGTCTCCCGGATTCACTTCCGCGCCGACATAGACGATACCCGCCTCGTCGAGGTTGCGGAGAGCTTCCTCTCCGACATTCGGGATATCGCGGGTGATCTCTTCCTGACCCAGCTTCGTATCGCGGGCCATGACCTCGAATTCCTCGATATGGATCGAGGTGAAGACGTCGTCACGGGCGATGCGCTCGGAGATAAGGATCGAGTCCTCGAAGTTGTAGCCGTTCCAGGGCATGAACGCGACGAGCACGTTACGGCCCAGAGCCAGTTCGCCCAGCTCCGTGGACGGACCGTCCGCGATAATGTCACCTGCCGCGACCCTGTCACCCACGCGAACCAGCGGACGCTGGTTGATGCAGGTGGACTGGTTGGAGCGGGAGTATTTCCGCAGACGATAGATATCGACGCCCTGGGTGGAGCCGGACGTGTCCGTTGCCCGCACCACGATACGCGCGCCGTCGATCTGATCGACCACACCCTCGCGACGGGCGACGATCGTCGCGCCGGAGTCGTGGGCGACAGCCGCTTCCATGCCAGTGCCGACCAGCGGCGCGTCGGAGCGCACCAGAGGTACGGCCTGACGCTGCATGTTCGAGCCCATCAGCGCGCGGTTCGCGTCATCGTTCTCAAGGAACGGGATCAGCGCCGCCGCCACGGAAACGAGCTGCTTGGGGGAGACGTCACAGGCCGTGACCTCGGTCGGCGGAACCTGACGGAAGTCTCCGCTTCTGCGAACCGAGACCAGTTCCCCGGTCAGCTCGCCCTTCTCGTTCTGCTCGGCATCGGCCTGCGCCACCACGAGGCGGTCCTCTTCCATTGCGGAGAGGTATTTCCAGCCGTCCTGCAGCACACCGTCCTTCACGAGGCGGTACGGCGTCTCGATGAAGCCGTATTTGTTCACTTTGGCGTAGGTCGCGAGCGAGTTGATCAGACCGATATTCGGGCCTTCCGGCGTCTCGATCGGACAGATACGGCCGTAATGCGTCGGATGCACGTCACGGACCTCGAAGCCTGCGCGCTCACGCGTCAGACCGCCCGGACCCAGTGCAGAGAGGCGGCGCTTATGCGTCACTTCCGACAGCGGGTTGGTCTGGTCCATGAACTGGCTGAGCTGTGACGAGCCGAAGAACTCGCGCACGGCTGCGGCTGCGGGTTTGGCGTTGATGAGGTCATGCGGCATGACCGTATCGATATCGACGGAGCCCATGCGCTCGCGGATTGCCCGCTCCATACGCAGGAGACCGACGCGATACTGGTTTTCCATCAGCTCGCCGACGGAGCGCACGCGGCGGTTGCCGAGATTGTCGATATCGTCGATCTGACCGCGACCGTCCTTCAGGTCGCACATGACCTTGATGGTCCGCAGGATGTCTTCCTTGCGCAGGACGCGGGTTGTATCCGGGCAGTCCAGACCAAGGCGCATGTTCATCTTCACGCGGCCGACCGAGGACAGGTCGTAGCGATCGGGATCGAAGAACAGGCCGCGGAACATCGCCTCGGCCGTCTCTGCGGTCGGCGGCTCGCCCGGGCGCATGACGCGATAGATATCGATCAGCGCCTCGTCACGTGAACCGTTCTTGTCGACGGTCAGCGTGTTGCGGATCCAGGGACCATTCACGGAATCGACGGCAAGGGTCGGCAGATCCGTCAGACCGGCGTCCTCAAGGGCGCGCAGACGGGCTTCCGTCAGCTCCTCGCCGGCCTCGGCATAGATCTCACCCGTCGTGGTGTTCACCAGATCATGGGCGACGAAGCGTCCGAGCAGATCCGCATCGGTGGCGAGCACGACCTTTGTCGTCTCGGCAATCTTTTTGACCGTGCGAGCCGTGAGTTTGGCGTCGGCCTCAGCCACGATCTCTCCGGATTCCGCGTCCACCAGCGGAGCGAGCAGCTTCTGGCCACGGAACGACTCGGCATCGAACGGGCGCGCCCAGCCCTTGACGGTCCGGGAGAAGGTCACGGTGCCGTAGAAATAGCCAAGGATCTCGTCGGCATCCATGCCGCGGATTTCCATGGAATCGACATCGCCGCCGGCCTCGGCCTTCGCCGTGCGGGCCTGCTCCGAATGCTGCCCCTCGAGTGCGTAGAGCAGCGTCGTGACCGGCAGCTTCCGCTTGCGGTCGATGCGGACATAGATCAGATCTTTCGCGTCGAACTCGAAATCGAGCCAGGAGCCGCGATAGGGGATGACACGTGCGGTGAAGAGATACTTGCCGGATGAATGCGTCTTGCCCTTGTCGTGATCGAAGAACACGCCGGGGCTGCGATGCATCTGGCTGACGATCACGCGCTCGGTGCCGTTGATGATGAACGTGCCGTTATCAGTCATGAGCGGGATGTCGCCCATATAGACCGGCTGCTCCTTGATGTCGCGGATGGAGCGGGAACCTGTATCCTCGTCCACATCCCAGACGATCAGACGGAGAATGACCTTCAGCGGCGCGGCATAGGTCAGGCCGCGCTGGATGCACTCGTCAACGTCGTATTTCGGCTCTTCGAATTCGTAATTGACGAATTCGAGGCGGCCACGGCCCGCGAAGTCATTGATCGGGAACACCGAGCGGAAGACTTCCTGCAGACCGGCCTGCGCACGGGCATCGGGAGACACGTTCGCCTGCAGGAACGCCTCATATGAGGCGCGCTGGACGTCGATCAGATTCGGCATCGGAGCGATTTCGGGGATACGCCCGAAGCTCTTGCGGATACGCTTGCGCCCGGTAAAGGATTTAGAAATCGCATTCATCGTATTCTGCTCCGTCCCTGCCATCGGACTATCAGGCCATCTGTCCGTCGATTCAGATGGCCGGACAGTCCGGCGGTGTATTTATCAGATACCGCACCTGGCTTTGCCACAACTCGGGCATCCTGCACAACAGACAGGCAGGCGGAGACCGAAACGGCCTCCGCCCGAACCAGATCAGAAGTCCTGATGACGCCAGGGAAACCCCCGGACATCACCGGATCCGCGAGATTATTTAATCTCGACGGTTGCTCCGTTCTCTTCGAGAACCTTCTTGATCTTCTCGGCTTCTTCCTTGTTGACGCCTTCCTTGACGGTCTTCGGAGCGCCTTCAACGAGATCCTTGGCTTCTTTCAGGCCCAGGCCCGTGATGCCGCGGATTTCCTTAATGACGTTGATCTTCTTGTCGCCGGCGCCGGCCAGGATGACAGTGAATTCCGTCTGCTCTTCAGCCGGAGCGGCAGCAGCGCCACCCGGAGCCGCAGCGGCAACAGCCACCGGAGCAGCGGCGGAAACGCCCCACTTCTCCTCGAGCAGCTTGGACAGCTCGGCAGCTTCGAGAACGGTAAGAGCGGACAGCTCGTCAACGAGTTTGTTCAGATCGGCCATGACTGGTCTTCCTAATATAGATACCGGTTACCCATGCGCAACCCGCCGCAGCGGTCGCATGACAAAGTTTCGAACCCCTCCGGCACATGCCGGGGGAGTTTTTCAGGCTGCCGCCTCGCCTTTCCTGGCCCAGGCGCCCGTGACCCGAGCGAGCTGTCCTGCCGGCGCCTGGAGAACGCCTGCGATGCGCGTGGCGGGGGTCGAGATGAGCCCCACCAGCTGCGCCCGGAGCGTATCCAGGGACGGAAGCTCGGCCAGCGCCTTGACACCATCCGCATTCAGCGTCTGTGTGCCCAGAGCGCCACCGAGCAGAACAAGCTTCTCGTTGGTCTTGGCGAACTCGACGATCACCTTCGCCACAGCCACAGGGTCGGCCGCCCACGCAAGCGCGGTCGGTCCCTTCAGCAGTGGCTTGATGCCTTCGAACTGGGTCCCGTCGAGGGCGAGAGTGGCCAGCCGGTTCTTCGCGACTTTATAGGTCGCACCCGCAGCGCGCACCTTCCGGCGCAGGTCCGTCACATCAGCGACCGTCAGCCCGTCATTGCGGGTGACAACCACCATGGACGTCCCGGCGAACACGGCAGCGAGCGAGGCGACAAATTCGCGCTTCTCCGTACGGTCCAAATCCCGTCTCCGTCATGATCAGGCGGCCAGAGCCGCCGGATCGGGTTTCCCTTGAACCTCCCGCCTCCGCAGAGACGGAAAATCCGGTTCGCCTGTCCTCTTCCACGGAAAGGCCGGACAGAGCAGCGGACCGCTCACCGGCATCCATATCTCCCGGGCGCGCTCCCGGAGGAGCCTTAAGGCTTTCGCCACGTCCGGTCTCGGACAGGATCGGAACATCACCCCGAGGGGCAATCTCCTGGATGCCGCTCCGCGGACGGAACGGCAACGTTCTTCAGAATCGTCTTTCGCGGATCAGACCGCGAAATCGGAAACATCCACGCTGACGCCGGGGCCCATCGTGGAGGACAGAGCCACCTTCTTAAGGTAGGTGCCCTTTGCGCCGGTCGGACGTGCTTTCTGCACGGCGTCGATCAGCGCACGGATGTTCTCGGACAGCTTGCCAGCCTCGAAAGACGCCTTACCGACTCCGGCGTGGATGATACCGGCCTTCTCGGCGCGATACTCAACCTGACCGGATTTTGCAGCCGTGACGGCACCCTTGACGTCCATGGTGACGGTGCCGAGCTTCGGGTTCGGCATCAGGCCGCGCGGGCCGAGCACCTTACCGAGACGACCGACCAGAGCCATCATGTCCGGGGTCGCGATGCAGCGGTCGAACTCGATCTCTCCGGCCTGCACCTTTTCCATCAGGTCTTCAGCGCCAACAACCTCGGCTCCGGCTGCCTTCGCTTCCTCGGCCTTGGGGCCGCGGGCGAACACGCCGACGCGCAGGGTCTTGCCCGTGCCGTTCGGCAGGGAGATCAGGCCGCGGACCATCTGATCAGCATGGCGCGGATCGATGCCGAGGTTGAGGGAGACCTCAACTGTCTCGTCAAATTTTGCCTTTGCGTTGGTCTTCACCAGCGCCACGGCCTCGTCCAGTCCGTACAGCTTCGTGCCGTCAACAGATGCGCGGGCCGCCGTCAGACGTTTGTCTTTTGCCATGATCTCAGCCCTCCACAACCTGCAGGCCCATTGAGCGGGCGGAGCCTTCGAGCATGCGGACGGCAGCGTCCAGATCGTTGGCGTTCATATCCTGATGCTTCTGCTCGGCGATCTCGCGCAGCTGGGCTTTCGTCACCTTGCCGACCGCGGCGGACTTGCCGACCGTCTGGCTGCCCTTGGAAATCTTCGCTGCCTTGAGCAGGAAGTAGGTGTTCGGCGGGGTCTTGGTGATGAAGCTGAACGTGCGGTCCGCATAGGCGGTGATCACCACCGGAATCGGCATGCCAGGCTCAAGGGACTGGGTCTTGGCGTTGAACGCCTTGCAGAATTCCATGATGTTCAGGCCGCGCTGACCGAGAGCGGGACCGACCGGCGGAGACGGGTTCGCCTTACCTGCCGGAATCTGCAGCTTGATGTAGCCAACGATTTTTTTGGCCATATCCGGGACTCCTCATATTGTGCCCGGACCGCGGTGATATCGGCCTTCCGACTCTGCACACAGGCAGAATCGCGCAGCCTCCCGCGTTCCGTAGGAAGGCGGGGCCATAGCTGCCGCCCGGATATGAGTCAACCCTTAAGAAAGGGTTTTCGCCTCCTGCCCCCTTCATACGGGCCCCGGAGTTCTGTTAAAGCCGGGGATCAGATGCTACCGAAGATGGATCGGATCATGACCACGCCGCCCCAGGAAGACTCACCCGTCGTTCGTCCGGCTCCCGGCAGAATTGCCTTTCTGGCGATGCGTAAGGACAAGGCGCAGAAGGAATTTGCCCGTCTGACGCGGCGGTACGGCAATATCCGGCCTGAGGAGGCGGATGTGATCGTCTGTCTGGGCGGAGACGGCTTCATGCTGCAGACGCTGCGCACCGTGATGCATCTGAACGTGCCTGTCTATGGCATGAACTGCGGCTCCGTGGGCTTTATGATGAATGCGCCGGATGAGGACGATCTTCCGGCCCGGATCAGCCGGGCGCAGAGTGCTGCGCTGCATCCGCTGCACATGAAGGCTACCGATGCGGACGGGGTGATCTGGGAGGCGGATGCGCTGAACGATGTCTATCTCTTCCGCCAGACGCACCAGGCAGCCAAGATCCGTATCGATGTGGACGGACGGGTGCGGCTTCCCGAACTGATCAGTGACGGCGTGATCCTTGCCACGCCTGCCGGCTCCACGGCCTATAATCTCTCGGTCCAGGGACCGATCGTTCCGCTGTCGGGCAATCTGTTCCCCCTCACGCCCATCAGCCCGTTCCGTCCGCGCCGCTGGCATGGCGCGCTCCTGCCCCACACATCCGAGGTGCGTTTTACGGTGCATGAGGCGGATAAGCGCCCTGTTGCCGCCGTGGCGGATGCCATTGAGGTCCGCAATGTCGTGTCCGTGACGGTCCGGGAGAACCGGGATCTGACGGCCACGCTGCTGTTCGATCCGGGGCAGACGCTGTCGGAACGGATCATCGCGGAGCAGTTCTCATCCTGAGCCGGGATTAAAGGGGCGGGATATGTCCGAAGATTACACAACCGGACCGGTGGATATCGTCATGTCGCCGGTACAGTTTGCCGCCGTCATGCAGGATAAAACAATTACCGAGCATGAGACATTTACAGGCAGACTGATGACGCGCGGCATTGGCGTCATTGAAGTCATCGGTGGGGCGCTGGAGTTTTTCGGTGCCGGAGGATTATATGCCGCGCCCGAGCCGACGATGATAACCAAGGCAGGAGGCACGCTTCTTGCCCTGAATGGCACTGATAATTTCTACAATGGCGTCCGGGAGGTCTGGACCGGGCATAGTTCAGATACGTTAACTTCCGAACTGGCCCGTCAGGCTGTCCTCAAATTAGGTTTCGTGGACAAATGGTATCCACTGGAGTGCTGACACGAGACTGACGAAGCCAGGATATGATTCCTTGGTTTTGTCATATCGGGTGGCGATGCGTCGCCAGTTCTTGAGTTTATTGAACAGGCGCTCGACGAGATTGCGCCAGCAGTATTTGGTTCTATCGTGAGGGACGGGAGTGCGGCGGTTGCTTTTGGCCGGGATGACGGCTTCGATTTCGTGTTTAGTCCCGGGATTTGATGGGGTATTATTTTCACGCGAGTGGAAGGACGCCTTATGGGACAGATACGTCATGGGAGCGCCACGACCACGCACGCCGTGCGAGCAGCAATACAGCGATCGCAGGCTTCG
>NZ_JAJJND010000090.1 GCF_029759835.1 Acetobacter sp. AN02
GTCGAACAACCTTGGCGCATCATGTCAATCGGACTGCGCAATTGGGCACATAGGTTCTAGCAATCAACGGTTGGTATAAGTCCCTCTCCGGATTTTGCCGGCGGTTCTGATGTCTCCGGAATGAGGCGGGTGGCTTGTGGCAGAGCGGTGGCACCTGCTGAAAAACAGCACGCTTTATACGGCCTTCTCCGGGGGTATCTTTACGAATCATCGAAAAACCTTTCATAAAGGCTGCCCGTTTTCGGGTGGTTTGTGATTTTGCAGACAGGACGACCGTTATGAGCGCCGCCGGTTCCATTTCTTCTGTTTCTCCGGGCTGGAGTCTGGACAGCTGGCGCGGGTTTCCGATCCGGCAGGTTCCGTCCTATCCGGATCAGGCGGCTCTTGAGGCTGTTGAGGGGCGTCTGCACCGTTATCCTCCGCTGGTTTTTGCCGGTGAGGTCCGGCGTCTGCGTTCGCATCTGGCTCAGGCTGCGACGGGTGAGGCTTTTGTGCTTCAGGGCGGGGCCTGTGCGGAGAGCTTTGGTGAGTTTACGGCGGATGTCGTGCGAGACACGTTCCGTGTTCTTCTGCAGATGGCTGTTGTCCTGAGTTATGGTGCGAAGGTTCCGGTTGTGAAGATCGGGCGTATGGCGGGGCAGTATGCCAAGCCGCGTTCGTCTGACACGGAGACTGTGGGGGATGTGACGCTTCCGTCCTATCGCGGGGACATCATCAACGGCCCGGAGTTTACGCCTCAGGCGCGTATTCCTGATCCGGTGCGGATGGAGACGGGATATTTCCAGTCTGCGGGTGTTCAGAATCTTCTGCGTGCGTTTGCGGGTGGCGGCTATGCCAATCTGCATCAGGTTCATCGCTGGAATCTGGGGTTTGTGGAGCGGTCTCCTCTGGCGGACCGGTATCGTGCGCTTGCGTCCAGGATTGATGAGACGCTGGCGTTCATGTCGGCCTGCGGGATGACGGAGAAGACGACGCCGCAGATTAACGAGACGGAGTTCTATACCTCTCATGAGGCGCTTCTGCTGCCGTATGAGCAGGCTCTGACGCGGATCGATTCCACTTCCGGCGAGTGGTATGACTGTTCGGCGCATTTTCTGTGGATCGGGGACCGGACGCGGCAGCCGGACGGGGCGCATGTCGAGTTTCTGCGCGGGGTTCGCAATCCGATCGGGATCAAGGTGGGTCCGACGACGCAGGTTGCGGATCTGGAGCGGCTTCTGGAGATTCTCAATCCGTCGGATGAGGCGGGGCGGATCACGCTGATTTCGCGCATGGGGTCGGAGAAGATCCGTGATGCGCTTCCGCCGCTTTTGCGTGCGGTGCGCGGGACGGGCCGGACGGTGACGTGGCTGACCGATCCGATGCATGGAAACACGGTGTCCACGTCTTCGAAGATCAAGACACGTTCTTTTGATGCGATCATGGATGAGGTTCGTGGTTTCTTCGATGTCTTTGCTGCCGAGGGGCTGACGCCCGGCGGTGTTCATATCGAGATGACGGGTCAGGACGTGACGGAGTGCATCGGTGGTGCACGGAAGCTGACGGAGCATGATCTGGGCGACCGGTATGAGACGTTCTGTGATCCGCGTCTGAATGCGGAGCAGTCTCTGGAACTGGCGTTTCTGCTGTCCGAGGAGCTGACGGGGCGTCCGCCTGCGGGGCGTTCCGTCTCCTGAAATTCCTGCCATTGGCGGAAGGGAGCTGCGGTTTGACGGAACGTGTGAAGGGGACCTTCGGGCCGGGTGTGGCTGAATCTCTGGGTGTGATTGTGGGGGATGAGAGTCTGGTCCGGGCGCGGACGGATTCCTATTTCAACCGGACATCCGAGATTGTCAGCCGGTTTGGCGATCGGGTTGTGACCTATGCGATTTTCATCCGGCGTCCGGTGATCTCGGCTCCGGGTCTGCTTTTGCAGTGGCTGGCCAATGCGGGGGAGCAGCAGAAGATCGCGATTAATGCCGAGCTGGTTTTTCAGGAGGGTGAGTGGGTCGGTGCCGGCCAGCCTCTGGTTTATCTGACGGGGTCTTTCGCGCATCTGGCGAGTCTGGAGACGCTGGCGCTGCAGAAGATCGGTGCGCCGTGTGTTGCGGCCCAGCAGGCGTATCAGATGGCGCTTTCGCTTCCGAAGGCTCAGTTTCTGGCCATGGAGGCGCGTCACTGTGCCGGGTATGAGATGCAGGAGATGATGGCGTATGCCGCGTCTGTCGGCAGTCGTGCGGCGCGCAAGAAGGGGGCTGTCGGGTTTACTGGCGGGGCCAATGATGCGACGTCGATGTTTTTCGGGCAGTCGCGCGGGTTTGGCACGATGCCGCATGCCCTGATCGGGTATGCCGGATCGACGCTGCGTGCGGCGGAGATGTTTCACGAGACCTATCCCGACAGTGATCTTGTGGTTCTGGTGGATTATTACGGCCAGGAGATTACGGATGCTCTTGCCGTGTGCAGGCGTTTTCCGGATCTTGCGGCTGCGGGCCGGATTGCGGTGCGTCTGGACACGCATGGCGGCCGGTTTATGGAGGGTCTGGATCCGCAGGAATCCTATGCCGTTCTGGAGCGTCATGTTCCGGAGGCTCTGGAGCTTTACCGTTCGGATGCCGAGCTGCGTTATCTGATCGGGACGGGTGTGTCTGCGGCGGCGGTCTGGCGGATGCGTGAGGCTCTGGATCAGGCCGGGTTCGGGCGGGTCCGGATTGTGGTATCGTCCGGGTTCGGTGTTTCGAAATGTGCGTGCATGGCGGATGCGCATGCGCCGATCGATGTTGTGGGGACGGGCTCTTTCATTCCTGAGAAATGGTCCGAGACGTATGCCACGGCTGATATTGTATCCTATGACGGGCAGGAGAGTGTGAAGATCGGGCGTGAGTTCCTTCTTCCATCGGTTCGCAGGGCAGAGGCGGAAAGACGACATGACAGAAGAAAGCAGGCCGACGGCTCCGTCTGAGGCGGAGGGTACGGATGCGGGCTGGCGGGTCCGGATCATTGACCTTTCAGGCGGGGCTGAGGACAATATTGTTGAGGAAATAAAGGGGTTTCACGAGCTGTCCCATGCGGGCGCGTTTGCGCGGGCCTATGTGCGCGACAGTTTTGAGATCTGCCGTCCGGCGGGTGCGCGCGGGCGTGAGGCGGTTGAGAGCTGGTTTTCGTTCGGGGAGGACACGGAGATTCCGGGTGCCGGCGAGGAGGGCTGGCGTTCGGCGTCCGAGATTGAGTTTTTTGCGGATAACCCGGCCACGCCGATGGAGCGGGACTGGCGTTCGCTTGATCCGCGCCGCTTTGTTGAGGAAAGCGTGTTTCTGGCGGATGAGGAGGATGAGGACGGAGAGTGATCTCTCCGTCCTCTGTTCTGTCCCTTGTTTCCCGGCTGTTGCCGGGAGGGCGGATCAGTCCTCTTCGTCTTTCGGGTGACTGATCTGGTGGATCTGGTCCATCAGGGCTTTGATCTTATCGTGCTTTTCTTTGGCTTCGGTCAGCTGCTTGTCGGTCATGAGATCATGGATCTTCACGGCCACGGTCATGCGTTCCTGTGCGGCCTGGGCCTGCAGTGTCGTTTCCTGCTGTGTCAGGGCCGTGAGCTGTGTCTGATCGATTTTTCCTGGTGTCATCAGGAGGGTATCGATCTGATCCCGGACGCTGCGTTCGCGGGTGCGTGCGGCGCGTGAGCTTTCGCGCGCCTGTTTGATGATGGTGTGGATTTCGGATTTCTGCTTATCCGTCAGGTCTGCATCATGCAGGAACGGCGGAATTCCGTATCCTGGTCCGCCGGGTCCGCCAGGAGGGTGAGCTGCTGCCGTGCCGAGCGTGCCGACGACTGCCAGGACGGGCAGGAGGGCTGTGGTGACGCGTCTGATAGACATTCAGTAAACTCCCTGTACAAAATCTCCCGGAGGAGACATGAGTCCAGTAAGCACCTGATTTGTGTCTGAAACAGGCCCTTCAGTGCTACGAAATGTAATGAAACAGGGAAGTAGTATGTCTTCCGGTTCCGTCGCGCCGGGCTGATTTTACTGTTGTCCGTGTTTTATTCTTCCGGTGTCCAGGCCGCGTAGTCTCCGGATGCGGGCGGGCGCTTTCCGCCGCGCAGGGCGCTTCCCGGCGGGTGCCAGGCTCCGGCGGTTCCGGTGAGGTTGGCCTGCGGGGGCAGCTGCCAGGGTTTGCGGTCGGATTGCGGGATCGGCTGTGCATCGACGTGGTGGAGCCATCCCCACCATTCCGGAGGCACGGCGGAACCGTCTTCTCCCTTATGGTAGATCACCCAGCGTTCGTGGCGGAGTTCTCCGCCGCCGGTGCGTGTGGGTTTACGGGATTCATAATACGCCCGTCCGGCTTCGTCCTTTCCGACCAGCCGGCCTTTGAAACGGGTGTAGAGACGTGTTCCCATATTTGCCATGAGTCAGATCAGCCTTCCGCCTCTGTCCATACAAGTGCGCGCAGGCTACTCCTGTCCTTGTGCTCTGTCAGCTTATTTTCCCGTGTTTGTCTGTCATGACGCGGTTGTGACGGGCCCTGACGGGGGTCGTGACGGGCACGGGGGGGCGGGTGATGAGTATTTTCATGACGGATATCTGGCGCACGGGAATTGTTGAGGCGTCTCCGGGGCAGATTCTGGATGCGGGGACGCTGGATCCGTTTGTGGTCCGCTGGCTTTCCGAGGAGCGTCCTTTATGTTTTCTGGCCGATCCTTTCGGTCTGCGTCAGGACGGGTTTCTTTATCTTTTTGCTGAGTATTACGATTATCGCACGAAGAGGGGTGTAATCCGGCTGGATGTTCTGGACCCGGAGTACCGGGTCGTGGAGAGCGGGATTGTTCTGTCCCGGCCGTGGCATCTGTCCTATCCGGTGGTGTTTCGTGCGGAGGGGGAGATATGGATGCTTCCCGAGGCGTATAAATCCGGCAGTCTGACGCTGTATCGCGCGGTTTCCTTTCCCTGGCGGTGGGAGGAGGTTCCGGAGTTCCGGTTTCCCTGTGCTGCGATTGATGCGTCTCCGCTTTATGCGGACAGGGCGTGGTGGATGTTCTATACGCCGCCGTTTCCGAAGGAGGGGCGTACGGACACGCTGCATATCGCGCGTGCGGAGACGCTGACCGGGGTGTGGCGGGATGTCTGTGCGGGGCCGGTGCGGCGGGACCGGAGCGGGAGCCGGATGGGTGGTCTTCCGTTTCTTTCAGGCGGGCGGGTGATTCTGCCGGTTCAGGACTGTTCTGCGACCTATGGCGGCGGGATCCGGTTTCTGGAGACGGCTCTGCCTGTGGCGGGGGAGGTTCCGGAGTTCCGTGCGGGCGGGCTTTTGCGCCCGCCTGCTTCTGCCGCGCCCTATGTGCAGGGGCTGCATACGCTGTCGGGGGTGTGCGGTGAGGGCGGAGCCGGTGCTCCGGAAGGTGCCTGGAATGGCACCGGGGACGTGACGCTGATCGATGCGAAATATATCGGGCGCAACTGGCCCAGGCGGCTGGCTGCGGATGTCAGATACCGGCTGGGGTTGTTTTCCGGGTGAGCTTTTCCGGCGGGGGCGGGTTCTGTCTGAGGGCGATGATATCCCTGATCCGCCGGAGGGTTTCGTGGCCGGTGCGTGCGAAATGTTCCGTGCTGAAGCGTTCGCGGACGAGGCGGCGGGCGCCTTCTCCGTTGCGGCTGAGGCATGCGGGGTCTGCGAAGATGGTTTCCAGGGTGTCTGCGATGCTGTCCGGGAGGTGTCCCTGCAGGAGGAAGCCGGTTTCTCCGCTGATCACGCTTTCTCCGAGTTCGCCGGCAGAGGTTGCGATGACCGGCAGTCCTGCGGCCATGGCTTCGTGAACGGCGATGCACAGGCCCTCGCGTTCTGAGGGCTGGATATAGACATCGAGGGTCTGCAGAAACTCTCCGGGGGCGTTGAGATGTCCGGCCAGGGTGATGGTGTCCGTGAGGTTATGGCGGGTGATCCGGGCCTGCAGATCGTCTTTCATGGGGCCGTCTCCGGCGATGACGACGTTCAGCCGGGCGGCATTCTCCGGTGATCTGCTGCGGAAGGCGGCGATGCCGTCGATCAGGAGATCGTAGTTTTTTTCCCGGCTGAGACGTCCGAGGCTTCCGATCCGCAGCGTGCTGCTGCCGTTCCATGCGGGGGGCATGTTTCCGGCGGTCTGACAGGAGAAGAGCGGCCAGGTCAGGACCTTGTTTTCCGGCAGGCGGAGCTGTCTGCGCATGAGTTTTTCCACGGAGTGGCAGTCCGTGACCCACAGATCCGTCAGTTTGTGGAAGATTTTCGTGTAGGATTTGATATCGCTGGTATTTTTCCAGCTGATGACAGGAATGTTCAGGATTTTTCCTGAGATCTGTCCCACGAGGCTGGCGACGCTCAGGGAGGTCCAGATGACGTCCGGACGGGACTGTTTCAGCAGGCGGACGAAGCGAGGGACGAAGGCCAGTTTATGGAGCCTGCGTCCGGAGAGCAGGTCCCAGGGGATACCGGCCTCTTCCAGCCTGCGCGCGCTTTTCATGTCGCGCGGTTCGCAGGCGGTGCCCCGGATCTCGCAGCCGTTATCGGCGAGGAATTTCAGGATATCCGGGAGGGGAAAACGAGGCTCCGCCACCTTCGAATGAGGTGATCAGGTAGTGAATTTTCATCCGGACGGCGTTGCCTCTGCAGGGAAAGGGAAATCTGCGGGGGACCATGCTGCGGGCATATGCCGCAGACAAGGCGGGTGCGGGCACATGGATGAAAAGAGAGCAAAGAGATACTTTGCGTTACTTTTTAGTGGATATTGTTACGATCGGCCGACAATGCGACGGAGGCGAACCAGCCTGCGGATACGGTGGCCATGCAGAGGGCGACGGAGAGGAGGATGTTGAGGAGGGCTCTGAGCGGGAAGCCGCTGCGCAGCAGATCCAGGGTCTGGAGGCTGAAGGACGAGAAGGTTGTGAAACCGCCGCAGACACCGACCATGAAGAACAGGCGGGCGGCGTCCGGGGCGGGGATGCGTCCGTCCGGGGCGGTCAGTCCGGCGAAGAAGGCGATGGCGAAGGAGCCGCCTGCATTGATGAGGATCGTGCTCCAGGGGAAGGACTGGCTCCAGCGGGCCAGCGCCAGGGTGCCCCAGTAGCGCAGGAGGGTCCCGGCTGCGCCGCCCAGGGCGATGAGGAGGACGGAGGGGAAGTTTGCGGGCATGGGGTGTCTGCCTGTTCAGAGGGGGGTGTTCAGGGAGGGCTGATCAGGGAGGAGGCTGCTGGCGGTGTCTGTGGCGCCCGTGACGAGGAGGGTGATGTTGCGTGCCTGCAGTCTTTGTGTGATCCGGCTGATGACTGCGGCTGAGGTGACATCTCCGAAGCGGGCGCGTTCCAGGTTCAGCACGACGGTCCGGGCGTCTGTCTGAAAGTCGATGGCGTCTGACAGGAGGCTAGCGGAGGCGAAGAAGATCTCTCCGGTGACGGTGTAGATATCGCGGTCTCCATCCTGTGTTCTGCTGATGTGGAGCAGTTCGGAGACGTGCCAGGCGTAGAACGTGCAGCTGAGCAGGACGCCTGCGAGCACGCCCAGAGCGAGATCGCGCGAGACGACCGTGACGGCGACGGTGACGAGCATGATCAGGGAGGAGCGTTTCGGGTGTCGTGTGAGGTCGCGCAGGGAGCTCCATGAGAAGGTGCTGACCGAGACCATGATCATGATGGCGACGAGTGCGGCCATGGGCACGCGTCCGGCGAGGTCGTGCAGCAGGACCATCAGGATCAGGAGGAAGGCACCTGCGGTGAAGGTGGAGAGGCGTCCGCGTCCGCCGTATCGGAGGTTGCCGACGGTCTGTCCGATCATGCCGCATCCGGCGATTCCGCCTGAGGCTCCGGCGAGGATGTTGGAGAGGCCCAGTCCGGTGCATTCTGCTTCGGGGCTGCTGCGTGTTCCGGTTTTATCGTCCACGACGTCTGCGGTCATCAGGGATTCCAGCAGGCCGACCGCGGCCATGGCGGCGGCGTAGGGGAAGATGATTTCCAGCGTGCTCAGGGTGAGCGGGATGCGGGGGAGGGCGAACTGCGGCAGCCCTGTCGGGAGGTCTCCCAGTCCGGAGACGGTGTGCACCGGCATGGGAATCCACAGGGTGATGGCGGTCAGTACGACGATGCAGATCAGGGGGGAGGGGATCAGGGTCGTGAGGCGTGGCAGGAGATAGATGATGGCCAGTCCGAGGGCGATCAGGGCGTAGGTGTGCCAGGTGACGTGCAGCATCTGCGGCACCTGGGCCGAGAAGATCAGGATGGCGAGGGCGTTGACGAATCCGGTCTGCACTTCTGCGGGGATGAACCGCATGATGACCTGGAGGCGGAGCAGCCCGAAGATGACCTGGAGCACGCCGGCGAGGATGGTTGCGGCGAAGAGATACTGCACGCCGTGGGCGTGTACCAGGGTTGCCGCGACAAGGGCGACCGAGCCTGCCGCGCCGGAGATCATGCCGGGGCGTCCGCCTGTGATGGCGATGGTGACGCTGATCATGAAGGAGGCGAAGAGCGAGACGGCGGGGGAGACGCCTGCGACGTAGGAGAAGGCGATCACTTCGGGGATGAGGGCGAAGGTGCCGACCATTCCGGCGAGGATTTCCCGCACGGGGTTACGGGTCCACTGGGCGCGATATGCTGAGAGGTTCATTCTGGTTTTCGTGCTGTCCGCTGTCGTGCCCTTTCGGGCGGAGATATGGCGGGGTGTCCGGTCGGAGATCAGGCGGGGGCGGGGTGTGTGCCCGTTTTCCGCCGGTTTCCGTCGTGTTGTGTCGGGCTGCTGTTTCCGGTCAGGATGTCGGGGAGGAGGGGAACTCCTGCCCGGTCCTTGCGGTGCTGCTCCGGTTTTTCAGTGCCCTGCCCGCGGGGGGACGTGTGTGCCGTGCGGGAGGGCGGGGGGGATCAGCCGGTGTGGTTCCGGTTCCGTGATCCCTTTTTGTGACTTCGGCCGGTCCGGATCAGAACGGGATTTCGTCGTCCAGATCTCCGGCCGGTGCGTCCCATCCGCCAGGTGAGGGGAGGGCGGGCGAGGAGCTGCGTGCGCTTCCGCCGGAGGACTGGCGCGGGGTGCTGCCGTAGCTGCTTGCGCCGCCCTGGCCGCCGCCGGCGCTTCCGCCTCCGTAGCCTCCGCCGTAGCTGTCATCTCCGCCTTCCGCGTTGCGGCTGTCGAGCAGGACGAGTTCTCCGCGGAAGCGGTCTAGGATGACCTCGGTCGTGTAGCGTTCCTGTCCGTCCTGTCCGGTCCATTTGCGGGTCTGGAGGGAGCCTTCGAGATAGACTTTCCGGCCTTTTCTGAGGAAGCGTTCCGCGACATCGGCCAGCCGTTCGTTAAAGACGACGACCCTGTGCCATTCGGTCCGTTCCCGGCGTTCTCCGGAGGCCCGGTCGTTCCATGTCTCGCTGGTGGCGACGGAGAAGGAGACGATTTTCATTCCGTTCTGGCTGTTCCGGACTTCCGGATCTTTTCCCAGATTTCCGACCAGAATGACCTTGTTGACGCTGCCCGCCATATTTCCGCTCTGTCCTGCTGTGTTTCAGAAATTCAGGAATCGTTCATACAGGCTATTGCCCGTCGAAAACAGTCCGGACGGAAATACGGGGCGCGGGCGGGCGGTTATGAGACGACGAATTTTGTTGTGATATCGGACAGATTTCTGGAATTATCGGAGAGTTTCCGACAGAGACGGCGATTTCTCCGATGAGTGACCCGGTTTCCGAGATGGACTGGGTGATGGCTGTCAGTGCTTCTCCCGTGATGTTGACGAGTTCGACGCCCTTGGTGACGTCCCGGCCGACTTCCGCGATCAGTGTTTTGGTCTCCCGCACGGCGTGGGATGAGCGCTGCGCCAGGGCGCGGACTTCCCGCGCGACGACGGCGAATCCGCGTCCGGCCTCTCCGGCCCGGGAGGCTTCCACGCCGGCGTTAAGGCCCAGGTTCTGTTGACAAAAGATCTTCTCAGGCTGGCTTGGACGTGATTCAACGCTGGTCTTTACGGAGACCTGTGGATGCGTGGCGACCTGACAGACGAAGAATGGGT
>NZ_JAJJND010000091.1 GCF_029759835.1 Acetobacter sp. AN02
GGCGCTTCCGTGGGGAACCTGGCCCATAGCGCATCCTTCCACTCATGTGAAAATAATGCACCATCAAATTCCGGGACTAAACATCTAACTGACGACACGCCGTAGTTGAGGGGCGATAGATTCCGTCTCCCATCTGGATCATGGGCTGGCTCTCGGAGAGGAGGACGTCGCGGCAGATGCTCTGGCCTCCGGCCTGGCCGGTGCGACAAAGGGGAATATGGATACCCGCATATTCCTGCGTGCGGACAGGACGGTCGATTATGCCACCCTGATGGGCGTGATGGATAAGCTGCGTGCGGCGGGATACCTCAAGGTTGCTCTGGTTTCGCTGCACGGGCAGGAAGAGGGCGTCTCTCAGTGACGGTTCTCTCCCCGCCCCGTCCGGATCATTTCAGAACATGGCTTGAGGATATCCTGCGTCAGGAACAGCAGAAAAGACGTGCTGCTCTCGGGCTGTCCTTTGCTGCCGTCCTGATCATTGCAGGAGCTGGCGGTATCTGGGCTGCGCGGCTTGCGCTCCCTCCCCCGCCTGCCGCCGGGCCGCCTCCTGCCGCTATCGCCGTTGATCTCGCCCCCATGCCGGTTTCTGCGCCGACGCCAGCACAGACTGTTCCTGAAGGGCCGCAACAGGCACTTGCGCAGTCTGAGTCTGAGCCTGAGCCGGTCACGCCGCCTGAGGTGACGGCTCCGCTCTCTCCGGCGCAGAATCCTCCGGTTCCCGTGCCGAAGGAAGAGAAGAAACTCCTCCGGAAAAAGCCGCTTCACAAGCAGGTTCAGCACGTCAGCACCTCGGTTCCGGCGGAGCAGCCTCCGGCACCGGAAACGACATCCCCCCGGCGATGGCAGCCCCCCCCGTCACAAGCGCAGGCGGCTCCTTCTCATGGAGCACCGTCCTCGTCACACGCGCACGACAAGGCGAACTGGCAGGGCGAGCTTCTTGCGCGGCTTGAACGCTTCAAACGCTATCCGGCCGTATCGCAGCATAATCGTGATGAAGGCACGGTGATGCTCCGGTTCCGTATGGACCGGCAGGGACATGTTCTGTCAGCTTCTGTTGCAAAGGGATCGGGGTTTGAGGCTCTGGATCAGGAAACCCTGGCCCTGGTGCACCGTGCGGAGTCCCTTCCGTCTCCGCCAGATACGGTGCCCGGTGAGACCGTGAGCCTGACGGTTCCTGTCGAATTCTATCTTGATACGGATCGATAAAGTCCGGACGAGCTGTGTCATAAAACCGAAACAGTACTGTCATTCATGTTTCACCCTGTCTTCCCGGCAAAAGCATTAACACGCTGTCATCCACCGCGCCGGAAAGAGGTCGATGACAGTTTCACCGCGTTTCCTTCTTGCTTCCTTTACAGTGCTGAGCGGCGCCTCAGCCTTTTTCTCAACTCCCGTTCTTGCAGCTTCATCCGATCAGGAGGTTATCGAGCTTCGCCGTGAAATGGCGGAAATGCGTCGCGAGATGGCATCCATGCGTGCCGAGCTGCACCATGACCAGCACGGACGTGCGACATCCCGCACGGCGTCCGGGCATCACAGAGCCGGGGCCACGACCGTGGCAGACCGCCGGGATTACAACGGTGCGCCGGAGCAGGGCATTCAGTTCGACAGACCGTCCTCTCCCGGCGTGAAATTCGTGCATCATGTTCCCGGTGACGGCCGTCCGCCGTCAGACCGTGGTATCTCCAGTTCCTGGGAGGATTTCCAGAAAGCATCATCGGGCAGCGAGGTAGTGCAGATCGGTGGCATGAAGATCGGCTTTCCGAACGGCCGTCCGACGATCCAGTCCGAGGACAGCAAATACGCCATGTCCATCGGTCTGGCATTCCATGAGGATTTCGGTGGCTTCATGGGCGTCACTAGGCGCGGCAATGAAAGCAAGGGCAATTTCAACGACTTCACGTCCAATGCACGCCGTCTGCGTATTCCGTTCACATTCCGCTATAAGGACTGGGTCGCCAACGTCACTCCGGATTTCGGCGCAGGCAATAATGACGGCACGGTCGGGCTTTATGAGGCCAATCTGAACTATGCCGGGCTTCGGAACACCATCCTTACAGTCGGATATTTCCAGCCCCGCGTGACCGAGGAGGATTCGGAAAGCTCCAACGACTTCATGATGATGGAGCGTCCCGGCATCACCGATATTGTCCGCAACATTGCCGCGGGTGATGCGCGCTTTGTCGCCGGTGGTCTCCATTACGAAAAGCGCTGGTGGATTGCTGGATATTTCACTGGTCAGCAGTTCGGTCATCGTAACGGGAACGGCTATTACGGGGGCAACGGGACGATCACCGACAGCCAGACGGGCGGGATGATTCGTGTTGCCGGACGACCGATCGCGACCAGGGACTGGGATCTGCATCTTGGTGTTTCCGCACTGTCCTCTTTCAAGCAGGACCAGAGCAGCGCCGGACGCACCTTCTCCCTGGCCGAACGCCCGGAAATCAACCTCGGGGAAAGCACGCTGCTTACGACCGGATCGATACCTGATGTGGGTAGCGTCTGGTCTGCAGGGCCTGAGGCAGGACTGCGGTGGAAACGCCTGCTTCTGAAGGGAGAGTATTACCATATCGGTATCACCCGTTCGCGCGGAAACGGAGGAGAGAAGCTGCCTTCTCTGGCTTTTGACGGATGGTATGGTGCGGCCAACTACACCATCTTCGGAAATCCCCGCATGTATAATTACAAAGAGGGCGCGTTCTCGGCCCCTAGTGTGTCGGAGAAAGATGAATTCAATCCGATGGCGGGCCATTGGGGTGCACTGGAAATTTCCGGTCGTTACAGCGAGACGGACCTGAACAGCAATCTGAACAATCCCGGCGGCGTGCGCGGCGGACGGCAGATTGTCTGGACGGGTGGTCTGAACTGGTATCCGAACAGGCATTTCCGGGTGATGCTGGACTTTAACCACTTCATCGTCAGCCGCAGCGACGGTGCCGGTTCGGTCAACAGCGCCGGTCGGAACGGCAACTCACTGGCGGCACGTATTCAGGCCGCTTTCTGACCCTTCAGTCAGGCCATTTCTGAAATGACCTCCCGGATCGTCTGCATGAGAAAGGTCAGATCATCCGGAGCGATCGTGAAGGCCGGTGTCAGATATATGATATTTCGAAACGGCCTGATCCACGCGCCATGTTCCGCAAATCGGGCGCGCAGGGCTGCCGGGTCGGAAATTTTTTCCATCTCCACCACACCGATCGCCCCCATGACACGCACATCCCTGACGCCGGGAAGAGCGCGGCATGTCTCCAGCCCCTCGCTCATCCGTGCGGACAGGGCAGCGACCTGATCCAGGCGCGGCTCACGCCCGAACAGATCGAGTGAGGCGTTCGCACAGGCGCAGGCCAGCGGGTTGGCCATGAAAGTCGGGCCGTGCATCAGCGCATGTTCGGGATCATCCGAAAGGAATGCATCGAACACGTGACGCCGGGCCACGGTTGCGGCCAGGGCCATGGTTCCGCCTGTCAGCGCCTTGGACAGGCAGATGATATCGGGGGTTATTCCTGCCTGCTCACAAGCGAACATCGTTCCTGTCCGACCGAATCCCGTGAAAATTTCATCAAGAATCAGAAGAATACCATGTCGGTCGCAGATGTCCCGCAGACAGCGCAACACGTCCGGATCGTGAAACAGCATTCCTCCGGCCCCCTGCACCAGAGGTTCCGTGATTACTGCCGTTATCTCTGCAGCATGATCTGCGATGAATGTCTCGAACCCTGCACGGGACTCCTCGTCACGCGGCAGATCAAGGATGAACTGTTCGGGCATGATTCCGCCGAAAAGATGGTGCATCCCCTCTTCCGGATCGCAGATCGCGGTCGCTGCAAGCGTGTCCCCGTGATAGCCGCCCCGGAAGGCCACGAATTTCCGCCGGTCTGCCTCTCCGCGATTGAGCCGGTACTGGATGCCCATCTTGAGCGCGACCTCAACGGAAACCGAACCTGAATCGGTATAGAACACCCGCTCCAGATCGCCCGGCAGCAGATCGCTCAGCCGCTTTGCCAGCGTCAGTGCCGGTTCGTGCACCGATCCCCCGAACATGACGTGCGGCATACGTGCGAGCTGCGCCTGTGCCGCGTCCCTGATGTGCGGGTGATTATATCCGTGGCATGCGGTCCACCAGGCGGCCACGCCGTCGATCAGTTCACGTCCGTCTGCAAGCGTGATCCGGCTGCCGTCGGTTGCCGTCACGGCCAGCGGGGGCGGTGATGTTTTCATCTGGCAGTAGGGCAGCCAGATATGTGGCAGGCCGTCACGGTACCAGGCGGGCTCTGTCCGGGACATGGGAGATCCTTATTTCCTTGCCGATGCTCTGCAGCGGGTGTGCCGGTTACGGGGCGGAACGTAAAGACCCGCAGGATTGACCGGCGCTGCAGGCTACGGCACCACTTGGCACATGACCCCGTTCGATCCTCTTTTTCTCCAGGCTCTTGATGATCTTGCCCGGCAGGACCGCCGGCGCAGGCTGCATCCGCTCAGTCCGTATCTACGCGCGGATTTCCGGACGCCGCATGGGAAAACGCTGCTGGATTTCTCGTCAAACGATTATCTCGGTCTCTCGCGGCATCCGCTTCTGGCCGAGCGTGCGGCGGATGCGGCCGCGCGTGAGGGAACCGGCTCCGGTTCTTCCCGGCTTGTGACAGGAACGCGCGATCTGCATGAGCGCGTGGAGGCCCGGATTGCGGCTCTGAAGGGCAAGGAGGCTGCGCTGCTGTTTGCCAGCGGGTGGCAGGCCAATGCCTCCGTGATCCCGGCGCTTGCCAGACTGTCGAAAGAACAGACGGGCGCTACGATGCTGGTATTTGCAGACCGGCTCAATCATGCCAGCCTGCATCATGGCTGTGCGGCGGCGGGCCTTTCGCAGATCCGTTTCCGTCATAATGATCTTTCCCATCTTGAGACGCTTCTGCAGGAGCGTGCGGAGATGCCTGGGCTGAAGGTAATTGCAACGGAAAGCGTGTTCAGTATGGACGGTGACCGGGCGGATATTCCTGCCCTTGCCGCTCTGGCCCGGCGATATGGTGCGTTTCTTTATGTCGATGAAGCGCATGCGACCGGTGTGCTCGGTTCCGGCGGTGCGGGGCTTACGGCGGGGGTCGGGGATGTCGCGCTGTCGATGGGCACGTTCAGCAAGGCGCTCGGCGGTATGGGGGCGTGGGTGGCCGGATCGCGGGCGCTGTGTGACTGGCTTCTGAATAAGGCCTCCGGTTTTGTCTTTTCCACGGCTCTGCCGCCTTCGGTGCTCGGGGCTGCGGATGCGGCTCTGGATCTTCTGCCTGATATGGATGAGGCCCGCGCGACACTTTCCCGCCGGGCAGACTGGCTGCGCGCGCAGCTTGCTGATCAGGGATATGCGCCGACGGATTCTTCCACGCAGATCATACCCGTGATGGCCGGAGAGGCCGGAAGGGCGCTGGAACTGACGGCTTTTCTTGAGGATGAGGGAATTCTGGCCATTGCGATCCGCCCTCCGACCGTTCCTGCGGGAACCAGCCGTCTGCGGATCTCCCTCAACGCCGCGCAGAGCGATGCGGATACGGAGCGCCTGGCTGCCGCCCTTGCACGTTTTTCCACGCGGAGATGAAGATGCTTCCTGTCATCCTCGTGCACGGATGGGGATTTGATGCTTCCGTATGGGACCGTGTGCGGGCCTGCCGGGGCATGGAAGATGCCGGTGTGACCGATTTCGGTTTCTTTGGTGACGCCACGGGAAAACATGTTTCCCTGAATGAGGATTTTACTCCTCCCGGTCCCGTTCTGGTGGCCGGTCATTCAATGGGACTTTTATGGCTGCTTCGTCATGCCGTTCTGCCTGCAGGAAGCCGGATTGCAGGGATCAGCGGATTTTCCTGTTTTGTAAAAAAGCCGGATTTTCCTGATGGTGTTCATGCGCGCGTGCTTGCCCGCATGCAAGCGGGGCTTTCTGAAGATCCACTATCCGTTCTGGCGTCATTCCGGAAAAACTGCGGCTTGGAAGAAGATAGTCCGTGCAGGGATGCTGATGTGGATTCCCTGAGGGAAGGTCTGGATTTTCTGGAAAACTGCGATGTGCGGGACAGCGGGCGGGATGTCTGTGTTCTGTGCGCAGAGCAGGACCGGATCGTGTCTCCGGCCATGAGCCGGGCCTGCTTTCCGGAAGAGCGGATCACATGGATCGCCGGGGGCTCACATATGCTGCCTCTGACGCATCCTGAGGAATGCACGGTTTTTCTGCTCGACAGGAGAAAGATACCGGGATGACCCACTTTTCTTCCGCATCCGTCCGGGAGCGTTTTTCCCGCGCCTCCGGCTATGACCGGGCAGCCTCCCTGCAGGCCTGCGTTGCCCGGAACCTGGCAGCGCAGCTTGAACGGTCCGGAATAAAGCCGTTACGAATTCTGGAATTCGGCTGCGGAACAGGTCTTCTGACACAACATCTGCGCCGTCTGTGGCCACAGGCCGATATTCTTGCGACGGATATCAGCCCGGAGATGCTGGAGCGGGCGCGGAACCGGCTGAGAGACAGCGTGCGGTATGCGGTAATGGATGCACAGCAGCCGTCTGCGGAAGGACCGTTCGACCTGATCTGCGGCAGTCTTGCCCTGCAATGGTGTCCGGACCGGGCGCAGGTTCTGCATGCCCTGCGTGCCCTTCTTTCGCCCGGCGGCACGCTGGCTGTCACGACACTGGCTGAGGGGTGTTTTGCGGAGTGGCGTGAAGCCTGCGCCACCGCCCGGGTGCCTGTCTCTCTTCATGACTATCCTTCTGCCGGACAGCTTGCGGAGGATATCCCGGCGGATATGTCCGGCCGATGGGAAACGCAGATCATTTCGGAAACCGGCGATGGCCTTTCCTTCCTTCGACGGCTTCATGATACGGGCGCGGCTGCACCCCGCGCGGGACAAAGGCCACTTTCGGCCGGAGCCCTGAGGCGCGTTCTGAACGCTTTTGATGAGGCCGAGGAAAGCATATCCTGGACCATTGCCAGCGGCATGTTCCGTACCCCGGCCCGTGCGGGTGTGTTCGTGACCGGCACGGATACAGGTGTCGGGAAAACCTTTGTTTCAGCCTGCCTGGTCCGTGCGTGGAATGCGCTTTACTGGAAGCCGCTGCAGACGGGTCTGGCGGATGAGGCCGGTGATACGCCGGTTGTGCGGGAGCTGGCACAGCTCACCCCTGACCGCATCATCCTACCTTTCGCCGGCTTTGCCGCACCGCTTGCGCCGGATGCGGCGGCGGCCCTGGAGGGGGTGAGCATTCAGCCGGATGATATCCGGCTTCCCTTGCAGGATATCGGGACGCCCCTGGTTGTCGAGGGCGCGGGCGGTGTGCTTGTGCCTGTAGCGCCTGGTGTGATGATGGCCGATCTCATGCAGCGCTTCGGTCTGCCAGTCGTGCTCGTCGCCCGCAGCGGACTTGGCACGATCAGCCATACGCTGCTCAGTCTGGCGGAGCTCCGCAGACGGGGGATTGCAGTGCTTGGCGTGGTGCTCAACGGGCCGCTCAATCCGGGAAACCGAGAGGCAATCGAGAGGAACGGCAGGGTCCGGATTCTTGCGGAAACGGATTTCTGCCC
Organism: Acetobacter sp. AN02; assembly: GCF_029759835.1. Classification (GTDB taxonomy): domain Bacteria; phylum Pseudomonadota; class Alphaproteobacteria; order Acetobacterales; family Acetobacteraceae; genus Acetobacter. Next base: position 7,559 of record NZ_JAJJND010000091.1, read on the forward strand.
GGAGATCACGCCGGAAGCCGTGGCGGATGCTGCACGTCTCTTCCCGGCCTGGCCTACATCCGGCCTGCCAGATCCTGCCAGCTCCGCTCCATCTCATCCGCATAGCGTCTGAGCACATATCGCTCGCTCAGGAGGCCCGCTATCCGGCCCGGGGGTTCATGGTGCTCCCCGGGGTGGTCGTCCTCACATTCCTCATCGCACAGAACCGCCATGACCGGCAGGCGCGCCTTGTCGAACATCGCGAGCGCGTCCCGGCAGGAGCAGGAGGGCCGGAGAAAGAGATCTTCCGCATGTGACAGTGAGGAGACCGGCCAGGAAGCCCCGCTTTCCTCCGCGTTCCGTAAAGCCTCTCCCGAGACCAGCCCGGCATAGCCACCCTCTGTATTTTCCAGCAGGATATAGCGGGGCATGAAGTCCTGAAACTGCCCGCAGGCTTCGCTGATTTTCATGGTCTCCGGCAGGACCGGCGGATCTGCCTGCATCAGGCGTCCGACCGTGAGTGATCTCTGCCGCCCCACGTCGATCGGAGAGCGTATCTGTTCGCCGTTCACGTGGAAGCGCCACGTTGTGAAGGAATATCCGAAGAGCGACCGGGTCGTGACCGCGGCGGCAAGACCCGCCATCAGCACGGCGGGCGTAAGGCCGAAGCTGCCGGTGGTCTCAAGGGCGAGAAAGATCATCGTGACCGGCCCGCCGATCACCGCGACGGCAAAGGCGCACATCCCGGCGATGACGCAGGCGGAGGTCGGAATATTTATGATCCCGCTCCAGGACAGAAGGTCTCCGCATATCTCACCGCTCAGAACGCCAAGCCAGAGGGAGGCGAAGAACAATCCGCCTCGGAATCCCGCGCCGATGGATATGGAGGAAGAGAGCGCCTTGAGGCAGAGCAGCAGCAGCGCATCGTTCAGGGACACCTGCCCTGCGAGCGCATTCCGCACGGCCATGTGACCTGAGGACAGGACGGTGGGTGAGATCAGGGCAAGCCCGCCGACCAGCAGTCCGCCTGCGGCCTGCCGGCTCCAGGCCGGAAGCGGAGACGTGCGGAACAGCCACTCCACGAGTGTCACGCCGCGCATGAGCAGGATTGCGGGCAGTGCGACCACGCCTCCCATGACGGCAAGCACCATATACTGCCCGGCTGTCAGGGCGGACGGAATATCGAGCGTCTGCAGCGGCAGTGTATTTCCCGTGAGATGCACGACGGCCACGGCGCACAGCGATGCCGTGGCAACCGGCGCGAGCATCGACAGGGTGTAAGTGCCGATGATGAGTTCGAACGCATAGAACGCCCCGGCCACCGGAGCATCGAAAGCGGCTCCGATCGCTCCGGCGGCCCCGCATCCGACCAGAAGGCGCATATCGGCACGGGTTACGCGCAGGAACCTGCCGATGCGGCTGCACAGGGCGGATGAGACCTGTGTAAATCCGGCTTCAAGACCGAGCGATGCGCCAAATCCGTTGGAGATGATGACCTGCATCTGCATCGCCAGCGAGTCACGCAGGGACATGCGCCCGCCCCTCAGGGCGTTGGCCTCCACAGGGTCAACGATCCGGCGGCTGACCCGGCGGGCGCTCAGACGCATAAAACCGACCAGAAGAAGCCCGCCGGTGGCCGGAATCAGGGCATTCCACAGGGGGATATCCGTAAGACCGGACAGTCGTCCGGAAGGAATGCCGCTGAACAGTACGCTGTGCATCCACAGCGTGATCCGCGTGACGGCAGTCACGAGAAGACCGGCAACGCAGCCCGTCAGTCCGGCGACGGGCACCAGCCAGACAGAACTGGCCCGTACGAGGCTGCGCAGGACAACGAGCAGATACCGGATGCCCGATATCTGCGATGACGGTCTGCTGCGAAGACGCACCCTGATCCTTCTCCCGCATCAGACGCGAGGATCACCCCCCGTCAGAAAACCCGATACTGATCGGATTTCGCGCTGATGTGAAGGAACGACAAGAGTTTATCCCAGAGCGTCCATGCTCTCGGAGATGAATTTCCTGTAGGCCGCGTCATGCGCCTTTGCCTTGCTGTACGTCGTGTCGTCAGTTAAGCAGCATGATGATTGAAGCGAACTGCACGGCTGCGAGGAAAGTAGATTTGAGTTTGTCGTAGCGGGCAGCGATGGCGCGGAACTGTTTGAATTTATTGAAGAAGCGCTCGATAAGGTTTCGCTCCCTGTAAAGGGCAAAGTCCGTTTTCCGTTGTGTTGTTCT
>NZ_JAJJND010000092.1 GCF_029759835.1 Acetobacter sp. AN02
TCTCCCTCAAAACCGGGAAAACAGTCTGCACAGGAAGCCGGAAAGTACAACACTCACGGCACACGCGCAGCCCTTAATTGACGACACGCCGTAGTGAATCAGTAGAGAGAGCTTGAGAAAGTTTCCCGGGATCTCAATGATCGTAAAACAGAGATAGAAGCTTCACAGGCGGTGCTTGATGTACGGCTGAAAAATCTGGATGACGAACAGAAAAAGTCATGGCACGACTGAACGAGCGCAAGCATCTATCTGAAATGAATCCCCGGAAGACATCGGCCATTCTCGCCAATATGACACTGGAAAAGGCAAATAAGGCCACGCAGTTTCTGGCTGATCCTCCTGCTGCACCCCTGCCGCAGCAGGTCGCCTCATCCCGGCGCAGTCTGCTCTGACCCGATCAGGATCCCGGAGAAGATGGCGCGGAAATCTTTCCTGCTGTATCAGAGAGCCATGAAGTTCAGACTGTCCTCTTTCTGTCCGGCTGTCCCGTCGGGGAAACTTTGTCTGACGGCTGCACTGCTTGCGAGTGTTTCCGGGCTGCCTTTTCCTGTCCAGGCGGCGAACACTTCAGGGCAGACTGCTGCCGTGCGGACACCGCCCCGTGCATCTCATGAGCGTCCTGCAGCGGAATCCGCAGCGAATAAAGCTCCTGATGCAGCTTCAGCAGAGCCCCGGCTGCCTGAGGGCTGGAAACAGCAGACACTTACGCCGCCCGTGCTGCCGAAGCCTGCCGCGAATGCCGCGCCGGGTGCTCCTGCTCCGGGCAGCAGTGTTCCCGCCGTACAGGCTGAGGCGCTGCCTCCGCCGCCGGACAGTTCTTCCAGGATTTTTCTTCCGGTCCGCAGCGGAACGGGTGTCGCGGCGTTCTGGTCGGGAAAGGATTTCCTGATCGTTCTTGATCACGCAACGGCTTTTGATCGCAGTGCTCTTGCCGGATCGGTGAATTTTGCCTCGCTGGATATTCACGATCAGGGCGATGCGACCATCCTGACGCTTCACACTGATCATCCGCAGCATTTTTCCCTCTCGAAGCAGACCGGAGGCTGGATTCTGACGGCAGGTCCGGATCAGGTTCCTGTCGCTCCGGGTCCGGTGATCATTCCGCGCCGTCGTAACGCGGGAATGCTCTTTCCCTTGCCTGCTGTCGGACGTGTGGTGACCCTGACGGATCCGGCGACCGGGGCACGTCTCCTGATCGGAACATCCCAGGATATGATTTCGGGCGGAGCCACCATTCGGCATGCGGTGGGCTATGAGATTCTGCCCTCGGTTCAGGGGCTGGTGATTGCAGCAGACAGCGACCAGCTGGGCCTGCGTCCGGCGGACGAGGGGATGTTCCTGGATGCGACCGGAATGCCGGGGCTTCCTGTGGGGCAGGGCAGTACGGAAATGCTGGCCAGTGTTCCTGAGGACTGGTCCTGGATCACGCAGGGTAGTGCCGCAGTCCCTGCTCTGAGAGAGAATTATCGCAGATTGTGGACGGAAGCCGCCATGACGCCACCCGGGCGCAGGACGGGACCACGTCTTGCTGCGGCGCGTGCGGCCTTTATGATGGGGGATGCCCGTCAGGCGCGTGCGATTCTTTTTACGCTGATGACGGATGATCCGTCCGCCCAGAATAGCCCTGATATTACGCTTCTCTCCGCGATGTCGTCCTTTATGATCGGGGACATGGATGCGGCGTCCGTCCTGAACAAGTTGCCGGGGCAGGGCGGTCATCCGGATGAGTCGCTGTGGCGCGGGCTGTATACGGTGCGTACCGGGGACAGACCGGCAGATGCGGCGGGACTTCTGGCTGCGTCCTACAATCGGCTGTCGGGGTATCCGCAGCCTTTGCGGGCGCTGCTGCAGCCGGAGATTGCTGAAAATATTGCCCGTTTCGGATCGGAAGCTGACCGGAAGGTGCTGTCTTCCATGCCGGCCGGACCGGAATTTTCGGCGGCGCGTGCCCTTCTGCTCCTGCGCAGCGGTCAGGATGAGGCGGCGCTCAGCGCCTTTGACAAGCTGGCGCTCAGCCCGTCTACGCATCTGAGTGAGGTCGGGCTGGAAGAAGGAATCCGGCTCAGGGAAAAGCTGGGGCAGATCACGCATCTCAAGGCGGCCGAAGCTTTTGACCGGATGCGTCTGACCGCAAGGATGACCGGCCGGGAAGCGGATGTGCAGCTGTCCATGCTGGATGCCTATGCTCAGGCCGGGGACTGGCGTAATGCGCTGATGCTCTGTGATGCGATCGCTGAACTTTTCCCGGCGCATCGCGCGGCGCTGCAGGGACGGGTTTCCGGAATTGTCAGCAAGCTTGCCCAGCTGCCTCCGCCGGGCTCGCCTCCCGAGAGCAATTCTGTTGATATTATTGCCCTGATTGAATCCCATCTGGAGATGATCCCGGATTCTCCGGAGAAGGGTCAGATTCTGGCCAGCCTCGGGGATCGTCTGTCCAATCTCGGCCTGCCTGCTCAGGCGGCTACGGCCTACGAGCGTGCCCTGCCTTTTGCGCCCGGTGATCAGCAGCGTGGTGAGTGGGGGGCGAAGCTGGCTTCTGCCGATGTGGCGGCGCGGCGTCTGGGCCCGGCCCGCAAGGCGCTTGATGATACGGCGACTTCCTCTCTGTCTACGGATATTGCCAGCCAGAGGAAGCTGGTATCCGCGCGCATCCTGCTTCAGCAGGGTGAAAAGGAACGCGCGTTGGAGATGCTGTCCGGAGATGAAAATGCCGAGGCTCTGGACATGCGCGGGCGTATCCTGGAGGAAAGTCATAAATGGCAGGAAGCTGTCCTGATCGTCGGCCGTCTGGCCACTAAGCAGCTTCCTGAGACCGGTCCCCTGAATGAGATTCAGCAGAATCTCAGTCTGCGTCTTGCGACGGATGCATCACATACGAATGACTGGGAGACGCTGCAGCGTCTGCGGGACTGGGTAAACGGTCGTATTACCGACCCGAATCGTCAGCGTATCTTCAATCTTCTGACGTCCCGTCCGGCCGTTGCACAGAGGACCGATACGACGCAGCCGGTTCAGAACTGAGTATTCTGCACGTCTCCGTTTTTCCGTTTCATGCGGAGTGTGGTCAGCCCGAAGACCAGCAGGCTCAGAAGGGCGATGCAGAATGAAACGGGGGCATCGCTTTGCCAGGCAAGGGCAAGGCCGCCCCAGGCTTCGGCGACTGCCAGTCCGGCTGCCGCAGCCAGCCCGGCCAGAGGGGTAAGTCCGAGCCGGAGCGCTGTTGCGCCCGGGCCGATCATCAGGGTGAAGACCAGCAGGACTCCCGTTACTTCGGCGCAGGCGGCGGTGGCCAGTCCGGTCAGCCCGAGGAAAAGGCCGCTGATCAGGCGCACGGGGACGCCGCGGGCCTCGGCCAGTTCGGGCTGAAGGCTGAGGAACAGCAGGGGGCGTGCGAGTAGAGCCATGCCTGCAAGCCCTGCGAGAACAGTCACGGTGAGGCAGATGAGGGTCGGGGTATCGATTCCCATCACGTTGCCGAACAGCAGGGCGGTGGCTCTCCGGGCGGGGCCGTTCAGCAGATGCAGGAAGAGCATACCGGCCCCCATGGAGAAAGCCAGGGTCAGGCCGATGGCCACATCATGCTGTTCCTGACGGGCGCCGGAGGTGCCCATGACGGTGCCGCCCAGTCCGGCCGTCAGCATCAGCCCGGCCAGCGGAGGCAGACCTGCCCATAACGAGGCGGCAGCTCCGGCAAAGCCGATATGGGACAGGGCATGGCCTGCGAAGCTCTGGCGACGGAGAACGAGAAACCATCCTGTCACGCCCGACAGAAGGGCAGCCAGTCCGGAGGCCAGAAAGGCCAGGCGCATGAATTCAAACTGCAGCATCAGGTGCGACCTGCCGATACGAAAACCTGGCCTGACGGGGTCCGGAAGACCTCCACAGGGCAGCCATAGAGTGTGCTGAGGACGGGTGAGGTCAGCACGTCGTCTGATGTTCCGAACCGTGCCTCCCCGCCCGCCAGATACAGAACCTGATCCGTGACATCGGCCAGGGGATTGATGTCATGTGTGGACATCAGGACGGTAAGCCCTTTCTCACGTGCCAGTTTGCCTGCGAGAACGGCGACGTCCTGCATATGCGCGGGGTCCAGCCCGGCGAGAGGTTCGTCCAGAATCAGCAGCCGGGGCTGGCCGAGCAGGGCCTGGACGAGCAGCAGTTTCTGACGTTCGCCGCCGGAAAGGCTGCCGAAGGGGCGGTCGGCCAGGGATGAGACGCCCAGTTCCTGCAGCAGCCGGTCCAGCTCTGCCGGTCCGCGCGGGTCGGGCAGACCCCATGTGCGGCTGCCCTGCAGCGCGGCGAGGATATGCGTGCGTCCGCTCAGTGTGGGGCCAGCCGGTGTGCGGGTTTGTGGCAGGTAGCCGACATCCCTGCGTCCGGTTTTTACGGGCTGCCCGAACAGGGCGAGCGTGCCGCGTGCCGGTCGGATCAGGCCGAGCAGGGTGCGGAACAGTGTTGTCTTTCCGGCGCCGTTCGGACCGAGCACGGCTGTGACCGTCCCCGGAGGGATGTCGAAACAGACATTGCGCAGCACGGAGCGTCCGGCCGGGCCGGTTTCCAGGCCGTGACAGGAGATGGCAGGCGGTGCGCTCATTCAGGGGAGATCTGTGCCAGACCGTCGAGCAGATGATTCATCCAGCTCTGCCAGGTCATTCCCGGAGGCAGGGTTTCGTGAACGTCCAGGACGGGGATGCCGGTTCTGACGGCGAGTTCGGTCAGCCTGTCCGTGGCCGGTGTCCGTGTCTGGGCGTTGCGGATCAGGAGACGGATTTTCCGGCCGGTGATGGCCTGTTCCATTTCCGCCACGGCGGAAGGGGAGGGTTCGGTATCGTTGATTACGGCCTGCTGGAAGGCCTGCCCGGTCATGACCAGGCCAAGCCTGTCGGTCAGTGGCGTCACGATGGACTCCGTTGCCGCGATGGTCTTTCCGGTCAGATGCGGACGCAGGGCCTCGATGCGGGCGTCCAGCACGTCGATATCGTGATTAAGGGCCTGGAGTGTCCGGCTGCGTGCGTTCGTGCCGCCCGGGTCCAGGCGGTTCAGGCTCTGAACAAGCTGTGTGGCGACGGCGCGGACGGCATCGGGGCTGACCCAGATATGCGGATTGTCTCCCGGATGTCTCCCGCTGATCCGTGCCGCATTCAGGACGCTGTCCGGGGCGCGATCGGAGACCAGACGCTCCATCCACGGGTCGTATCCCCCTCCGTTGAGCAGAACCAGCCGGGCCTCGGAAATCCTTTTCATGACCGAGGGGGAGGGTTCGAAGAGGTGCGGATCGCTGTCGGCGCCCGAGATGACGCTTGTGACGGACACCTGATCTCCGGCGGCGCTGGCGGCGATATCGCCCCAGATGCTCTCTGCGGCCACGAGTCCGGGCTGTGCGGCGGAGGCCGTGCCTGCATTCAGCCACAGGCTGCACAGGGCGGGGAGGAGCAGGAGGCGGCGTGTCATGTCCCCCGCATACGCGGAATGTTATAATATATCAATCCGGAGCGGGTGGCCTTCATCTTCCCAGCGCGGTATAGAGGCGCACCTTCACCGCTATACGGGGCAATGATGAGCGCCACAGATTATAAGGTCAAAGATATTTCTCTCGCAGAATGGGGCCGGAAAGAAATTTCCATCGCCGAGGGCGAGATGCCGGGTCTGATGGCCCTGCGTGAGGAATATGGCGCAAGTCAGCCGCTTAAGGGCGCCCGTATCGCCGGCTGTCTGCACATGACCATCCAGACGGCGGTTCTGATCGAGACGCTGATTGCCCTGGGCGCTACGGTGCGCTGGTCTTCGTGCAATATTTTCTCCACGCAGGATCATGCTGCTGCGGGCGTTGCCGCGGCCGGTGTTCCGGTGTTTGCGTGGAAAGGTCTGTCGGAAGAGGAATTCTGGTGGTGCATCGAGCAGACCGTCCGGGGTCCGGACGGCTGGACGCCGAACATGATTCTGGACGATGGCGGCGATCTGACTGTCCTGATGCATGACAAGTATCCTGAGATGCTTAAGGACGTGCGCGGTCTTTCCGAGGAGACGACGACGGGCGTGCATCGTCTGTGGGAGATGCAGAAGAAGGGCACGCTGAAGGTTCCGGCGATCAACGTCAATGACAGCGTGACCAAGTCGAAATTCGACAATCTTTACGGCTGCCGTGAAAGCCTGGTGGATGCCATCCGCCGTGGTACGGATGTGATGATGGCGGGCAAGGTTGCCGTGGTTGCCGGTTATGGCGATGTGGGCAAGGGCTCTGCCGCGTCGCTTCGCAATGCGGGCTGTCGCGTTCTGGTGACCGAGGCCGATCCGATCTGCGCCCTGCAGGCCGCGATGGAAGGCTATGAGGTCGTGACGATGGAAGACGCCGCGCCGCGCGGCGATATTTTCGTGACGGCGACGGGCAATGTGGATGTCATCACGATCGACCACATGCGCGAGATGAAGCACCGCGCCATTGTCTGTAATATCGGGCATTTCGATTCCGAGATTCAGATTGAGGCTCTGCGGAATTTCAAATGGGATAACATCAAGCCGCAGGTGGATGAGGTTGTCTTTCCGGACGGAAAGCGCCTGATCATCCTTTCCGAGGGGCGTCTTGTGAACCTTGGCAACGCCACGGGGCATCCGTCCTTCGTGATGTCCGCCTCCTTCACCAATCAGACCCTGGCTCAGATCGAGCTCTGGACGGCAAAGCCGGGCCAGTATGAGAACAAGGTCTATGTTCTGCCGAAGAAGCTGGACGAGAAGGTCGCGGCACTGCATCTTGCGAAAGTCGGTGCTCAGATCACGAAGCTTTCTGAAAAGCAGGCTGAGTATATCGATGTGCCCGTGAGCGGCCCGTTCAAGCATGAGGCGTATCGTTACTGAGATCCTGTCCGGGTCTGCGGTCAAAACAGCGTTCTGACGAAAGGAAAATCCGTCATGGGTATTTTCAGTTCTATCGTTTCCGCCATTTTCGGTCATGCAAAGGCTGCGGAGCCTGCGAAGACGGGGGCGGAGGCTGCCGCTTCTGCTCCTGCCCCGGCTCAGGCTGCTGCTCCGGCAGCGGCTCCGGTTGATGTCGATGCGGTTCTGAGCGGTCTGGCCGCCGGAAAGGGCGAGACGCTCAACTGGAAAGAGTCGATCGTTGATCTGCTGAAGCTGCTTGGTCTCGACAGTTCTCTTGCGGCTCGTAAGCAGCTTGCGACCGAACTGGGCTATACCGGTGACCAGAATGATTCCGCCACGATGAATGTCTGGCTGATCAAGGAGGTTCGCCGGAAACTTGCAGAGAACGGCGGCAAGGTTCCGGCCGGTCTCTGATCAGGCTCTGCGGGGTGACTGCTTCCGGAGTGGCCTGCTGACGGCTTCGGAATTCGGAATCCCTTCAGTTCCGCGCAGACTGCGTGTTCCGGGCGGCCCTTGACGTTGCCGCCGGGCGGCGCGCAGTCTCTGTCCTGCTTTTTTCGGTTTATGCAGGATATATCAGGCCATGACTCTGACAGAGACCCTCAGGACGCGTTATACGACCAAGGCGTACGATCCGGAACAGCGCCTGCCGGAAGAGGTGGTGACCCAGCTTCTTGATGCGCTGCGGTTCAGCCCGTCTTCGGTCAACTCTCAGCCATGGCATTTTATTGTGGCAGACGATGCGGCGGGAAAGGCCCGTATCGCAAAGGCGGCTGTCGGGCCCTGTGCCTATAATGCTCCCAAAATCGAGAATGCCTCTCTTGTGATCGTTCTTTGCGCGATGACCGCGCTGACGCCGGAGTATCTCCGGGCCGTGCTTGATCAGGAGGCTGCGGACGGGCGTTTTGCGAGTGAGGAGGCGCGTGAAAGCCAGAATCGTGGCCGTACCGGCTATGTATCCCTGCACGAGAAGATGGGAGATATTGATGTCTGGGCGAAGAACCAGGTCTATATCGCGCAGGGATTCCTGCTGCTGGCTGCCGGGCTTCTGAAGGTGGATGCCACGCCGATGGAAGGTTTCGATGCGGGGATTCTGAGCGAGGAGTTCGGTCTTGCCGCGAAAAATCTCCGGCCGGCGGTGATCGTTGCGCTGGGTCATCGTTCTGCGAATGACTTCAACGCGAACCTGCCGAAATCACGTCTTCCGGCGGATCAGCTCTTCTCCCGCGCCTGAGTCCGGCTTCAGTCCTGCCCTGTTTTCCACAGTGGCAGGGCGATGGCCAGAAAGAGCCAGGACAGGATCAGGAGACTGCCTCCGGACGGGGCGACAGGACCGGGGTGGATTCCTGTGAAAGCCGTGAGGCAGACGCCTGATGCAAACAGGAGTGTCCCGGCCAGCAGTCCCCATACGCCGAGCAGGATCGCGCGCGAGGGGCGTGCGGGGACCAGTCCGGCCAGCAGCAGGGCGAGGGCATGCCAGACCATGACCTCGGCTGCGCTGTGCAGCATGGTTCTTCCGCCCGGTGCGAGGCGGTTTTCCGGGAAATGGGCGGCGAGTGCCGAGAGGGCCATTCCGGCAGCGGCGAGGGCTGCTCCGGCGGCGCGCCAGATCGGGACAGAGCGCAATGGAGTCTTCATGCTGTTCTTCCTGGATGAAACGGAACAGAACTGATCTGTTTTTTTCTTGACCGGAACCCGTAACAACATCCGGCGTACCGTGACTTATTATCGTTTTCACGGAAAGACCAGTTGCGGGGAGAATAACGGTATGTTAGCCGCGCAGTCTGCGACCGGAAAAACCGGAATGCTCTGCGGGCCGTCCGCAGAGGTCCATCTTCCTGTGCGGAGAAGTCAAGATGAAAAAAATCGCCAGTGCTCTGTGCGCTGCTTCCATGCTGGCCCTTGCCGCCTGCGCCGGTAACAACCCTGCGACGGCACCGCTGTCGGATGCGGATGCGGCGTTCGTGCAGAAGGCTTCGGCAATCAACGAGCTGGATATCGCGATCGGAAATCTGGCCTCCACGAACAGTAAGAACCAGCAGGTGACGCAGTTCGCTGATACGCTGGTGCGTGACCACACGGACAGCCAGACACGTCTGACGGGGATTGCGACGTCTCATAACGTCACGCTGGCTACGGCGCTGAACGCGGATGACCAGAAGATCGTCGACGATCTGTCCGCCAAGAAGGGCACGGCGTTTGACCGCGCTTTCGCGTCCACCGTGATTTCCGGCCATCAGGATGCCGCGAATGTCTATTCTGACGAGGTTGCTTCCACGACGATGGAAGATCTCAAGAGCTACGCGTCTGACATGGCTACGGATGTCCAGACGCATCTGACCGAGGCGCACAAGCTGTCCGCACCGAAGGCGACGGGTCGTCGTCGTGGCGGTCATCGTCGCCACAAGTAATATCGGTTCTGATCCGCGCCGGGCTCTTTCCGGTGCGGGCTGGTCCGGACGGCAGCGGATCTGAGTTGCTGTCCGGACCGATCCTGCCGTCATACGCAGAAGTGATGACTGGCAGATTTATCCCTGAAATAAAGATCGTATCTTCGGCAGATATGTGACTGCCACAGGTTCATATCCGCCTGATGTCCGAAGGCGGAGTATATTGCGGTCCGGGATTTGTCATTGTTCCGGGCGGGTTGTCCGGTTGTTCTGCCGTTCCTGCCAGTGTTCTGAATAATAAAGGTAAAGACGGAATACGTGGTTTTCCGTCAGACTGTCGGCTGAGGAAAGCTTCGATAAAAAACTGTGATTTCCTCTTACGTCGTGTCGTCAGTTAAGCAGTATGATGATTGAAGCGAACTGCACTGCTGCGAGGAAAGTAGATTTGAGTTT
>NZ_JAJJND010000093.1 GCF_029759835.1 Acetobacter sp. AN02
TTCATTTGTCAGCAATGGGAAAAAGAACCATCAAGGTTCATACATAATCCGCACCATCAAATCCCGGGACCAAACAGCTAGCCTCCGACGATGTAATGTCCGGGCATCCGGGTCCGGCCGATTTCCGAATCATATCCGGCTTCCCAGGGCACGATCACACCGGTGGCATTACGCGTGCTCAGGCTGAGCCCGTCATCAGTCCGGCGCTTCCGGTCGGGATTGACCTCATAGACGCCGCTGTGAATCCAGGTCCTCTGCGTGACTTTCAGTCTGGCATGAGCCATCCAGCTCGAAGCCGGAAAATAGGTGAAATTACTGTTCTTGAAAACGAATGTCGGATTACCGCAGGCAGAATTCGTCTGGAAGTTGCAGTAGAGCGGAGAGTTGAGGAAGTGAATATTGGCCTAGCTGCGCCCTGCCTCGATACTCAGCCTGTCTTTGAAAAATTTCTGCTCGAACGTCATGATGGCCAGGTGGGTGTTCTGTGTGCCCCATAATTCCTGGACCGAGGTGTTGTTGCCGAGCGCGGAGGCCGAGAGGCTCTCTCCATGCCGGTTTGTCACGGCAAAATGGATGACGCTGCCGTTCATACCGATCAGCTTGTTCAGATCGATATCCGTGCCATGTAGATCTGCCCGGTATAGGCTGCGGCGCGGCGCAGACCTCCGGTGACATTGCCTGCAGCCTCGCCGGTGTAGCTGATGGCAAAAATGACTCCATAATCCGCAAGAGGCTGGAATGAGGGGACCTCATCAGCCTGGTGATCCGGAAGCGTCGGCGGCGGCAGTGAGGCCGGGTCGGTCTCACTGTTATTCTGCGCCATCGCTGTGGACAGGGTAAGGGAAATGGCGCCCGCATAGCAGGCTCCTCTGAGGAGTGGTCTGAACATGGTCTTTTCCCCTCTGCGTGGGATTTGCCTGTTGCTGACAGAAGATGTTTTGAAGGTGAAGGAAGCCTTCAGGCTGCCTGCGGCTTCTTCTTGAGCAGTCCGGCAAGCAGCGCTGTCGTGAACGTTCCTGCAACGATGGCCAGAACATACGCGGCCAGATGCGTGACGGCTCCCGGAATCGGCAGCACGAACACGCCGCCATGCGGCACCTTCAGCTCCACCCCGAAGCCCATGGAGATCGCTCCGGCGACGGCCGATCCGATCATAAAGCACGGGATCACACGGAATGGGTCACGTGCGGCAAACGGAATGGCGCCTTCCGTGATGAAGGCGAGACCAAGCACCGCAGCGGCACTTCCGGCCTCCCGCTCTTCGGCCGTAAACCGGTTGCGGAACAGAAAGGTTGCCAGTGCGATACCGAGCGGGGGAGTCATGCCGGCCACCATGGTTGCCGCCATGGGTGTGCAGACCTGGCTTGCGATCAGCCCCACGGAGAAGGCGTAGCCCGCCTTGTTAACCGGTCCGCCCATATCAAAGGCCGACATCGCGCCCAGGATCAGGCCAAGCAGGATCGCACTGGATCCCTGCATCGAGCGCAGCCATCCGGTCAGAAAGGCCAGGGCGGCGGCCACCGGCGTGCCTACGGCATAGATCATAAGCAGACCCGTGAGCAGCGTTCCCAGCAGAGGCAGGAAGAGAATGGGTTTCAGGCCCTGCAGATTTTTCGGCAGCCGGATCAGCCGGTTCAGCCAGTCAACGCCGTAGCCCGCGATGAATCCCGCCACGATACCGCCCAGAAACCCTGCCCCCAGACTGTTGGCGAGCAGTCCGCCGATCATGCCCGGAGCGATGCCCGGCCGGTCTGCCACGGACCATGCGATATATCCGGCAAGAGCAGGGACGATCAGCACGAACCCGCCCTGTGCACCGATCTGATACAGCGCATGCGCCAGGGTTCCCGCCGCTGAGGCATCCCCTGCGTGAATACCGCCGATGGCGAACGCGATGGCGATGAGAAGGCCACCCGCGACCACGAACGGCAGCATGAACGACACGCCGGTCATCAGGTGCTTGTAGGGACCGGCCCGCTCCTGCTGGGCCGTGGCTGAGGCGGTCGCACCTGACGTGGCTGAGCCGCCGCCCTGTGTCTTCGCCTCCGTAAGGGCGCGGGTGATCAACGCGGCGCCGCCGGTGATAGCCGGTTTGGTATTGCCTGCGAAAACGCGCTTTCCGGCGAACCGGGCACGGTCTACCTCCCGGTCGGCGGCGATCAGGACGATGTCTGCCTGCGCGATCTCATCGGCAGTCAGAGGCGTGCCCGCACCGACGGAGCCCTGGGTCTCGACACGGAGTTCATAGCCGAGCTGACGGGCGCCTTCCTGCAGGCCCTCCGCCGCCATGAAGGTGTGTGCGATGCCCGTCGGGCAGGATGTGACGGCAACGATTTTCGGAACGGAAGTGCTCGCAGGTGCAGCCGCACCCGCACCGACATTGGTGCCGGGCGTTTCACGCAAGGCCCGCGCAGGGTCGGCCAGCACCTCATCAATCGACAGGCGCAGGGCCGCACGCTCCGCAAGGGAACCGTCCTCCGGACCGACGAACAGCAGCGCACCGTCCGCGCCGGGTGCATCGGCGGGCAGCGGCGTGATCGTCCCCTGCCCGGTCCTGACCTCCACCTCAATATCACGGTTTTCGACACGCGCGGCGCGGCGCAGGGCTTCTGCGGCAAGCATGGCCTGAATATCGTTTCCGTCGGCATTGATGACAGCAAAGATTTTTTTCATTTTTCTTCTCTTTTTCTGTCGTTCAGCTCTGTCTGATACGCAGATTTTTATACAGCTTTTCCGTCATTCAGCTGTTACTGAGTTCCGTAATGGTCACGTCCGCTGCCAGACGGCGGAGCGTGTCCTGATCCGGCAGCGCCGGACCGGGAAGGCCAAGCTTTCCGACCGCGAATGCCGTTGCCATCCGGGCCATCTGCTCCGGCCCGGCCCGGCCGGCCAGGGCGGCCGCAAGACCGGCGACCATCGCATCCCCCGCACCCACGGTGCTCGTGATATGCTCCGCCTTAAGACGTGCGATGAATGCGCCCTCCACGGAGAGGAAAAGCGCCCCCTCGCTTCCCATGGAAACGACAACGAGCATGATGCCACGCTCGTTCAACCGGGTGGCGACACGGACGATATCGCTCATCTCCGGAAGGGCCTCACCGCTCCAGTCTGCGAGCTCGTCGCGGTTGGGCTTGATGATATCTGGCAGGACATCGCCATTGAGCGCCGTGGTGAGAGGCGCTCCGCTCGTATCGAGCAGGACCCGCGCCCCTGCGGCTTTCAGCCGTCGCGTCATGGCGGACCAGGCATCCGCCGGACAGCCGGGCGGCAGGCTGCCCGACAGCACCGCCAGCGTGTCGGCTCCCGCGATTGCCTCGGCCCCGGCGGCGATCTCCTCGATCCTCTCTCCCGCGATATGCGGGCCGGTCAGATTGATGTCGGTTGTGCCCTCAGAGTCCACGATCTTGAGATTGACACGCGTCGCCCCGGGGATACGCAGCAGACGGTCCGTGATCCCCTTTTCAGCGAAAAGTGTATCGAAAGAGGCCGTATTTTCCTCTCCGAGCAGACCGTGCACCTCAGGCGTGAGACCATAATCAGCCAGGCAGGACGCGACATTGATGCCTTTGCCGCCCGCATTCTGACGCACCGAGGTCGCACGATGGACCGTTCCGGGAACGAGGTGTTCTACCGTGACGGTCTGATCGATGGCCGGATTGAGGGTGATGGTGATGATCTGCATCAGACGCTCTCCCCCGCAGCCGCGCCGTCAAGGCTGCGGACAGCCGCTGCGCTGTCCATCTCAAGCGCACGCTTTGCCAGCGCCTGCAGGGCGGGCAGATCTGCCGAACGGATGCGTGCCTTGACGGCGGGAATATCCCTCGGCGTCATGGACAGTTCCGTCACGCCAAGCCCTGTCAGCAGAGACGCGCCGAACGGATCTCCTGCAAGACCGCCGCAGACACCGACCCAGCGTCCGTGCCGGGAGGCCCCCTCCACCGTCATGGCGATAAGGCGCAGCACGGCCGGATGCAGGCTGTCCGCCTCGCTCGCCAGTTCCGGATTCTGCCGGTCGATGGCCAGCACATACTGGGTGAGATCGTTGGTGCCGATCGAGAAGAAATCAGCGTATTCAGCCAGCACATGCGCCTGTACCGCAGCGGCGGGCACCTCGATCATGATTCCGACGGGAACCTGCGGCGCGTCCTCTTCCTTGCGGATTTCCTCACAACGCTCGCGCAGGGCCTGGATTTCCGCAACGGAGGTGATCATGGGGAACATGATGGACAGATCACCGCCGGATTTTGCCGCACGATAGAGCGCGCGCAGCTGTGGCTCCAGCAGATCGGGCCGCCGGAGCAGCAGACGTGCGCCGCGCACGCCCAGGAAGGGATTTTCCTCCCGGGGCAGATCGAGATGCGGCACCTGCTTGTCCCCGCCGATATCGAGGGCGCGGACGATCAGAGGACGATCCCCGAGGGCCTCGATCATGGCACGGTAAATCTGCTCCTGCTCCCCCTCTCCCGGGCTTTCGCCCCGCTCCAGAAACAGGAATTCCGTCCGCATAAGGCCGACCCCCTCTCCTCCCTGGGAAAGGGCGAAACCGACCTGATCCGGGCGGTTGACGTTCGCAGCAACGGCAATCTCATGGCCGTCGGATGTGCGGGCGGGCTGGCTGCGCTCAGCCTCCTCCGCCGCTCTTTTTTCCGCGATTGAGGCAATCCAGGCGCGGGCCGACGCGATATCGTCTTCTGAAGGATCGAGCCAGACACGGCCGGTATCGCCATCGACGATGACTGTCGTTCCGGCTGCCGCCGTCAGCAGGTTTGCGCCCCCCGCCACGACCGACGGAAGGCCGAGGGTCCGGGCCAGGATCGCGCTGTGTGAGGTCGGGCCACCCTGGGACGTCGCAATCCCTGCGATACGGCTAGTATCCAGCATGGCGGTATCGGAGGGTGAGAGATCCGCAGCCACGATGATACAGGGCGTGTCCGGCAGGTCTTCCAGGCTTCCGGCTGCCAGATCAGGATCGATCTGGCCCAGCACGCGCCGCCCGATATCGCGCAGATCAGCCGCACGTGCGGCAAGAACCGGGTTCCCCAGGGAGGAAAGCTGTCCGGCCATACGCTCCGTGGCCTGATGCCAGGACCATGCGACCCCGTGCCCTTCCACCATGAGCTGACAGGTGAGCGTGATGAGGTCCGTATCATCCAGCAGCCCCGCCTGGGCCGCAAAGATCGCAGCATCCGATGCCCCGAGGCGGCGGGTCGTATCGTCCACCAGCGCCTTCATCTGCGCGCGGGTCCGCACCAGCGCGTCGTTGAGCTGCGTGCCGCCCGCCGCGAGATCGACCGGCTCATCAGGGACGTCCGGCTCTCCGGAGGCAAGCAGATGCACTTTCCCGATCGCCAGCCCCGGGCTGGCGGCAACACCTGCGATCATGACCGGGCTGCCTGCGGGCTTCCAGCCATTGACCGGCGCGGCCGCTGCAGCGGCCTTTGCTTTTTCTGCAGCGCGGGCGGCATCTGCCTTTTCCCGGACGGTAAGCCCCCTGACCGTGTTCAGGAACTGCTCCAGCGCTGCACGGGCCCCGTCTCCGGCTGCTGAGATCACGACCTCATCCCCGGCTTTCAGGCCAAGCTGCAGCAGGGAGACGAGATTGCGGGGATCGGCACTTTCCGCCCCGTGGCGCACGCGCAGGGCTGAAGTCTGCGCACGCGCGCTTTCCGCCCAGGCGGAGGCCGGACGGGCATGGAGACCGGCCGGATAATCCACCGTCCAAACTTCTTTTTCCGCAAGATCCGCAACCGGCGGCCTGGATGCTGCGGGAGACGGATCCTCATGCAGCGCCGCCGTGATCAGGCTGCTGTCATCGGTGCTGATCAGCTGCGCCAGGCGATCCTCATCCTGGATCAGCCGTGTCAGGCGGCGGAGGATCGACAGATGACTGTCGGAACTGGCTGCGATTCCCACGACAAGATGCGCGATCTGTCCGGGATTCCACTCGATCCCGTCACGAAACTGCAGGACGGTGATCCCGTCGCGGCGGACCAGTCCCTTGTCCTCGCCCAGCCCGTGGGGGATGGCGACGCCGGAGCCGAGATAGGTGTTCGCCACAGCCTCGCGCCGGATCATGCTCTCCTCGTATCCCGCGCCGACGCATCCGGCCGCCACGAGCATCTGCCCGGCCTGGCGGATGGCATCTTCCTTGCTCGTCGCGTGTGCGTCGATCCGTACGGGATTTCCGGTTTTCGGGACTGAAACAGACTCCGGGGACATGACCCTGCACCTTTCGGTTTTTTATTTTTCATACCAGAAAACGTTTTCTGGTACTTTTGTCAATACGTCTCTCCGAACTGGTGAAGTCTCCGTATATGGTGTATCAGAACTGAGATTTTTCCGTTGCGTGGTGAGGATAACGTTTTCCCGATGACCATCGGAATCAAGGATGTCGCCAGAGTCGCGAATGTGTCACCCGCAACGGTCTCCCGCGTGCTTTCGGGAACGGTCGTTGATCCGGCAATGCGTGCACGCGTGCTGGAGGCCGTCAAGTCCACAGGCTACCGCCCCAATCTCTCGGCGCGGCGTCTGCGCTCACGTCACAGCAATACGATCGGGCTGATTGTCGCCGATATCCGCAACCCCTTCTTTACGGCCGTCTCCCGGGCTGTTGAGGATGCAGCCTATGCCCGCGGGCTGCGCGTGATCCTGTGCAATACGGATGAGGATCCGGCGCGGGAGGCCATGTATCTGCGGCTGATGCAGGAAGAGCGCGTCACGGGAGTGATCCTGGCACCGGTCCGGCACACCTCATCGAAAACATCAGATATTCACACCGGATTTCCGATCGTATGTATCGATCGCACCGCACCCTGCATGACACGGGACAGTGTGGTTCTTGATAACGAGGCGATGGCTGCCGCACTTGTCGCGCATCTGCACGAGCGGGGACACAGGCGGATTGCCGGTCTTTTCGGGGCCTCAAGCACCTCCGGCGCGGAACGCAGAGCCGGGTTCGAGCGGGCGGCATCGCAGGCCGGTGTTGCGGTCGAGGCCCTGTCCGTACCGCACGGACCGGGCGAGGCGGACAGCGCCGTTGCGCGCGTGCTGTCAGGGGCCGGCGGACCGCCCTCCGCGCTGGTGACGAGCAACGGGATGATGATGCTCTCCGTGCTCCGCGCCCTGCATGAGCGCGGACTGCGCGTTCCGGAAGATATCGCTGTGGCCGGTTTCGATAATGAGCCGTGGATGGCGCTGGCCGGGGACGGACTGACCGTGATCGAGCAGCCGGTGGAAGAGATCGGCCGGACCGCGATGGCGATGCTCTCAGACAAGCTCGATCACCCTGAAGCGGCCTCGCGCCGGGTGGTTCTGTCGGGCAGGCTGATCGTGCG
The DNA here is from genome assembly GCF_029759835.1 of Acetobacter sp. AN02. Lineage (GTDB taxonomy): Bacteria > Pseudomonadota > Alphaproteobacteria > Acetobacterales > Acetobacteraceae > Acetobacter. The sequence goes on from NZ_JAJJND010000093.1 coordinate 7,335, forward strand.
CGGGTCCAGTTTCATGCCTGGCCATTCAGCAGATTTCAGAATATCAGAAAAGGAGACCGTGAGATGAAACCACCGATAGGTCGGGATACCCGGCTCTGCATGTCCCTCTCCGCACGCCCGGGCAATGCCGGGTCGCGCCTTCATAATCATCTCTATGAGACGCTGGGACTGGATTATGTCTATAAATCCTTCAGCACCAGGGATCTGCCTGCCGCGATCGGCGGCGTGCGGGCGCTCGATATCCGCGGATGCGCGGTCTCCATGCCGTTCAAGGAGGCGGTCATCCCGCTGATCGACCGGATTGAGGACTCAGCCCGCGCCATCGACAGCGTCAACACCATCGTTAATGATGACGGCGTTCTGACCGGATACAACACCGATTATATTGCCGTGCGCGATCTTCTCGTTCGGCACGGTGTCAGCCCGCAGACCCCGTTCATCCTGCGCGGCAGCGGAGGGATGGCGAAAGCCGTCGCGGCCGCCCTGCGGGGACTGGGATTTTCCGAAGGGATTATCGTCTCACGCAACCCCGATACGGGTCGCCCTCTGGCAACGCAGTATGGCTATGAGTGGTCTGCCGAGCTTCCCGAACCGGGTGCGAAGCTTCTGATCAACGTCACGCCCCTCGGTATGGCCGGCCCGGACAGCGAGACCCTGGCGTTTCCCGAAGCCTTCATCAGAGCCTGCGATATCGCGTTTGACGTCGTGGCCCAGCCGGTTCTGACCCCGTTCATCCGGGCAGCACGGGATGCCGGAAAAAAAACCATCTCCGGCGGAGAGGTCATCGTGCTGCAGGCGATCGAACAGTTCGCCCTCTATACCGGTGTGCGGCCCGATGCCGCCGCGATCCGGGCCGCCACCCTGGCCGCACATGGCCCGGATGTGGCCGCGGCTCTGGAGGGAGAATAAAAGCCGGAGTATTGACCCCCGGTATTTTCCGGATACGGTCCGGTCATGTCCGCACGATCGCTTTATATTCTTCTGCCTGCCCTTCTTATTCTGGCCGGCATATGGCCTCAGATTCTTTCTGCCGAAGAACCGGGGCCTGGTTTTTCCTGCTCGGCTGCGAAGACTGTGACCGAAAAGGCCATCTGCGCGGATAAGGAACTGTCCTCCGCAGACAGGGAAATGAACACCCTTTACGCACTGGCCGGTGTCAGTGCCCTGGGTTACGGGCGTTCCAACGAGCTTGAAGCCCAGCGCAGAACTTTGAAGTGGCTCAGCGATTGCGCGACTGTGCGGTCCGGATCCTTAACGGAATGTCTCCGCCTTACCTATAATAGTCGGAATACCGAACTTGCCGCAGCCGTTCTCCTGCGGGCTCCTGATGAGGCTCTGACCGTTCTTCGCAGGACCGATCCGGGTTATGCCGCCCTGATGGAGGCCCTGCAGATGTGGGCTTCCGAACCGCCGGATGCGAACTGGACAGCACCGGAGCGTTCCACAAAAAAACGCGGATTATTGCTCTTCTGAAGCCCCTGACTGACCCGTTTTTCAAAGGCATTACGGATGAGGAATTTCTGGATACCATCCGGTCCACGGATGGTGACGGAATAGCAGTACGCCAGCTGGATGATATCTTTATCTCGGACAGGCATTTTACCAAACTTGCCAGTACATTCGACGAACTTTTAGACAAAGACCGGGTGGCGTCCCACACGATTCCCTGCAGTGCCATCGTTCTGCACCCGACCCTTCTGGATGCCAGCAACTCGCGCTTCGGCTCAAGCCGGGATAATTCCATTGTCTGGAATGATTGTGAGGATACCCTGCCGCCCGCTCCGGCTCTGTCGCATCTTCAGGAAAAAATCTTCAGCACGTGGCCTGAATGCGAAGGAACCATCAGGTATTCAGATTATCGTCAGTTCTCACAGACCGTTACTGCTGTCAGATTAGGTGTTTAGTCCCGGGATTTGATGGGTTGGATTTATGATGAATTTTTCTGGCTCTGAAGTCCAGATTTTGCAGACGTATTCGTAAGGGGTAAGGCCACTGAGGGTCTTGAGTCTTCGCCCGAAATTATAGGCTGCCATGAAGTCGTTGAGGTGTGTCCTCAACTGCTCATGACTGTCGTAATGGAAGCGTTTGACGGTTGCTTCCTTGATTGTCCGGTTCATCCGCTCGACCTGACCGTTCGTCCAGGGATGATTGGGTTTCGTCAGACGATGTTCGATCTCGTGAGCCTCGCAGATCATGTCGAA
>NZ_JAJJND010000094.1 GCF_029759835.1 Acetobacter sp. AN02
AAACGCTTCGATTTGTTGCTCATGAATTCTTCTTACCTCTCGGGTCGTTCTGTCTCCACAAAACCCGGGGCAATTCAGTGTTTTCCACAGAGGCGGACAGCATGCTGCTCAGCCCCGTAACAGAGGCGCTGACTGTCGCTGAGATGGTCTGCAGATCGTTCAGGATGCTGTCTACGCGGCTTTTGATATCGGCATTGTCATAGCTGACGGTGAGTGATGATCCGGCAGCATCGGAAAAGGCCTCAAGTGCGGCAGACAGGGCTGTCCTGGCCGCAAGCAGCGGCGCTGTCCATGCCTGGGCACCGGGGATGGAGGACAGAACGGAAGCGACGGTTGCGGCAGCGTTCAGGCCCGCGGAGGCATAATTACGGATTTTATCGACATCGAGTGTAACGGTGGTGACGGATCCGTTCGTGCTGACATTACAGGCAGCAAGCGTGGCCGCACCGGCAAGGCAGGCGGCCGTCCGCAGGAAATCGCGGCGGAGTAAAGCCATGTATTCTGATTTCCTTAATAAATAAAAATAATACTTTAAAAACAGAAAGGGATTCCTGGAGGTTTCTCCGGCAGAACGGAGCGGGTAACCATATCCGTCCCGGTATTCGTACGCATCGCGGAGTTGTGAAATGAAACCCGTGCCAGCTACATGCGTTGGGGCAGCAGGGGGACATGAGTATACGCCTCCGTGATTAAGTTCGGGAAAGAGAATGACTATGCGTTCTGTAAAATTTGCGGTTCTGACAGCCCTGTGCGGCGCTTCCCTCGCATCTGCCTCCGTTGCAGGCGCGCAGACGGTTGTCGTTCCCACGCCGGGCACGTCCCCTTCCGTTCCGACCCAGGGTCATCAGGTTGTCGGCGGTGTGGCTGGTGTCTCCACCGCAGCTTCTCCGGGCATGACCAATGATGGCGGCCTTCCGTCCATCGACAACGCCTCGAAGGGCAATGTCGCAGGACTTCTGTCCTACTGCGTTCACAAGAGAATTCTGAACGACACGACGACGCGCGTGACGGGTCGCACGCTTGCAAAGGCGAAGGACGTGAAGTCGGATCCGGGTTACTCCCTGGGCGGACAGGGTCTGCTCCAGAACGACACCCCGACGCCGTTCAAGATCAGCACGCTCGATAAGTCCAAGCAGGTTGAGCTGTGCAGCCAGATCGTGAAAAAAGGCCAGTCCATGACTGACTGATCTTCGGATCAGGAACCCGGGACAGACAGGTCCCGGGTCTGGAAAAAGGCCATCAGGCCTTCTGAACGGGATGAGGAATACCCTCATCCCGTTTTTTGTATGCAGACAGCTCCTGTGCGCAGGAAACGACATAAAAAAAGCGGCGGAAGATGTCCTTCCGCCGCTTTTGTGAAAACGGAAACCCCGGATTCAGTGGGTCAGTCTGAGTATTTCCGTAGTCCGGTGGCGCTGCCCGGCACACATCTCCGGGTTGTCAGCCAGCCTGGTGCCATAAGAGGGGATCATCTCCCGCAGCTTCGGTTCCCACTTCGCAATTTCGGACCGGAAGCAGCGCTGCAGAATGGTCAGCATGATCGGAGCCGCGGTGGAAGCTCCGGGCGATGCGCCGAGAAGAGCCGCAACGGACCCGTCCGCCGCCGTGACGACTTCGGTTCCGAACTGCAGCACGCCGCCTTTCGCCTTGTCGCTCTTGATCACCTGCACACGCTGCCCGGCAACAATGAGTTCCCAGTCGGACTCCCTCGCATCAGGCACGAACTCACGCAGGGCGGCCATCCGGTCGGCCGGAGACTGCATCACCTGCTGGATAAGGTATTTCGTCAGATCCCAGTTGTCCCGGCCGACTGCCATCATCGCCCGGATATTCCCCGGCTTGATCGAAAGCGGCAGATCGAGAAGAGACCCTTTCTTGAGGAAACGTGTCGAGAATCCTGCATAGGGGCCGAACAGCAGAGAGGCCTTGCCATCGACCATACGTGTGTCGAGATGCGGGACGGACATCGGCGGCGCGCCGACGGCAGCCTTGCCATAAACCTTCGCACTGTGCTGGCGGACGACCTCGGGGTTCGTGCAGCGGAGAAACTGACCGCTGACCGGGAAACCGCCAATACCACGGCCTTCCGGAATACCGCTTTTCTGCAGCAGTTCCAGCGCGGCGCCGCCCGCACCGATAAAGACAAACCTCGCACTGACAGTGCGATGCTCGCCCGTGACGAGGCTCTTCACCTGAACCAGCCAGCGCCCGTCAGATGATTTCTTCAGGTTCGTCACATCATGACGGGTGATGAGGCTGAAACCGGCCGTCCTGCCCAGCGCATCGAACAGGATGCGGGTCAGGGCACCGAAATTCACGTCCGTTCCGGCTTCCGTCCGCGTCGCCGCAAGTCTCTGACCCGGAGCACGATCCTTCATTACCAGAGGCATCCACTCGGCCAGCTTCGCCGGATCCTCGGAATACTCCATACCCGAAAACAGCGGATGATCCTTCAGCGCCTGGTAGCGCCGGTCAAGAAAGCTGACATTCTTCTCGCCCCAGACAAAACTCATATGGGGGATGGGTGAGAGAAATGCCCGCGGATCGGAAATAATCCCGGCCTCAGTCAGATGTGCCCAGAACTGACGGGAAATCTGGAACTGCTCATTAACATTGACGGCCTTGGAGATATCAATGCTGCCATCGGGCTTCTCCGGCGTGTAGTTCAGCTCGCACAGAGCCGAATGACCCGTTCCGGCATTATTCCAGGGACCGGAGCTTTCGAGCGCAGGGCTTTCCAGACGCTCAAACACGTCGACGGACCAGTCAGGCTCAAGCTGCCGCAGGTAGGTGGCCAGCGTTGCGCTCATCACGCCGGCGCCGATCAGAACGACATCGCGCTGCGTCGTGGAACTTGTCGTATCGGTGCTCATAAAACCTCTCCGGTCTGCGGCCGGCTCCCCGCAGCAGGAGAGCAGCCAGTAGGATCAAACAGCCTCAGGGAAACAGCTTCAGGCGTATTCTCTCACATTTCCATGCAGGTGTAATGCACCCGACGACACCTGAATACAGCATCATCTCTTTGCGAGCACCTCTGGCATTCGCAACCGGAACCCCCATAAACGGAACACGTTATCCGTCCAGCAGGGAGATATAAGATGGCTATCCGTAAGTATGGAACCGCACACTGGGAAGGCGCGATCAGGGAAGGTGGCGGCACGATTTCCACCGAAAGCGGTGCCCTGAAGAATCAGCCCTATGGCTTTAATACCCGCTTTGAAGACAAGGCAGGCACCAATCCGGAAGAGCTGATCGGTGCCGCACATGCGGGCTGCTTTACCATGGCGCTGTCCGGAGCGCTGGGAAAGGCGGGCCTGACCGCAACATCTCTCGATACGAAAGCAACGGTCACCCTCGAGAAGCAGGGAGAGGGTTTTGCCGTAACAGCCATTCACCTGGCGCTGAACGGGATTGTCCCGGGCGCAACGGAAGAGAAATTCCGGGAAATCGCGACGGCTGCAAAGCAGAACTGCCCGATCTCAAAGCTTTTTACAGCCGAGATCAAACTGGAGGTGAGCCTGTCCTCCTGACAGCCTCGCTTTCCCTGCCATATCGCGGTTCAGATCTGAACCGCGATATGGTAGGCAGGCGTCTTCCGGCTCCTGTGTTTTTGAAAAATAAGACCGATATCCTCAGGAACGTTTACGGGCAGGTGCATGCCCGCACAGCTCCGCGACCCGCTCGACACGCAGCAGAGGCGCTTCGATATCGCCTTCGTCCACATCCAGCCGGTTGTTCGTCTCTTGCAGTAACGCAGGCACATCCATGCGGGTCGGATGAAGTGGCCCTCGACTGGCACAGCAGGGGGGCTCGTGCGGATGAGTGTGCCCGTGCAGCGATGCAGGGTATCGCCGACAGGTGAGTGCAATGAAGTTCAGCGCCACAGGCAGAAACGGGAACATGATCCCTTCGGCCAGACCATGAGTCGCAGGATGCAGCATCGCTGTCGCGGGGAGCCTGTATGATCGTATCGCCCCTTTGGAAAGCGAATAAAGCCCGCTTTGGCCCTGAGCAGGTGAATGTAAATGCTCATCAAAACAGAAAGCTATATTTTGCTGTGCGCATAACGAAGGCTCTCGGAGCGGGAGTAGTCGGGATAATCTATCCGGGGAAAATCGTATCCCGCAGCAGCTTTAAGTTCAGAAGAAGGATCACTGCAGCCACCCCCCAGGAGAACACTGCAAGTTTCCTAGAAATAACAAACTCTCCCATCTTTTTCCGGTCAGATACAAACATCACAAGAGGAATGACTGCAAAGGGAAGCTGCATCGACAGGACCACCTGACTGAGCAGCAGCAGTTCACCAACGCCCCGGCTGCCATAGATCATGGTCACAATAATCACCGGAATAATCGCAAGCCCTCTGGTCAGAAGACGTCTTGCCCAGTGCGGAATCCGGAGCCGCAGAAATCCTTCCATAATGATCTGGCCGGCAAGAGTTCCCGTAACCGTTGAGTTTGTTCCGGCAGCAAGAAGTGCCACCGCGAACAGCGTCGATGCGATGCTAAGCCCGAGAATGGGGGAGAGCAGACGCCAGGCATCCTCAATCTCGGCAACGTCCTGATGCCCGGTATTATGAAAAGCCGCAGCCGCAACAATCAGAATTGCAGCATTGATAAAAAGCGCAAGCATAAGCGCAATACTGCTGTCCCATGTGGCCCACCGTATCGCCTCCCGTCGACCCTCAGACGTGCGTTCGAAATTCCGCGTCTGTACAATAGAAGAATGGAGATAGAGGTTATGCGGCATGACCGTTGCGCCGATAATCCCGATCGCGATGTAAAGCATCTGACCATTCATGACGATATCGGCAGAAGGTATGAATCCCTTCAGCATATCGGCAACAGGCGGAGCCGCGGCCACAACCTGAATTCCGAAACATACGGCAATAATACTCAGAAGTCCGATAACAAAGGCTTCCAGATATCGAAAACCACGGTTCATCAGAAACAGGACAATAAAGGCATCGAGAACCGAGATCATGGCTCCGCCCAGAAGGGGAATTCCGAAAAGAAGCTGCAGGGCAACAGCCGTTCCGATTACTTCGGCCAGATCGCAGGCAATGATCGCCAGTTCACAGGCCAGCCAGAGCAGAATGCTGACAGCCGGAGGGAAATGGTCGCGACAGGCCTGCGCCAGATCCCGCCCCGTCGCGATCCCCAGGCGCGCCGAAAGTGCCTGCAGGAGGATGGCCATCAGGTTCGAAAGCATAATGACGGACAGCAGGGTGTAGCCGAACTGAGCCCCCCCCTGCAGATCCGTGGCCCAGTTTCCAGGGTCCATATACCCCACGGACACCATATAGCCCGGACCGACAAAGGCAAGAAATCTCCTGAACCAGGAGGCATTTCCTGAAGGGACCCGCACACTGGCAAAAACCTCCGGCAGGCTGTTGCCATCCGTTTCGGTCAGACGCGTAAAACGCCAGGCAACCTTATCCGAGGTACCGGTCGGGGAGGTGTCTGTATGCAGATCGCGGGACATACGACGCAATAGAGCCGATCAGCTCATATTATGCAATATGCTATAACAGGAAGCATATTGAAAAATCGTGACTGAGCAGGTTGCGGATACAGACAGATAAGATAGTTGCAGCGTGTGGCAGGGAATTCCTGAGCAGCCCCGGATATCAAGCAATCAACAGACTTCGATAAGAGTGCTTTCCGTCATTCCATACGCATGATATTCTCTGCAGAATATATCTTTCTAAGAAGAATACTCCGGAACGCAGACGCACCAGGCATGACGACACCCGACTCACTTCCCGATGCCGAAACCCATTCAGAGGGCTTTCGCGCCAACCGTGCAGCAAGACAGAATGTACTGGTGGAGGATTACGTAGAGCTGATTGCCGATCTTCTTAGTGAAAATCAGGAAGCCCGCCAGGTAGATCTGGCAGAGCGGCTTGGTGTCTCACAGCCGACAGTGGCCAAGATGCTGATGCGCCTTGCGAATGAAGGGCTGGTTTCCCGCAAGCCCTATCGGGGCATCTTTCTCACCCCTGCGGGTCAGAAAATGGCCGAGGAGGCCCGTGCCCGGCATCGGATTGTCGAGGCTTTTCTGCTCGCGCTTGGCGTCAGTCCGGAAAACGCCAGGATTGATGCGGAAGGTTTGGAACACTACGCCGGAGCGGAGACGCTGGATGCCTTCCGCTTTGCAATGGAAGCAGGGCTTGAGGACTTTATGGCTCGTGCCCGTCTCAGGCCGCCGGGCCAAACAGAAACGAGCGGATCTGCAAAGTAGACGCCTCGTCCACATCGGTAATGCAGTCTCCCGCGCGGAGAACCGGCTGAACCGAGAGCGACGTCACAAGCCAGGCACTGCGAATATTGCGTATGGACGAAAGCGGAATACGCACCTCCGTACACAGACCTGCCTCGATAAGACGTGCGCGTGAAGTGCCAGGCAGAGCGCCGTCCCGCAGGGGTGGCGTCATCAGCCCGTCTGATGACAGGGCAATAAACGTGGCGGCGCTCGCTTCTGAGATATACCCATCCGGCGTGCAGAGTAACGCATCGTCAGCACCGGTATCGGCAGCTTCCATCCTGGCCAGAATTCCCGGCAGATAATTCAGGGATTTTACCCTGCTCAGCGGAGACAGCCCGTCGCGGATATACCGGCTGACTGCCAGACTGACAGGGCCAGGTACATGCGCCGGAGCAGGTGCAGACGTCAGCAGAAGAGTGGGGGAGGGCGATGGCGGAGGAAGCAGGCCTCGCGGTCCGGCACCACGTGTCAGGGTCAGCCGTATGGAACCGTCACGCCATGATACGGCTCCGGCCAGAGCAGCAATGGCCTCGCGGAGCTGTGCCGGATCGGGGCAGGGAAGACGCAGCACGTCACATCCGGCAGCCAGCCGCGCAAGGTGCCTTTCCTGTTCGGGAGCCCGCCCGCCGGACAGACGCATCGTCTCAAACAGCCCGTCTCCGAGAAGAAAACCGCGATCCGCCGGATCAATTCGGGCCACGGATGAAGGCAGAAGCCGGTCATTCAGCCAGACAGGAACATCCGTCATCCTGTCAGCCCCAGAAGAGGAGCAGCCTTCAGGCAGGCTTCCTCATATTCCCGCTCCGGATCGGAAGGCCAGGTAATGCCGCCACCGGCACCGATACAAAGACGCTCCGGCGTCCGTGTCAGGCTTCGGATAATGACGGAGCTGTCAAACCCGCCGTCACGGCCGAGCCGGAACAGCGTTCCGCAATAGGCTCCGCGTGCTGACACCTCATGTGTGTCAATCACCTCCATGGCCCGATATTTGGGCGCACCGGTCACGGAACCCGGCGGAAGTGTTGCCCGCAGCAGATCAAACCGGTCACGACCCGGGCGCAGTTGTCCCTGCACGACGGAGACCAGATGCAGCAGATGCGCGAACGGCTCCACGGCGCAAAGCTGCGGTACGCGCACGCTTCCGGGCAGACAGACCCGGCCGATGTCATTACGCATAAGATCGGTAATCATCAGATTTTCAGCGCACTCCTTCGGATCGGCTGCCAGTGCGGCAGCCCGCAGGGCTGTCTCCGCCTCGTCCTTCCCCTTCATCGCCGTTCCCTTGATGGGACGCGTCTCGATCAGACCTTCCGGCGTCATGGAGAGAAAACGCTCCACCGAAGCACTCAGAAGCGAAAATTCCGGAGACCGGAACAGAGTGCCGAACGGCGCGGGGGATGTCCGGGACAGAGCAAGATACAGCGCATCCTCTCTGAAATCCTGAGGAAGAGAGGCTCGCCAGCGTTGCGTTATATTGGCCTGAAAAAGATCACCTTCCCCGATCAGCCGGATCACATCCCGCACCGCAGCACACCAGGTTTCCCGATCCATCTCGGGAATAAAATCCAGACGCTGCGATACGGATGGCACGATCTCCGGCACCTTCAGATCCGGAGCCTCACGACCGGATCCGCTGATCCACCAGAGCCGCTTCTCAAGCCGGTCAAATGCCAGAACGTCAGTAAATGATGCGGCAACAATCTCCGGCTCTTCAGCCTGATGGCGGGAGGATAAGCCCTCAAGACGCATTCCCGCTTCATAGGATGCAATACCGGCCAGACCACCGGGAAAGGGAACCGCAAGAGCAGGGCAGGGCGGAGGACACATATCCCGCAGATGCATGTCCGCAGTCCCGGACACATCCTGCCCGTTCCGGCGCAGCCTTCCGCCGGAAAGTATCAGCGTCTCATCAGCACGCGGACAGAGATAGGACCATCGTGCCCGATCCTGCACAGGATCTCCGCCGCTGTTCAGAAGCAGAAGCCACGAAGATTCCGGAAAAGAGGCAAGCGCCCTCTCAGGCGCACACCATGGCAGCTCCGTCAGGGCCGGAAGCATCAGCCCGTAAAGCGGCTTGCAATGAGAAATTCCCGATTGCCCTCAGGCCCGGTAATCGGACTCGGCTCAATTCCCATAACCGTCCAGCCCGACAGCGCGGACCACCAGTCCCGGATCATGGCGCAGACCGCATCATGGATCTCAGGATCCCGGACGACGCCTTTCGCTCCGATATGCTCACGTCCGGCCTCAAACTGCGGCTTGATCAGTGCAACAGCCCAGGCGCCGGGTGCTGCCATCCCGAGAATGGCAGGCAGAACGGTCCGCAGTCCGATGAAGCTGGCATCACACACAATCACTTCCGGCGCGTCCGGAATTACCGAGGTATCCAGGTGCCGCGCATTCTGCTTTTCCAGCACAATCACGCGGGGATCGGAACGCAGCTTCCAGGCAAGCTGCCCGTGCCCGACATCCACGGCATAAACCTTTGCAGCCCCTTTTGTCAGAAGCACATCGGTAAATCCGCCGGTCGAGGCCCCTATATCGGCACAGATACGCCCCTCGGGCGAAAGTCCGAAATGATCCAGCGCATGGGCAAGCTTCAGCCCGCCCCGCGAAACCCAGGGGTGATCCTGCCCCTTGAGAGCAAGGGCCGTCTCTTCAGGCAGAAGATCTCCGGCCTTTCTGACCTGCCGGTCTCCGGCATAGACCAGACCGGCCATGATCAGAGCCTGTGCCTTCGTCCGGCTCTCGGTCAGCCCGCGATCCGTCAGAAGCTGATCCGCACGTTTCTTTGCCATAAATTCCGCCGCAGTCTCAGGCGCTCAGACCCGCCCCTGTCTCGTTTTTTTCGTTGATACCGAGAGCTGAGAGAGCGGTTGATACGATATGGGGTGCGGAGAGTCCGGCCTGTGCGTAT
>NZ_JAJJND010000095.1 GCF_029759835.1 Acetobacter sp. AN02
GAACAACCTTGGCGCATCATGTCAATCGGACTGCGCAATTGGGCGCATAGGTTCTAGCAATCAACGGTTGGTATGAGAAGGTTTTCAAGACCCTGATGGCAAAGGCGGATGAGCAGCCCGTCTGTATCGTCATTCCCGTGGCCTGTGAGGCCGGAATGAAGAAAGTGGCCGCTGCATTCTCCGCCAGGAAGGCGAAAATGATGCCGGTTCCGGATGCGGAGCGCATGACCGGTTTTCAGGTCGGCGGCATCAGCCCTTTCGGACAGAAAAAGAAGGTCCCTGTTCTTCTGGCGCAGGAGGCGGAGGGGCAGGCGACCATTTTCGTCAATGGCGGCGGTCGCGGACTGCAGGTTGAGGTCAGGCCTGAAGATCTGCTGCGTGCTCTGGACGCAAGGCTGGCCGATGTGACAGCCTGACCTCTGCGCCTGCCTTTTTTCTGTTTCCAGCACGGACTTCTCATGCCCTTTCTTTTATCTCCCCGTCTTACCGTCTCCCTGCGCGGCTTTCTTGCCGCCACCTGTCTGATGGCGGCCGCACCGGCCATGGCCGTTGACAAGCCGGGAGCGCAGTCTTCAGCCGAAGCCGCAAAGGATAAAAAATCCGATGCCCCGTCTTTTACGGGAAAGGCTGCTCTGCTGCCTGCGGATTCTGTCACGCATCACAGCACGACGGTCGGTGGCAGCAAGCTGTCCTACACGGCAAAGGCAGGCACGCTGACCCTGCGGGATGAAAAAGGCGAACCTTCCGCCCGTATGTTCTACGTCGCCTATACGCTGGACGGGCAGGAGCCCGGCAGGCGGCCGGTGTCCTTTTTCTTCAATGGCGGCCCGGGCGGGGCGACGGCCTATCTCAATCTTGGTGCGGCCGGTCCTGTGGCCCTGACTTTCCCTGCGGGCAATCCGACCGATGGTGCGGGGGCGAAGCTTGCACCCAATCCGGATACGTGGCTGCCCGGCACCGATATGGTCTTTGTCGATGCTATCGGCACGGGGTATTCCCTGCCCGTGAAACCTGAAGACGCAGCAAAGAGTTTTTATGGAACGAAGCAGGATGCCCGGACCTTCGCACGCGCCATCAATCTGTGGCTTGGTGAAAACAACCGGCATTCCTCTCCGGTCTGGCTGGCCGGTGAAAGCTATGGCGGCATCCGCTCGATTGAGGTCGCCACCGCGCTGCAGGAACAGCAGAATGTGATCCTCAGCGGGATCATCATGGTCTCTCCGGCGCTGGAAATGAAGCTGCTTGATACGGGCAGCAATCCGCTTGCGGCGGCGATGGTTCTGCCGAGCCTTGAGGCGGTTGCGCTGGATAATCAGCACAGATTATCCCCTGCGGCGATTGAGGATTCCTGGCATTATGCCTTTGGTCCGTACCTCACCACCCTGGCGGGGGATCCGCCGGAGGGTGATGCGGCTGCGGCTTTCTATACGGAAGTTGCGAAGCGCACGGGTCTGCCGGAGGATATCGTCGCGCGGCAGCGCGGCACGCCTGATCCTCAGTCCCACGATGTCCGCAGCCGTAACGGCCGTCTGATCTCGGTCTATGACGGTACTCTGACCATTGCCGATCCTTTCCCCGAGGGCACGGACAATTCAGACAGTCCCGATCCCACACTGTTCGGATTTGGCCGCGCCTATGGCAGCGCGTTCGAGGGATATGCGGCGCAGGATCTCGGGTTCAGGACGGATCTGAACTATGAGCTGCTTAATCTGGAGGTCAATCGCCAGTGGGACTATCGCGGTGAAGGGGAGCTGATCGCAAGCGAGGTTCCCGCGCTTCGCAAGCTGCTGGCCCTGAATCCGACGCTGCGCGTGTTCATTGCCAACGGCTATTTCGATCTGGTCTGTCCGTTTGCAAGTTCGCGCTGGGTGGCATCGCATATTCCGGTCGGGAAAGACCGTATCAGCCTGCATGTCTATCCGGGTGGTCATATGCTCTACACCCGTCCGCAGAGCCGTGCGGCTCTGGCCCGGGACGTCCGTGCGTTCATGACCCCCTGATCATCCGTGGCAGCGGCTCTGAGTCCCCCCTGCCGGGGCTTCAGAGCCAGCCTGCCAGTTCCCGCCGCGCCAGTTTTTCCAGAAGGTCAATCGCCGGGACAGACGCGTTCAGGCACGGGATCAGCGTCAGTTCCTCTCCACCCGCTGCGTGAAATTCCTCTCGCAGCTCGTAGCCGATCTCATCCAGCGTCTCCACGCAATCCGATATGAATCCCGGCGTGATAACGGCGATGCGTTTTATGCCCTGCCCGGGAAATTCCGCGACGGTTGCGGATGTGGATGGTCCCAGCCAGGTGGCCGGGCCGAACCGGGACTGATAGGTCAGCGGCATGTCTTCGGATGTCATTCCGAGCGCCTGACGCAGCGCCTCTGCCGTACGTTCGCACTCCCGTTCGTAGGGATCGCCCTTTCGCACATAATCCAGCGGCAGTCCGTGGAAGGAGACGACCACTTTCTGCGGCGGTGTCTCCGTGCCGGATAAGGTGCTGCGGACGGACTCCGCCAGGGCTTCGATATAGGCCGGGTCATCGGGGAATGACGGAAGGGTCCGCAGGGAAGGCTGGCATCGGAGCGTCATCAGATACCGGAACAGCTGATCATTTGCCGTTGCTGTCGTCGTGGCGCTGTACTGCGGATAGAGCGGCATGGCGAGGATGCGGTCACATCCCTCCCTGAGCAGCGACTCCACGGCTTCCGCCAGAGAGGGCGTGCCATATCGCATCCCGAAGGCCACGCGCACGTGCGCGGGATCGAAACGTGCGGACAGCGCCTGTGCCTGTGCCCTGGTCTCGCAGCGCAGCGGACTGTCATTGCGCTCGCGATCCCAGGCCCTTCTGTAGGCCTGTGCGCTTTTTCGCGGCCTGACGTTCAGGACCACGCCGCGCAGAACGGGCTGCCAGATGAGGGGAGATGCCTCGATCACGCGGCGATCGGAAAGAAATTCCTTCAGATAGCGGCGGACACCGGACGGATCATCCGTCTCCGGCGTTCCCAGATTGATCAGAAGGATACCTGTGCGCGGCGTCCCGGGAGAGGCCGGAGGAACATGAATGAATGCCATTGCGGCACACTGCCACACTCATGCTCCGAATTTAAGATGCTCAGCCATACACCAGCGTGACGGCAGCCTCTCCCTGGTCTCCGCAGGGCGGCAGCACCGCGGGCACGGACTCGCCTGCTTTCAGCCGGGACATACGATCCAGGAACGAGGACAGCTCCAAGGTCGGATACAGCCGGTCTCCGATCGCGATGCGCTGCTCCGCCACAGGAACAGGCCGCACGCTCTCCCCGCTTTCATCCAGACGGATATGGATCGGAATTTCAGGCGTCAGAAGCCGCCCGACGGAGGATGGAAGAGCCAGAAACATCTCCCATGAGTTCAGGCCAGTACGATCACAGCGCACTCCCCCGTCCGGCTCCGTCCCGATCCACCTGTCCCGGCAGTTCTCCCAGAAGCCGTCCGTGTCCGTCACCCTGAGGCCGAGTCCGACGGGTTCAAGAAACTCAGGCTCGATCTGCGGCAGGGGCACGGGAGCAGGAACACGCTTGCTCAGGATGACCGGATGATGTTCATCCGCAGGATTGATTCTGAGAAAGATCCCCGGGCCTTCCGTCGGACATTCATCCATGGCCACGGCCGTGAGACGATCCTGAAACGGATCGTTGTGCAGGAACCGGCCCCACCAGTCGAGCAGCCACAGTTCATCCTGCATTGATCCGGCTCCTGTCATGATGTTTTCATCCCTCTCAGTTTTCCGTGCCAAGGCATTTCACCATCAGGGAGGACAGGGCAAGTCCCGTGCGCGCATCCCGCGAAAAGAAATGCCCGGTCAGTGTCTTTCTGCCCGGCGTCATATCCGGATACTGCCCTTCCATGACGTCAAGATTCAGACAGAAATGGGTAAAAATATGCTTTACGCGCCGGACGGTTTTCCACCCGCCGGCCAGGTTGTCAGACAGCGGCGCGCTCTGAAGCGCCTCTTCCCTCGACCATTCCTGCTCCCGCCACTCCGTCCCGGGCAGCTCATACGTTCCGCCGAGAAGGCCCGAAGGCGGTCTGCGGCGCAGGAGAACATCCCCCCGTGTATCACGAAGCAGAAAATGCACGCCGAATCGCTCCGGTCTTGTCTTCTTAGGGGCCTTGCGCGGCAGGCTGGCGGCAAGGCCGGAGGCAAGACCGGCGCATGACTCCCGCCACGGGCACAGGACGCAGCCGGGGGAGCGTGGCGTGCATAGTCCGGCGCCGAGGTCGAACAGGGCCTGCGCCACGTCTCCGGGCCTGCACCGGGCCTCCTCTGTTTCCATGAATCGCGCTGCCAGAACCGCAAGCTCCCGGCGGGCACCGGGAAGCGGTGCCTCGACCGCAAAGACGCGAGCCGTCACACGCTCCACATTGCCATCCACGGGCACGACCGGCAGTCCGAACGCGATGGCGCCGATGGCGGCTGCCGTATAGGGGCCGATCCCCGGCAGGGACTGCAATGCAGCCAGATCCGCGGGAAAGCCGCCGCGTGCGGCGACCTCCTGTGCGCAGCGATGCAGGTTGCGGGCGCGGGAATAGTATCCCAGTCCGGACCACAGGGAGAGCACCTCGTCCGGTCCGGCCTGTGCCAGCGACTGAATATCCGGGAAACGTTCCAGAAACCGTGTATAGTACGGGATGACCGCCGTGACCGTGGTCTGCTGCAGCATGATCTCGCTCAGCCAGACGCGGTAGGGGTCGCTTGCCTGTCCCGGGAGAGCCCGCCAGGGCAGGGTCCGGCGGCTGCGGTCATACCAGGCCAGCAATGCGGTAACTGACGGAGTCACAGGAGTACCTCATGAAGCGACCGGTTTCTTCCACTCCCGATGCGCCGCCACGCCGGTTCCGGGGGCCGCGGGAGCTTGGCAGTCTCCTTCCGCCCCTCACCCGTCCCTGTTTCCGTAAGCATTCGCCCGCCGGAGCGCGCCTGATGGCCGAGTGGAATGCAGCGGCGGGGCCGGTCTGGAGCGCGCTCGCGGTTCCGAAAAAAATGAGCGCCGGGACGCTGACGCTTTCCTGTTCCGCCACTGCGGCTGCGGAGCTGCACTATGCCATCCCGCAACTGAGGGAGCGGATCAATCAGTGGAGCGGGGAGGCGCTGGTGCGTCATATCCGCTTCGTTCACGAGGAGCCGCAGCCCGCGCGGGCATCCGCTGCGAAAAATGCCCTGGCTGACCGGAAGCAGCCGCGCTCCGTCTCCCCGCTTTCCCTTCCGGACCTGCCGGAGGGGCCGGTGCGTGACGCCCTGGAAGCACTGGGCGCACGGATCAGGCACGGAAGATAATCTCCGCAAAACGGGCGGACCTAAGCCGAATCCGGCGATACCACGATGCAGTTGCCGGGGCGGCGCTCCAGACGCTGGCAGGCCGCAATTGCGCTGTCCCTCGTGATCCCGGTCAGACGTGCCCGGTAGAACTGGCCATGTGCGGTCGTGACGGGAGAGACCTGCTGGCGTGCGCCGGATAATGCGCCTCCCGCACCGGACCGCGCGCGGGCGACGGCACCTGAGGCCTGAGCCGTGGATGCAAAGGCCCCGACCTGAATGCCCCAGTCTTTTGTCACGACGGGCGTCAGCACATGAGCCGGAGTGATCACGCGGGCAGGCTGCTGTCTTGCCGGTTTAGGCTTTACGGGCGTCAGCGCGCTGAGCGCGGCTTCCGATGTCTGTACCGGGGGCTGCGGGGCTGACGTCTGTGCGGGCGCGGCCTGCTGTGCCACGACCTGTGCCGGAGCTGCTGCCGTTTCCGCAGGCGCTGCCGCAACACCCGTCCGCGCGGCCCAGACCGCACTCACCGCCTCAGGTGCGGCCGGGGTCTTCTGCGCCTGTTCCCAGCTCTGAACCGGGGGCTGGGCGGCAACGGAGGGCTGTGCTGCGGGACTGGCTTCCGTCCCTGACGTGTCGTCCGTACGCTCCGTGGTTTCTGCCTGCGGGGCCTCGGCCACCTGGACCGGTTCCTCCGGCGTGCCCTGAGCGGCATTGTCCGAACCGGTCGTCCCTGCTTCCTTTTGTGCCCATGCGTCGCGCACGGAGACCGGAGCGGAGCCGGAACCGGTGTCGGCGGACGAATCCGTATCTCCCTCACGCTGCTCCCAGGCGGCCCGGACGGCGTTCGTCTGTCCCGCGGACGGGGCCGCCGCGGCATAGGCCGCGCCTGATCCGGAGGTGTGTGCTTCCACCAGGAGGTCTGCCGGGGACCGGTTTACGGGGTTGATACCTGCAATCTCACGCCCGATTGCCGAGACGTAATTCCGGGTTTCACGCGGCAGTGTCCGGTTTCGTGTGAGGAAATCCTCCAGTCGTCCCGGGCCCGCATTATATGCGGCGAGGAAGCCCGGAGAACCGTAGATGTCGTACATTTCCCGGATATAGGCCGTGCCTGCCATGATGTTATCATGAGGCTCATACGGGTCATCGCCGAGGTTATTGGCCACGCGCAGCGTGTCGTAGGTCGGCGGCATCAGCTGCATCAGGCCCATCGCTCCGGGCGCGGATGTCACGAGCTGGCCCTTGTAGAACATACGGCCGCCCGACTCGCGGTTGATCACCGCCCTGATCCAGGCATCCGGCACGTCGTATCTCTTCGATGCCTCGGTGATATACGGGCCCCAGGGATCATCTTCCGGGCCCGGCGGGGCATAGTAGGATTTCGCGTGAGCGCGGTACCGTGCCTCTTCCTGGGCCACCGTGACCTGCAGGTCAGGCTCCTGCTGCTCCGCGGCACAGGCCGCAAGGAAACCCGCCAGACCGGCAAGCAGAAGGACGTTCCTCAGACGCGCGGACATCCTGCGCCGGAGGCTGCCTTCTCCATACTCTCCGGTCATATCTTCTCCTGGCGTCTCAGCAGACATTCTTTCGTACCCGGCCTCCGTGCCGGTGTCTCTTTCAGACAATTTCATGGCCTGAATATGTCCGGACCGGGTCCGGAGCACTCCCTGCCTTCGGAATATACAGCCCCTTTCACATCCCGGACGCATTGCAGCGAGACCGGGAAATGAGCTACCGGACCTTCTTATGACAGCCCTCCCCGGCCACAACAACCCGCCCGCAGATCCGATTGCGGAGCCGCCCCCCGAAGCCGTCGTGACTGAGGGGAGTGACGCGCTGCGGAACCAGCCGCCGCTGCCCGCGCTGCCGCCGGAGGCATCCCTGCCGGTGGCCGGCCGTTCCCGCCTGCTGCTTGCGGGGGAGGATATTCTCGCGGGGCTGCGACTCTGGCGGCTGGGCGGGTCTCTGGGCTGGCTGGATGTCAGGCTGCAGTTCCGGGGCTCTCTCGTCGGTCCTCTGTGGCTGACGCTGACGACTGCCGTCATGGTCGGCGCGATGGGGCTGGTCTATGCCAGACTCTTCGGTGTCGTCCTGCACGACTATCTGCCCTATCTCGCCATCTCCATGATCCTGTGGCAGGCGGGGGTATCGGGTGTCACGGGTGAGGCCTGCACCTGCTTCATCCGGGCTGCGGATTCGATCCGCTCCGTCAGGCTCCCCTATTCCGTACAGATCCTGCGTATGCTTACGCGCATCGCCGTGACCTTTGCGTTTACGATCGTCGTCCCTCTGGCCGTCTGCGCGTGGTACAGGGTGCTCCCGGGATTTCAGGGGCTGCTTGCCATTCCCGCGCTCGGGTTGTGGATCATCAACGCGTTCGCCTGGGGGCTGCTGCTTGCGCCCCTGTGCACCCGTTACCGCGATATTCCGCCGATCATCAGCAGCGCGGTGCAGCTTCTGTTTTATGTCACGCCCGTCATCTGGTCGGTCAGACAGCTCGGGGATAAGGGGAAATGGCTGATCCTCAACCCGTTCTACTCGCTGCTGGAAATCGTACGCGGTCCGCTGACGGGGCATGCGCCTTCTGCCGCCGTATGGGCTGTGGCCTGTGGCACCAGTCTTGCCCTCTGGCTTGCCGGGCTGTGGACGTTCTCCCGCGCCCGCGCCAGCCTTGCTTTCTGGATCTGATGCCATGACGCCACGCAACGCCGGAGCTGCCCGGACTACGGACGACCGGGCCGAAATCGATGTGAGGAATCTCTCGCTCGAATTCCCCATCTTTCATGGCAGCGCCCGTTCACTCAAGAAAACCCTTTTCCGTAAGGCCAGAAGCCAGTTTACTAACCTGCATGCCGGGCGGACCGGCGGAGAGGTTTTCCAGGATCCGGAGCACTCCGGAGTTCTGAAGGTCCGCGCGCTGTCGGATCTGAGCTTTTCCATCCGTGCCGGAGAACGCCTCGGGCTGATCGGGCATAACGGGGCCGGGAAATCCACCCTGCTTCGTGTGCTTGGCGGCATTTACGAAGCCATGCCCGGGATGGTCCGCGTTCACGGGACGACGGCGTCCCTGATCGATCCGAACTCCGGCATGAACCGCGATCTCACCGGACGTGAGAACATTCTCCTGCATGCCAGACATAAGGGTCTGAGGCCGGCGCAGCAGAAGCAGCTTGAAGCCGATGTGGAAGTCTTTGCCCAGCTTGGCGAGTTCATGGATCTGCCCGTAAGGCTCTATTCCTCGGGTATGGCCATCCGTCTGGGGTTTGGTCTCGCCACGGCCATCACGCCGCAGATACTGCTGATGGATGAGTGGTTCATGGCCGGAGACGCCCTGTTTCAGTCCCGCGCTCTTGAACGTCTGACAGCGGTGATCAGTAAGGCCGATATTCTGGTCATCACCTCCCATGCCCTTCCGGTTCTGGAGCAGTGGTGTTCCCGTATTCTCTGGCTGGAAGGGGGACGCCTGGTGATGGACGGCCCTGCTGCCGATGTTCTTGCGGCCTACCGGCGGGCCGTGAGTGAGCCGGCAAAGTAATTATTTATTTTTATTTCAGACTTCAAATAAACCGAGCACTTTAACACCCCATTATATTTTTTCATTCCCTAAATACATATAATTTTCTTAGAAAATCATTATATTTCTAGATGTTTGCTCCCGGGATTTGATGGTGCGGATTATGTATGAACCTTGATGGTTCTTTTTCCCATTGCTGACAAATGAATTCGTATG
>NZ_JAJJND010000096.1 GCF_029759835.1 Acetobacter sp. AN02
ACGACAAACTCAAATCTACTTTCCTCGCAGCCGTGCAGTTCGCCTCAATCATCATACTGCTTAACTGACGACACGCCCTAGACCTCCGCCTCCGGGAAGATACGTGTCACATCTCCTGCCCAGGGGCCGTCATATCTTTCCAGCCAGTGCTGTGCCTGGGTGGGTCCTCCTGCCGCAATTGCCTCCAGCGGTGCCAGAAGAACGCTCTCGTCACGACCGGAAGCATCTTTCAGGCCACGTGCACGCAGGCCGTCGCGAGCTATACCGATCATACGCGCGGCCAGATCCCGAACGCTACCGGAGCCGAACGGTGTTTCTATTCCCGTACGGGGGATCTGAGCACGCAATGCGATGTAATCGCTCCAGGGGTGTTCCCTGACCAGGGCCTCTGCGGCGCTCAGAGCGGTCTCGTCATACAGCAGGCCGACCCAGAGGGCTGACTGTGCCAGCATCATTTCCGGAGAACCTGCATCGGCACCCCGCATCTCCAGAAACTGCTTGAGGCGGACATCCGGGAACAGGGTTGTCAGGTGATCTTCAAAATCACCGACCAGAGGCTGCACATCCTCCAGTCCTTCCTGTCGCTCCCCTGCCATCCACTTGCGGAATGAGCGCCCGGCGACATCACGGATCACACCATCGCGCACGATGAAATACATCGGGACATCCAGCGCCCATTCGACATAGGAGCGAAATCCGAAATCGTCGCGGAAGCAGATATCGGGCATCCCGGAACGCGCATTGTCTGTATCGGTCCAGACCTGTGCGCGACCGGACATGAAGCCTGAGGGCTTTCCTTCCCTGAAAGGTGAGTTCGCGAATATGGCGGTCGCGACCGGCTGCAGTGCCAGAGAGACCTGCATCTTGCGGACCATATCCCGTTCGGATGCAAAATCGAGATTGACCTGTACCGTGCAGGTTCTGGTCATCATATCCAGCCCGTATGCACCTACCTCAGGCATGTAACGGCGCATAATGGCGTAGCGGCTTTTGGGCATCCACGGGCGCTCATCCCGTGTTTCCAGGGGATGGAAGCCCAGAGATGCAAAGCCAAGCCCAAGCGAACGGGCGGGACCGCGTAAAGCCGCGAAATGACGCTCAAACTCCTCCCGGGTCTCATGAAGTGTCGCAACCGGTGCACCGGACAGCTCAAACTGGCCTGAAGGCTCCAGAGAAATGGAGCAGCCCTTTTCCGTCCCGACCCCCTTGAGACCGATGACCTCGCCTTTATCCTCTATGGGCTGCCAGCTCTCCGGAGCCGCCTCTCTGAACGAGTTCAGAAGCGCCTTGATCCCCTGCGGCTCCCAGGGTGGGGAGGACCAGGCTCTGCGCTCTGCAGTTGCGGCTTCGGGACGCACGAAGCCGAATTTTTCGTGTTCGGTCCCTATACGCCATGCCTCCCGGGGTTTGCATCCCCGGGACAGAACGGAAACGAGATCATCAACCGACGTGACGGGCGTCTCATCGTGGTCGGAAGGATTGGACATCAGAAAAAACTTTCCGTCTGAGCGTCAAAAATTCACGCATTAACCGTCATCAGCGCGAGCCCGGCCACCACCGCCGTTTCAGCACGCAACACCGTACTGCCCAGACTCACTGTCGTAACAAAGGTACGCGAACGCAGAACGTCAAGTTCCGTATCGCTGAAACCTCCCTCCGGACCCGTCAGCAGACCGTCTCCGGGACGTATTTTCGCGAACTGATCCCTTGTTTCTGCCCTGTAACGCTCGACTGCAACATAAAGTCCTGCCTCTTCAGGCCATGAGCCGAGAAATTCTGCCAGCCGGACGGGTTCATCCACGGAGGGAACGCTCAGACGCTCGCATTGTTCGGATGCCTCCATGGCAATCGTCTCAAGGCGCGACACATTCACGCGGCTCGCCATCGTCCGCTCCGTCATGACGGGCATGAAGCGCGATACGCCGAGCTCGGTTCCCATTCTGACCACCAGATCCGTCGCATCCCGCTTGAGAAGGGCAAAGGCCAGAACGGGACCGGTCTCAGGCGCCGGCAGTCGCAAATTCCTCACGAGACGGAAGCTGCCCCTGTCCTTTCTTACCGCATCGATACGGGCCAGCCATTCTCCTGCCTCCGCACTGAACAGACGGATCTCATCCCCGCTCTCCCGCCGCAGCACGCTGCCGAGATAGCGTGCCTGCTCGGGGGTCATGGTGAGTTCATGGTTCTCCGCCGCATCCTCCCGGGTAAGGGCAGCATGCAGACGCGGCAGGGTATGCAGCGACATTTTTCTCTTTCCGCAGAAATCCTGAACTTCTCTCTCATGACATTCCGGGAACGGCAACTGTCTCGCACGGGGCAGAAACCTCTGATAGACAGCAGGATCGCCATCCGATCAGGGAGAGAGCCGTGTCCGCCAGCCGTGCGCCGCATACAGATATCGTGACCGACGGCTGGATCGCGCGACTGCCTCCGGCCGTGCGCCCTTATGCACTGCTCGCCCGGCTTGATCGCCCTGTGGGAACCTGGCTTCTGTTCCTGCCCGGTGTCTGGGGCATTCTTCTGCCGTCCGGAGCGACAGCGCCCGAGCGCATCCGCCTCCTCCTGCTGTTCGGTCTGGGCAGCCTGATCATGCGTTCTGCCGGATGCGTCGTGAACGATATGTGGGACCGGGACATTGATCGCCAGGTGACCCGTACTGCGGGACGGCCCCTGGCTGCCGGGGTCATCAGGATGCGCCATGCCGGATATTTCCTGATCGGACTGCTTCTCTCCGGCCTTCTGATTCTGCTGCAGCTCAACCCTGCGGCACAGATTCTCGGGGCACTCTCCCTGATCCTCGTGGCGCTTTATCCCCTTGCCAAGCGGTTTACATGGTGGCCGCAGCTGGTGATGGGCTTTACCTTCGGTTTCGGCGCACCCTTGGGATACGTTGCCGCCACGGGGCGGATCGATGCAGCCATGATTGCTCTCTATGCGGGCACGATCATGTGGCAACTCGGGTTCGATACGATTTACGGCTTCCAGGACATGGAAGACGATGCCCGTATTGGCGTTAAATCCACTTCACGGCTGATGGCCGGAAGAGCAGTACCGTTCATTCTGGTCTGCTACGTCTCCGCCATAGCTCTGCTGATCACGGCCGGACTTCTTGCCGAAGCGGGAAAGGCTTTCCTGCCCGTGCTGATCATTCCGGCGTTTATGCTGATCCGGCAGGCTCTGACGGTGAAGACAGACGATCCCGCTCTTTGTCTCCGTCAGTTCCGTCTGAACCGGGAAATCGGGCTTCTGATCGGCCTGTCCTGCCTTGCCGGGCTCTGCTCATAACTTTTTATCGCGCGGATTACGCCACATATTCGCCGGAATCTGACAGCGGAGCCTGCATCTGCCCCCGATGATTCGGGCAGATACCGACATCCTGCGTGTCGTATGAGATGAACATACATAATTTTTTTCTTAAAATAAGAATAAAAAAATAATTGTATTCTTTTTTATAGCTCATAAAAGTATATTTTTATATTATTTTCTTCATTTTTATACATTTGTTCGTCAAGATTCTTTTTTCGTTAATTATTCGTTAAACCAATCCTTTTCTTTCGGACAGAGCCGGGAATAATACAAATCGTTCACCAACTCTTCCTCTGGAAAATTAAATATGTCTAAAAAAGTTGAATTGTCTTCCGAAATGGATCAAAATCTTTCAATTTTACTTTATAAAAATGGAATTAGTATTCGTTCTTCTGCAGAAATTCAGGGAAGAAGCCGAAACTTTATTCATAGAAGATCTCAGTTTATTACATCATGCGAACGAAAGAAAATCTGCACCCCGCTGAGAGAGCGCGCAGGAGAAGAGCCGCTGCCGGTCGGCCACGCGATTACATGGTCTGCAATCCAGATCCCGCCCTATGTCAGCCGCTCAGGACAGAATGATGACTTTCCGGCTTTTGCACGAGCCGCCTGAACCACGTTCCGGCCTGGCAAAAACAGTATCATTCTGACAGAACCGACGGCCCCGTCTTGCGGACGGGGCCGTTTCCCTGTTTCTAGGGAGGATTGCGAACCGGCTATCGCGGATTATTCCTGTGTCTGAACTGCCTGCCCCCGAACTGAACATCACGCTGCGCCGTAATCTTGAACACGGCGGTATCAGCGACCTGACCGAATTCCAGAAGGAGGCCTTTGCGGCCATCTCCGGCGGACGGGACGTCGTGGCTACGGCTCCGACCGGCACGGGCAAGACCGCAGCCTATCTTCTGCCGCTGATCTCCCTGCTCCTGCGTGAGCCGGAGGAGGTTTCGCCTCTCCTGCTGATTCTCGTGCCGACCAGAGAACTCTGCCGTCAGATTGCACGTGTGGTGCAGCAGTTCACGAAAGATCTGTCTCTGCCGGCCCTTGCGCTTTATGGCGGGCAGAAGGATGCCGCTCGTGAGGATGAGGAAGAAGAGACCCCGTACTGGCGCATCCTGATTGCGACACCGGGACGCCTTGTTGATCTTGCCGGACGCAAAGACTCTCCTCTTCCTCAGGTTGGCAGGATTGTTCTGGATGAGGCTGACAGGCTGCTGGATACAGAGTTTCTGGATGAAACACTCCATATTCTGGACCGTACACCCCTGCCTCGGCAGATGATCATGGTTTCCGCCACGTTTCCTGACGATCTCAGACCGGTCATGCAGGATCTCCTGCACAGACCTCTGACCATCAGGGCAGCACCGGCACAGACCTCGACCGCAGACGGAAAGATACGTCCGTCTGTCCGTCAGGGCGTTATCTTCACCGAGGCAAGACAGAAGCCTGACATTCTCCGCACCCTGCTCCTGCAGCGCCCGGATCAGAGCTGCATCGTGTTTGCAAATACGAGAGAGGAAGCCGCAGCGACATTCAGACAGCTCCGCAGTGCAAAGCTTTCGGTTGTCACGCTTCATGGCGGAATGGATCAGGAAGCGCGCAATAAGGCCACGGACCGCTTCCGATCCGGCCGGGCGACGATCCTCATTACGACAGATCTGGTCGCACGCGGGCTTGATATCGGGCAGGTGCGGCAGATCATCAGCCTCTCTCCGCCTGAGACGCCTGAAACCTATATCCACCGTATCGGTCGTACCGGGCGTGCTGGAAAAACAGGCTGGGCCGTAACGCTGTGCACGCCTTCGGAGCGCTCAGCCCTCCGGAAGGTTGAAATTACACAAAAACAGCATCTTACGGTTCTTCCTTCACCCTGACAGGCGGATATTTTACACCCGCCTGTTCAGACGGGTCTCAGTAGTGACCGCGCAATGTGAAGCTGAACGTGCGGGGCTGACCGAAGATATAGCCATCATAGAAGCCGGCCTGATGGTAATATGTCTTATCCGTCAGGTTCGTGATGTTCCCTGATATATCCAGCCAGTCCGTTGCCCTGTAGCGGGCCATCAGGTTGATGAGCGTATAGCCGTTGGTCCTGATGTTGGAGTTGTCATACTTGCCGTTCCCCAGCGGGCGGCCCGGATTGGTCGGCCACTGGGAGCTGGTCTGGCTGGAAATACCTCCTCCGATGGTCAGGCGATGCAGAGCGCCGGAAAATGTATAGCTTGTGGTCAGGCGGACCAGATGTCTGGGATCCTGCTGATAGGCCAGACCTTTTGTATCCAGATAGCTGTATCCGAAGAAGATGTTCCATCCCGGCAGCAGCATTCCCGATACGTCGAAATCAATCCCCTGAGATCTGACACCGCTGACGGATTCATAAATCGTGTTTCCGGTGATATCATTCACCGCGCCGGTGGACTGAGCCACGTTGTTCTGATCGTTCCGGTAAAAGGCAAGGGATGTATTGAGGCGATCATGATAGAACGCGCCCTTGATACCGGCTTCGTAGCTTTTCCCCATGACGGGTGCCAGAGACTGATTGTTGGCATCCCGCATTGATGACTGCGGCGTGAATATATTGGTATAGCTGCTGTAGATGGAAAAATTCTTTGTAAGATCATAGACTATACCGGCATAGGGCGTAAGGACGGCATTCTGACGATTACCGCCCCCCGCAGCTGTATAGCGATTGGAGACGTTGAAGTTGCCGCTGTAGGCTTCATACGTGCTGACACGTCCGCCGAGTATCAGGGAAAGTCCCTTTGCGAGAATGAAGCGCCCTGAAGCATAGGCACCATAGTTGCGCGTCACCTCAACCAGCCTTGCGTGCGTACGATAGGTGTTGAAGCCGGGATAGGATCCGTCCCATGTCTGCCAGTTTTCAACGGGCAGACCGGCTGAACGATACTGACAGGCCGAGTATGGCGTTACGCCATTGATGTTACAGTTCCCGATGGCATTGCTGAATGTGTAGGTCGTCAGTTCGTCATTATATCCGTTGAACCCGAACGCAAGCTGATGCTCCCGGCCGAACAGATGCATCGGTCCGGAAAACCGGACATCGGCATTGTCGCGGGCATCGGAATATTCACTGTGCAGGGCATTCAGATAGGCGCCGGTTCCGTCCTGATTCCAGAACCCTGCATAACCTCCGACATTTCTTGCCGCGTTATTGATCTTGGCAACACCGAGATTACTGGTGGAATCACTCTGCGTGCGCATATACCCGACCTTCAGATGCCATCCGGCTCCGAAATCATGGTCGTAATTTATGAAAGCCGTATACATTTCCTGGAAGGAATAACTCCAGTCCGCGGCCGGATTGGTCTTCCTGGAAAGATGGGTCGGCGTGCCGTCGGCATACCAGATCGGCACGTTCGTGCCCCATGAGGCGCCGTCAGTGCGGGTACGCTCATACTGAAACCCGAAATTCAGCGTATCCCGGACGGAAAGATCGGCAGCAAAGCTTGCAAGGGCACCGATCCTGTTCACATGCTCGCGCTGGCGGAATGTGTCCGTATCATCCCAGCTGAACACATAGCGGCTGCGGACCGACCCTGATTTCGTGATCGGAGTGTTCACGTCAGCCATCACCCGCCGCTCGTTCCAGTTGCCCAGACGCAGCAGGCCGCCGACCTGAAGTTTTTTCGTCGGAAGCTTCCGCTGCAGGTAGATCGTGGCAGACGGATCGCCCGTCCCTCCCATCAGTCCGTTCGCTCCGCGGACAATCTGGACGTTATCGTAAAGATCCATGTTCATGGTGGAGCCGACACCACTGAAACTGGTGCTGCCGTCGACCTGCATCCCGTCGATCCGGTAGTTCGTGATATCAAAGCCACGGGCCCGGTAGGTCGTTCTTCCCGCATTGTCACTCTGCTGGGATGTCACACCTGAGGTGGTGTTCATGACATCGTCCAGGGTGTTGATCTGCTGATCATCCATAAGCTGACGCGTAATAACTGTAACAGTCTGAGGGGTTTCGCGCAGGGACATATTCAGTCCCGTGGAAATGCTTGTGTTTTTTATTGTGTAAACCCTGCGGGTAGACCGGTCGCCTTTGACAATAATATCTTCTCTCGAACTGTCTGTTTTTTTGTGTTTGTGTTTCTTTTTATTGTAATTATCGTAGTTTTCTTTTTTATGGGATACATTTTCTCCGACGTCAGCCGCATATGCCGGAGAAACTTCGCACAGTACAACAGTAATAATGCCGAAGCATGTTGCGGACAGAAAACTCTGTCTTAGGAAAGCGGCCACCTGATCTCGATCCTCGGTATGATAATGATAATCATTATCACCTTGATATTGTCTGAAATTCATTTGTCAAGCAGACCGATCCGCACGATCTGGCCACTTTCCTTTCGGGATCGACCGATTGTTTTCCCTGATATCCGGGAGATTTTCTCAATCTCCTCATCCGTCAACGGCTTCGTAATCCGTTCATATTGTTACGGAAAGTAATACTCAGGCTGAATGAAAGCCTCCGCTATGCAACAAACTTTTCCGGAATCGCATTGTTCAGACGGGATCATAAATTTTCTATATATTATAAATATGAATAAATATAGATTAATATATTTATTTATTTGTGTTTATTTAAATATTATTTCTCCTGAAATATGTTCAGACTGCCCGCACAAGAGCTTCTGAACCGAAAGATTCGATGAAGAAAAATATTCTTTTCAATGCCTGCTTTATATCAGCGGTGATGCTCCTCGGGTTCTTTATCTCTCACTACCGGCACGAGCAGAGAACGGGTGCTTCCTCCTGCCGTGCCGCCACACGCAATGCCTCCGATCAGCAGCAGGATTCCGAGGACTGTACCGAGGAAACATCTTCAGGAGGACATGGGGCTGCCCACGTATCCGACGTCTCCTGGTTCAGAAAATCCTTCTCGGCTGAAGGCGCCGGAGAGGCAGAATCTGCCGGTCATGCCGGTTTCGGGGAAAGCGCAGCGGGACATTCCGGAGGCGGAGGCGAATAAGGTCAGGATATGCCTCGCCTCAGACGCGTACCCTCACGCGAACGACCGGACTGGATGGCACAGGCAGACCGTCTCGGATATGACTATTACCGGAATTCAGACGGCAGTTTCGCGTGGCGGGAAGATGTCCGTTATGAGTTCGATGCCTCTGCCCTTGCCCTGATCCGCAAGGTTACGGAGACACTCCATGATCTTTGCCTCGACGTGGTGCAGGATGCCGTCGGGCGTGAGGGCGGGCTGGATGAATTTTTCATCCCCCGTGCCGTTCAGGACACCGTCCGTCAGTCCTGGCAGCGGAGAGATCCTTTCGTGATCGGGCGTTTCGATCTGGCATGGTGCGGCGGACAGCCGAAGCTGATCGAATATAATGCCGACACGCCCGCAACCCTGCCCGAAAGCACGCGCATGCAGACCGTGTGGCACCGCCGGAGAGGCTGGCCACATACTCACGCCGCTCTGGATGCCGCTCTTCTGACTGATCGCCTCCGCCATCTCCGGCAGAAGGGTCTGATCCATCACACGGTACATATCGTGCCATATCCTGATAATACCGAGGACAGGACGCATGCACTTTTCTACAGACAATGGGCCGAGGAAGCAGGTCTGAATGCGATCCACTGTGAACTGAAGGATCTGGAGATTGAATTGCCCCGGGTTTTGTGGAGACAGAACGACCCGAGAGGTAAGAAGAATTCATGAGCAACAAATCGAAGCGTTT
>NZ_JAJJND010000097.1 GCF_029759835.1 Acetobacter sp. AN02
AAAACAGTCTGCACAGGAAGCCGGAAAGTACAACACTCACGGCACACGCGCAGCCCTTAACTGACGACACGCCGTAATATAAATGTTTTTTTATTTTTTTGTCCTTTGTTTAAGTACGAAATCGTGGCCGGTATTGATACCGGTCTCTGCAACGCAGCAGGTGCTCTGCTGGAGGGGTGCGCCATAGTGGTGCAGCCAGCCTGCAGACAGGCACGCCATCGCGGGCGCCGTTCGCACCTCCATCCTGCAGGGAATTTTCAACGGTCTCCGGACGCTGCAGTTCTCCTGATCTGATTCAGGACTTCCTTCGTGGATCTGGCCCGGTAAGTTTTCTCATCAGGCTTTTTTTATGTCCGGATTTCGGGATTTTTCGCCTCGATTATTAAAATAATATTAATAATTGTTCCATATGTTTTATTTTTTATACAATATAAATAAAGTATTTCTATCGGAAATTTATCATAAAATAATTCTATTTCTTTTATTTTACGATTTTATTCGTTACACTTTTCGATCCGCGTCAGTATTCATCTGCTCAACAAACATCATCAGACGGAATAAACATCATGGCCATTCAGGAACTCTCCTTCGAGCAGACAAAAATCGTTGCGGGTGGCGGTTTCTTTTCTTCTCTTTCCCCCGATGTTGTCGGTGCGACCTTCGGAGTTTTCGGAGGATTTAATGCCGGACTTTATAATGCGGCCGCCTCTTTTATTAACGAAAACCTGATTTCTACCATTGTCAGCCCGCTGACGATTGCTTCCAACGCTCTGACAGGACTTTCTACCGCTATCTCCGTTCTTGCCGGCGCTCTTTCTTCCATCGGAGATGCGGTCAGCAATAACTTCGCTCTGGTGGAATTTCCCCCGAGTGTCTGATCCGCTCCGAATTCCGGACGGAATTCAAGGCCCGGCAGATTATCCTGCCGGGTTTTTTTAATGCCTGCTCCGTCATCTCTTCTGACGACATCCGCGCAGGAACCTGTTAGACGGGCGGCAGAATCTGCACCTCCTTTCCGGGGGGCGTGCGTGCGTGGTCTGCTGTCCTGCGGGTTCTGTCGAGTTGATGAGGCAGGAGACGATCATGTCGCACCGGCGTCCGTTCCCGCCCGGCATGCCCGGACAGGAGCCTGAGTTTCCCGGAGACACGGAGGGCACTCCTGTCTATGAGGCCACGACGGAATCTGTCCGCGTGCTTGTTCAGGCATTCTGGCTGGAGGATCAGTCCGAGCCTTCCGACCGTGTCTATTGCTGGGCCTATCGCATACGCATCGAGAATCATGGCAGCAGCACGATTCAGCTTCTGGGCCGTCACTGGGAGATTATCGATGCTGCGGGCCGGACGGAGCATGTGCGGGGCGAAGGTGTTGTCGGGGAGCAGCCGGTTCTTACGCCTGCGGCCGGTTTTGAGTATACGTCCGGTGCGTCTCTGGATACGCCGGGCGGCATCATGCGCGGTACCTATACAATGACGGAGCAGCCTGGCGGGCGGCTTTTCGAGGTGCGGATTCCGGCATTCAGTCTGGACAGCCCGTTCCAGTCATCCACTCTTCACTGAAACAGCAGATTCCGGTTTTCATGACACAGAATCCTTCCTCAGACCGTCCCACCCGTGAAGCAGCCGAGGAGGCTGTCCGCACGCTCCTTCGCTGGGCGGGCGAGGATCCCTCCCGCGAGGGGCTTGCAGATACACCGGCCCGTGTCGTGCGTTCCTATGAGGAATTTTACCGGGGATATAATGACAGCCCCGATGATATCCTTGCCCGGACGTTTTCCGAAGTCGGGGATTACGATGAGATCGTGCTGCTGCGCGATATCCGTTTCGAGAGCCATTGCGAGCATCATATGGCTCCGATCATCGGGCGGGCTCACGTGGCCTATCTTCCGCGCAGGCGCGTTGTGGGGATTTCCAAGCTGGCCCGCCTGGTTGATGCCTATGCCAAGCGTCTGCAGATTCAGGAGCGGATGACCGCCCAGATTGCGAATGCGATTGACCGGGTTCTGGAGCCTCAGGGGACGGCCGTGATTATTGAGGCCGGTCATCAGTGCATGACGACGCGCGGTGTTCACCGGCCCGGCGTCTCAATGGTTACCAGCCGGATGACGGGAGTTTTCCGGGAGAATTCCGACACGCGTAAGGAGCTGATGGCGATGCTCGGCCGCCCGAATATCGGCGAGCTGAACGCCTGAGACGTGAGATGATATCAGATGGCGCGGGGTGGACGCGCGCATCCGACCCGGTATAGACGCCCGCATGGACAAGCCTGAAGACACCGGCCCGGCAGCGGATATCGCTGATGAGAAGGGCCAGAAATCTGCCTACTCACGTATTCTCGGGAATACGTCCGTTCTGATTGTCGGCCGGATTCTCAACGCTGTCTGCAGTTTTGCCTTCATTCCGTGGACGGTCAGGACGATTGGGCTCGATTCTTTCGGGGTGATGATGCTGATCATCACCTATGTGATGCTGGTTTCGGATCTGACCCAGCTTCAGTCCTGGCAGTCCCTGCTCCATTACGGCTCGTCCTATTTCAGGAACAGGGAGCAGCGCGGCTTCTATACGATTCTCGCGTTCTGCATCCGTGTTGATGTGATGAGCAGCATCGTTGCTCTCCTGGTCGGGCTGGCGGGGATTTTCCTGTTCGGGAGCCTGATGGGCTGGTCGCATGACGTGTGTGTGATTGCGGCCTGGTCCATGCCGACCCTGCTTTTCATGAACACCGACTGGTCTTTGGGCATCATGCGTCTGATGGGCCGGTTTAAGATGTCCACAACTGTTGAGTTCGCGGGCACGGCCGTCAGGACAATTGCCACCTATATCGGATATAAGATGCATTACGGGCTGGGCTTCTTCCTGTTCAGCTGGAGCCTGTCCCTGTTTCTTGTTTTTGCTGCCTGTACGGGGGTGGCTGCACTTCTGATCCGCGATCAGGTGGCGTCTCCCTTCCCGTGGCGGCTTCTGTTCATGCCGGGCGAGCGGATTCCCGGGATCTGGAAATTTACGTTCGGGACGAGCTTCAGCCAGATTCTGGAATCGTTTTTCCGGCAGATTTCCACGCTGATGGTGGGGACCTGGCTTGGTACTGCCGATGCTGCGATTTACCGCGTGGGCAATCAGATCACCAAGGCGATGGTCAAACCGGCCGTCATGATGATTCCTGCCATTTATCCGGAGTTTGTGAAGCTGCGGGATGAGCGGAACTGGGACGGCCTGGGGCAGGTTGTCCGCCGCCTTCTCAAGACGATCTGTCTGTTTTCGGTCCTTGTCGTTGTCGTGGCGTTCCTGATCGGCGGGCATGTTCTGGATTTCATGCTCCATAAGCATATTGATGACGGTCATGTCCTGACCTCCATCCTTGCGCTGAGCGCGATGCTGGATATTGCCCAGATTCCCTTCGAGCCTTTTCTTACGGTCATGCGGAAGATCAGATATCTGCTGGTCGTGAAGATCATTGCGACGACGGCCTGTATTCCGGCTCTCTTTTTCCTCATGCGGCTGGCGGGAATTAACGGGGCAGCGCTGACCAATGCCGTGGCTTACGGGATTATTTTCGCGCTTTATCTGATCAAGACCCATTCGGTTCTGCAGCAGACGCGTCGTGAGGCGGCCTCTGACTGAGTCGGCAGGGAAATTTCAGGAATTTATTAAAAAATCCTTTATTTATAATGATTTTTCTATGTGTGACATTTTTATGTAGACAGCTTCGTATGGTTTATGCCTAGACTTGATTATCAGGAGGCAGTCCTTCTGACTGTTTCCTGATGCAGCATATTTTGAAAGCCGCCTGTTACGGACGGCGCGCTGCGCTGTCAGAGAACTCAGGCGACCGGTTTTCCTGATGAAAGGAGCCTGTCTGATGAATATTCAAGTTTCCGGTAAGCAGATCAGCCTGTCTGATGCTCTTAAGGAGCGTGTCTCATCCCACCTGAATCTGATTGCCGGACGGTATTTTGAAAATATGCTTGATGCTGATGTGACATTCAGCAAGGCCCGCTCTTTTTTTACCTGTGACATCAATGTCCATGCCGGACAGGGGCTCACTCTTCGCGGAGAGGGAGAGGCTGGCGATGCCAACGGGGCTTTTGATGATGCTGCGGAGCATATCGCCCGTCGCCTGAGGCGGTATCGCCGCAGGGTTCATACGCTGTCCCGCCAGTCCGGGCGGCGGAACCGGCCCGAGACAGCGCGCAGTTATGTGCTCAGGCAGAACGAGCATCCTGCAGAGAGTGAATCTCTTCCGGAGGGTGACAGTCCGGGGCCTTATGCCACGATCATAGCCGAGCAGCAGACGGATATGCCTCTTCTGTCGGTCAGTGATGCCGTGATGCGGATGGATCTTGCCGACCGGCAGCTTCTGGTGTTTCGCAACAGCGCAAGCCGCCAGGTGAACGTGATCTACAGGCGGGATGACGGAAATATCGGCTGGGTTGATCCGTCTCCCGGCTGAGATCCTTCCGGGTTCAGCTGATCATGTCTTCCCAGGGATTTCCCTGGGGGCGTGCGCCGAAGTGAGAGATAACTTCCGAGGCCGCCACTGATGCAAGCCGACCGCATTCCTCAAGTGTGCGACCGGATGTCAGGCCCGCGAGGAATCCTGCTGCATAGGCGTCGCCCGCGCCCGTCGTGTCCACCACCTTTGTCGGCACCGGGCTGATATTCAGTCTCTGGCCTTTGTTCAGGATCACACTGCCCTCCCCCGAGCGGGTAAGGGCGGTGAGGTCCGTTTCCGTTCCGATCTTTGAAGCGGCAGCCTCGAAATCCTCGGTCTGGCACAGGGCGCAGATTTCGTCCTCGTTTGCGAAGAGGATGTCGATATGTCCCTCGACGAGCTCCTGAAACGCTTTTCTGTGCCGCCCGACGCAGAACGGATCTGAGAGGCTGAGTGCGACCTTGCTTCCGGCCCGGTGAGCGAGGGTTGCGGCGCGGCGGAAAGCTTCCTGTGCGTGCGGCGGATCGAAGAGATAACCTTCCAGATAGATAATTTTTGCTGCTTCGATCCTGTCGGCGAGAACATCGTCTGGGCTGAAGCTCGTGCAGGCTCCGAGATAGGTGCACATGGTGCGCTGTCCGTCGGGCGTTACAAGCACGATGCAGCAGGCTGTCGCGAGGTTTTCCTCCGCGTGACCGTCGAGGGGGGCGGATGGGAAATCCACGCCACTGGCGCGAAGGTCCGAGCCGAATTTCGTGCCTGCGTCGTCGCGGGCGACCTTTCCGAGATAGGCCACCGTTGCGCCCAGCTGTGCGGCGATGACGCAGCTGTTGGCGACCGAGCCGCCGCCCATTTCCGCTTCCGGCCGGATTTTGGCACGGAGGGCCTGCATGCGGTCAGCGTCAATGAGGGTCATGCTGCCGGGCACGAGCCCTTCCTTTTCGGGAAATCCCTGCTCCACAGGAGCCAGGATGTCTGCGATCGCGTTCCCGATTCCGAGAATATCGTACTTTATATTCATGATCCGTGCGACTGCCTTCCCTGTTATCTGCGGAGACGCAGGCTGTGCGGCGGGTCTCCGGTGTAGTGGCGGACCGGTCTTACCTGTTCTGCGCGCAAAGCTCCACCGCACGGACACGGAACCGGAAAAGCGCAAAAAAAGTAACATTCCTGCCTTGCCGCGCTGCGCGTGAGGGGTATAACTCTTCGGGGAACAGCTGCTCCGCTGCACGTCTGTCGTCTGCTGACAGGGCGGGGACGTGCTGCACTTTTTATGTCAGAGGTTCAGAAGAACCTGGCCATTTCAGAAGAGCCACACCGGGGGGCCGTGCCTTGTTATTTAAGCGTCAGAAACCTGAAGAATCCAAGCCGGCCACACCAACTCCGGCTGCCCCGCCTGCCAAGGCTTCTACTGCGTCAGGCGGACGTGATGCCCTGTTCCCGAACGACCAGAAAGCGGCTGCTCCGGCTCAGAAAAGCCCGGAAAAGCCTGCTGCCGCGTCTTCTCCCTCAACACCTTCCCAGTCCAAGGACAGCACACAGATGAACCGTCCTCCGTTTCCGCCTGCTCCGACCCCTGCTGCCGGAGGCGGCTCTTCCGTGCCTCCGGGTGTCGTTCCTTCCGGTGCGCCGCGTGCCGGCGGCGCCGATCCCGCAAGGAAAGAAGACGATCGCCGTACGCTCGTCGTCGGGCGTGGCATCAGCGTTCAGGGCACCGTTCAGGATGCCGAGCGTCTGGTTGTCGAGGGCACTGTTGAGTCCAGCATGATCATCGCCAAGGAGCTGTCCGTTGCTCTGGGCGGTCTGTTCCGTGGCGGCGTTGAGGTTGAGGATGCCGAGATTGCCGGAACGGTTGACGGTACGCTGACCGTGCGCGGCAGCCTGACGGTCAGCCAGACGGGTCGTCTGCTGGGCAAGGCCACCTGCAAGCGTCTCAAGGTTGAGGATGGCGGTCAGATTACGGGTCAGCTGGAAATGCTTACCGAAGCTCAGAAGCCGGTTGTCGAGAAGACAGCGTCCTGAGTTCCTGCGGCCCCGCTCTTGTGGCGGGGTCGTTTTTCTGCCGGGCAGTTCCAGCCTTTTTTCCGGGGCGCGTCAGAACTGTCACTCCGGCCTGACGGTCCTGTCTGCGTCCCTGTCTGTCTTCAGTTTCCGGGCCATTCATGTCATCTGATATCTCTTCCCCAGATTCTTCCCGCGTGATTGAGACTGACGTTGCCATCATAGGCGCGGGTCCGACGGGTCTGTTTGCTGCTTTTGAGTGCGGCATGCTGAAGCTTCGCTGTCTTCTGATCGATGCTCTGGACGAGACGGGTGGTCAGTGCGCGGCGCTTTACCCGGAAAAACCAATCTATGACATTCCGGCCCATCCGACGATTGAGGGCGCGGCTCTGGTTGAGGCGCTTGAGCGTCAGATTGCACCGTTTTCTGTTCCCAGGCTTCTGGGGCGGCGGGTTGAGGCGCTTTCGGGGCATCGCGGCCGGTTTGTCCTGAAGACATCGAAAGGCGATGAGATCCACGCGGGTGCGGTGATCATTGCTGCCGGAGCCGGGGCTTTCGGGCCGAACCGGCCGCCGCTGGCCGGTATTGAAGCCTATGAGGTCTCAGGCGGCGTTCAGTATTACGTGCGTCGTCGGAACGAGTTTTCTGGGAAGACACTGGTGATTGCCGGAGGCGGAGATTCCGCGCTCGACTGGGCGCTTGAGCTGCGCGGTATCGCGAAAAAAATCTATCTTGTGCATCGTCGTGACAAATTCCGGGCTGCGCCTGAGAGTATTCGCCTGATGGAGGAAGCCGTTCTTGAAGGCACCATCGAGAAGGTGACGCCCTGGCAGCTTCATGGGCTTTCGGGAGAAGACGGCCGTCTGACGGGGGTTGAGGTTTCGACACTTGAAGGAGAGACGCGTCTTCTCGAAGCAGATCATCTTCTGGCATTTTTCGGTCTTGCCACGGATCTCGGGCCGGTTGCGACCTGGGGTATGGATACGATCCGCTCAACAGTCCCGGTGACACCGTCAACCTGTGAGACGTCCCTGCCGGGCGTGTTTGCGATCGGCGATGTTGCGACCTATCCCGGCAAGCTGAAACTGATCCTGCAGGGGTTCAGTGAGGGAGCTATGGCGGCGCACGCGATTCACCCGATCATACATCCGGAAACTGTGCTGCACTTTGAGTATTCGACCAGCAAAGGTGTACCCGGAGCGAAAGATCATGGCATCTGATGTTCCGTCTCCGGCTGCGGATCGGGCCGGTGGTATTCTGACGATCGATCCGTCTGCTGTAGCCGAGAATTACCGGAGAGTTCTGAGGGTTATCGGTCCCGGTGTGAAGGCGGCGGCGGCTGTGAAGGCGGATGCCTACGGGCTGGGCGTGGAGAATATCGCTCCGGCGCTTTACGGTGCGGGATGCCGTCATTTCTTTGTGGCGCATCTTGCGGAAGGCATGGTGCTTCGCCCTCTCCTTCCCTCTGATGCTTCGGTGCTCGTGCTGCATGGTCCTCCTCCGGGGACTGCCGGTGATCTGCATGCAGCCGGGCTGATCCCCGTGCTGAACAGTCCTGATCAGATTGCGGAATGGAGTGCCCTTGCCCAGTCCCGTGAGTCCAGTCTGCCTGCGGTTGTGCAGATCGATTCAGGGATGGCGCGATTTGGTCTGAGTGAGGCTGATCTGCACGGGCTTGCCCGGAAATCTGACGCTCTTTCGGGTATTGATGTCAGTCTGGTCATGAGCCATCTCGCCTGCGCTGATGAACCGGAGCATCCGGCCAATCGGGCGCAGCTTCTTCAGTTTGAGCGCCTGCGCGGTCTTCTCCCGCCTGCTCCTTACAGTCTTGCCGCATCGTCCGGCCTGTTTCTCGGATCTGACTGGCATTTTGACCTGGTCAGGCCGGGGGCTGCGCTTTATGGCGTCAATCCCACGCCTTATGCCCTCTCCCCTGTCTGCCCGGTGATCCGGCTGTCTGCGCGTGTGATCCAGACGCGTGATGTGCAGGCCGGCCAGGCTGTCGGTTACGGCGCTGCGTTTGTCGCCGGGCGGGCATCGCGGATTGCGCTGCTGGGAATCGGGTATGGGGATGGCTATCTCCGCAGCGCCGGCGGGCGGGCGCGTGTCAGCCTGCCGTCTCATCCGGAACTGCATCTGCCTGTGACCGGGCGGATTTCGATGGATTCCCTGTGTGTAGATGTGACCGGTGCGCCGGAGGGGCTGATTCGCGAGGGGGTTCTGCTGGACCTGATCGGTCCGCATCTTTCGATTGATGAGGCGGCCTCTTCTGCCGGAACGATCGGTTATGAGCTTCTGACGGGACTTGGCGGACGCTATCACAGGGTTATTCTCTGATCATGCTTTCAGCAGGATCAGCGGTCAGTATTCCGTGTGAAATGGTTTTTTCTTCTGTCTGCCCGGGATATTTTATCTCTTTGTTACGGCGTGTCGTCAGTTAAGCAGTATGATGATTGAGGCGAACTGCACGGCTGCGAGGAAAGTAGATTTGAGTTTGT
>NZ_JAJJND010000098.1 GCF_029759835.1 Acetobacter sp. AN02
ACAAGAATATCGTTTCTCGCCTTTCTTAACCTCGCAGCCGTAAAATTGTGGCTACCGTCTTTTGTCAACAGAACCTAACAATAAAACGATACGATACATCATGGCCTCTGATACTGCAGCGTCTCTTCATCACGCCGGTTTACAAGACCTCAAGATACCTGAAAGTGTATATGACCGTTAATTTTTACATGCGTCTTATTGGCACTCCTCATAATCTGCAAAGCTGCCGCATCATCACCGGCGTTAACCCGTTCAAGAGCGTGCTCAGTCACACGATGAGGGGCATTATAAGCGAAACTCACAAGAGCATCGAACTGATTCTGCGTTATATCTCTTGCCGGAATGCCCCTGCGAACGGCTTTTGAGAACCTTCGGACATCCGAATCCATTTGCCGTTGAATCTGTTCATCTGTCAGATGCAGCCTCGAATCCTGTTCGTTACATGGACCCTGATGAAGTAACTGCTCGACCCCTATTGTACAATTATTATTCTGATCATTATTAGGAATCGTGCCTTGTGGCTTCACGCGCCGCGATTGCCGCTCTTCCTCCGGCACTGAGAGTCTTGTCCGTGTTGGCCGGCGGCTGAGATGCTGCATTTCCGGCTGTCTGTGTTCCGCTCATATCCCTGTAACTTCTCCCGATTACCCTTCAGGCTTACGTCATCATAACCGGAAGCTCCATGCATGCAGGCAAGCGAACCCGCCCTGACTTGACGGGATACGCGGTGCGCGCAATGTGTCAGATTATGTCATCCGAACATTCCCCCCTCTCTCCGGAGGAAACCGGCCGGATCGGCAGCGCGCTGCATGAGGTGCGGGAGCGGATTGCTGCCGCCGCACAGGCGGCGGGCCGGTCTGCAGAGGCCGTCACGCTGGTTGCCGTCTCCAAATTTCACCCGCAGGAAGCCGTGATCGCGGCACTGGATGCCGGGCAGCGCGTGTTCGGAGAGAACCGCGTGCAGGAAGCCGCCGCGAAATTCCCGCCCCTGCGTGAGCGCTGGCCCGATCTGCGGCTGCATCTGATCGGCGGGCTACAGACGAACAAGGCGGCAGAGGCCGTGCGGATCGCGGATATGATCGAAAGCCTGGACCGTCCCTCCCTGTCGGACGCCATTGCAAAGGCGGCGGAGAAGGCGGGCCGGGTGCCGGATCTGCTCATTGAGGTGAATACGGGGGATGAGGCGCAGAAGGCCGGGGTCTGCCGGGCGGAGGCGGACGGCTTCATCCGTGACTGCCGGGCCCGCTTCGGAGCCGCCCTCAAAGGGCTGATGTGCATCCCTCCGGCGGATGGTAATCCCGCTCCGCATTTCAGCTATCTCCGTACTCTGGCCGACAGGCATGGACTGCCGGTGTGCTCTATGGGTATGTCAGCGGATTACCCGGCCGCGATCATGGCCGGAGCCGATTACGTCCGCGTCGGGACTGCCATATTCGGGCAGCGCTCCTGATATGCGGAACGGCTCTGCGTGCCGCTTTCCGCGGGACCGGCAACACGGGCTGCGGCCGTTTTCGCAGCTTCCGGGCCGGATTTTTTTCTGTTCTGATCGACGTGTCAGCGGAGTCCTTGCATGACGACTGAGTCCGATTCTTCCGAACCTTCCGGCGAGGTTCCGAAAGGCGATACGGCCGGAACCGGCGAGGCCGCTGCCGCGCCCGCCACGCCCGAGATGCGCGAATATGCCGCCGATACGGCAAGCCATATGGCGGCTCCGGTCGGCTTTGCGGCCGTGCTCAGCGTGCTCGGTGTTGTCTATGGCGATATCGGAACCAGCCCGCTTTATGCGCTGCGCTCCACGATCCAGGCGATCTCAGGACATCATCAGGCACAGCCCTGGGAGATTCTCGGGATCGAGGGGCTGATCTTCTGGACGCTCATCCTGATCGTGACGATCAAATACGTCCTGCTGGTCATGCGCGCGGATTATAACGGAGAGGGCGGTATTCTCGCCCTGGCCTCCCTTGCCCAGCGCGCCACACCGCATCTCCGCTGGCGCTATGCGCTCGGCATGATCGGCATCACCGGGGCCTGCCTGTTCTTCGGAGACGGGATCATCACCCCGGCCATTTCCGTGCTTTCGGCCATTGAGGGGCTGGAGATTTCCATTCCCGCCGCGGGGGATTTCATCCTGCCGATGGCCATCGCAA
Organism: Acetobacter sp. AN02; assembly: GCF_029759835.1. Taxonomy (GTDB): domain Bacteria; phylum Pseudomonadota; class Alphaproteobacteria; order Acetobacterales; family Acetobacteraceae; genus Acetobacter. Next base: position 2,148 of record NZ_JAJJND010000098.1, read on the forward strand.
TCCTGATCGGCCTGTTCAGCATGCAGTGGATCGGGACCGGAAAGGTCGGTGCCGTGTTCGGGCCGGTCATGCTGCTGTGGTTCTCAACCCTGGGCGGGCTGGGACTGGTGCAGATTTTCCATCACCCCGGCATTCTGGCGGCGATCTGGCCCTATTACGCCATCAAGTTCACCATCTACCACGGATTTCTCTCCTTTCTCGCGCTCGGCTCCGTCGTGCTGTGCGTGACGGGGGCTGAGGCGCTCTATGCCGATATGGGCCATTTCGGCGCCCGGCCGATCCGCTACGCCTGGACTTTCTTCGTCCTGCCCACCCTGGCGCTGAACTATCTCGGCCAGGGCGCCCTGATCCTTGAGCACCCGCAGGCGCTGGCCAATCCGTTCTTCCTGATGGCCCCCCACTGGATGCAGATCCCGCTGGTGGTCCTGTCCACGTTCGCCACGGTGATTGCCAGTCAGGCGGGCATCTCCGGCGGTTTCCAGGTGTGCCGTCAGCTCATTCAGCTCGGCTATCTGCCGCGCATGCAGATCCGCCACACCAACGCGGAAGAGGAAGGCCAGATCTATCTGCCCGAGTTCAACCGCTTCCTGGCCGTCGGTGCGATCATCCTCGTTCTTGCCTTCCGCAGCTCGGACCGTCTGGCCGCGGCCTACGGCATCGCCGTGACCGGCACGTTCATCTGCACCACCCTGCTGTGCTTCGTGGTGTTCCGTCTGCAGTTCCGGTGGAGCACGGCCGCCGTCTGCGGCACCTTCATTCCGTTCCTGCTGATCGACAGCACGTTCTTTTCCGCCAATGCCATGAAGATCCCCGATGGCGGCTGGGTGCCTCTGATGCTGGGCTGCGCCATGACGCTGGCCATGACCACATGGAAGCGCGGCCGCAGCCTGATCGCCGCACGCCGCAATCAGGACGCGCTGCCCATGGCGTCCTTCATGGCCCGGCTGCCGCAGTCCCGCACGATCATCCGCGTGCCGGGCATGGCCGTGTTCATGACATCGGACCCCGATGTCGTGCCGCCGAGCCTTCTGCACAATCTGCGGCATAACAAGGTCCTGCACGATCACGTCCTGTTCGTGACGGTTGAGAACATCGACGCGCCGGAAGCCACGCCGGGGCATCGCGCCGCCACTCTTGAGCTGGCTCCGGATATCAGCCGCGTCATCCTGCGCTACGGCTTTATGGAAACGCCGAACGTGCCGCGCGCGCTGCAGGATCTGAAGACCGCGGGGCTGAATTTCGATGCCGCACAGGCCTCCTATTTCACGTCGCGTGAGCGCCTGGTCCGCTCGCCTATGTCGAAAATGACGCACTGGCGGCTGTCGATTTTCCTCTTCATGGCCAGAAACGCGACACCGGTGACGGACTTCTTCCGGATTCCGCCTGACAAGGTCGTGGAGTTCGGGGTCAAGGTCTCGGTGTGACGCAGCACTCCGGTCTCCCGGAAACTGCGGTCCCGGAGTTTTCCCCGCCCGGGACCGGCAGCGGGCTGGCTCTGTATATTCACTGGCCGTTCTGCCTGTCGAAATGTCCGTACTGCGACTTCAACAGCCATGTCCGGGACGTCATCCCCTCAGACCGCTTCATCGCGGCCCTGAGGGCGGAGCTGGCGCGGGAAGCCGCCCGGCTCGGGCCGCGCCGTCTGACCTCGATATTCTTCGGCGGCGGCACGCCGTCCCTGATGCCGCCCGACGGCGTTGCGGAGCTGATCGGAGATGCGTTCCGTCTGTTCCCGCCGGACCTGGCCCTGAACCCGGCCTCGGAGGTGGAAATCACTCTTGAGGCCAATCCGACCAGTGTGGAGGCCGGTCGCCTCGCCGCCTTCCGTCAGGCCGGGGTGAACCGCATCTCCCTGGGTATCCAGTCGCTTGATGATGACGGCCTGAAGCTTCTGGGCCGGACCCATTCCGCCGCCCAGGCCATTGCCGCCCTGGAACTGGCGCGCGGCCTGTTTCCCCGTGTCAGTTTCGATCTGATCTGCGCCCGCCCGGGACAGACGCCGGAGGCCTGGCGTTCCGAACTGAACCGGGCGCTTGATCTCGTGACGGATCATCTCTCGCTCTATCAGCTCACCATCGAGCCGGGCACGAAATTCGAGGCGCTTTACCGCCAGGGGAAGCTGGTCCTGCCGGAAGAGGACATCGCCGTGCGGCTTTATGAGCTGACAGGAGAGGTGACGTCCCTGCACGGGCTGGAGGGATATGAGGTCTCGAACTATGCCGTGCCCGGCCGGGAAAGCCGCCATAATCTGTCCTACTGGCGGTATGAGGACTATGCGGGCATCGGCCCGGGCGCACATGGCCGCCTCACACTGGACGGACAGCGCATCGCCACCCGCCGCCATCGCGCGCCGGAGATCTGGGCGGAGCGCGTCGAAGGCGGCGCGGATACCCGGGCGGAAGAGACCGCGCTGACGCAGGAGGAGCAGGCCCGGGAGATGCTTCTGATGGGGCTGCGGCTCAAGGACGGCGTCCGTGCGGACAGCTTCCGGCAGACAACCGGGCTGGATCTGTCCGGGGCCGTGGCCCCCGATGCCCTCGCCCTGTTCGTCAGCGAGGGCTGGATAGTGTATGATGAGGAAGGTCTGCGGACTACGTCTCACGGTCGTCTGATACTGGAAGCCTTGCTCTCCCGTCTCATTCTGTGAGACCAGACACACGGGACGAACGACAGAACAGGTCCGGAATGCAGGAACCCGAGGATATCACCACCCCGCCGGACGGGATGCCCGAAGGCATCAGCCCGGAAGGTATCGGGACAGAGGACGGAGACGACATGGCCGATGAGCCGCTGCGTCCGGTCCCTGCCCTGCGCCCGGTGGCATGGATGGTCTATCCTCCGTCCGGCGATCCGTGGATCACCGATCAGTACCCCATCCGCTTCCGCCGTCTGGGATACAGGATCGTCGGCCTCTGCCTTGAGGACCAGGTGAAGGAGAATGTCGATCTCCGGGTCCGGCACGACATGCAGAGCGACCGGACCAAACGGCTCGGGCGGCAGATCGACAGCATGATGCTGCTTGCGAAAATCATCAGCCGCCTGCTGTCTATTCAGGAAAACAACTTCCACTATGATACGAACAAGGTGGAGGAAGACCTGATGCACTGGGGTCTGCTTGAACGCCAGGGCAATCAGCTTCGCAGAAGCTCCAAGGCCGGACGGCTTCTGGCCTGTCTGGAACTGGAATGGCTCCGCAAGAAGGCAGGCTGGCTCAGGACCGACGAATGATCGCCCGGAAATGACTGTCCGGGACGGTCATCTCAGGAGGAACGCACCATGTATGAGATCCGCGACAATCCGGGGGCATCCCGTTTCGAAACCGAGGCCGAGGGCCATCTCTGCGTGATTGACTACAGATCCGGCGACGGGACCATAACCTTCGTGCACACGGAAGTGCCCGAAGCCGTCAGCGGGCGCGGCATTGCCGGAGCCCTCGCCCGCTTTGCCCTGGATCAGGCCCGGGAGAAAAACCTGAAGGTTGTCTCCCTGTGCAGCTACATCACGACCTGGATCAGGCGCCATCCGGACTACGCGGATCTTCTCACGCCCTGACCGCAGGTTCAGCCGCCGCTCTGCGTATCCGGGATGCCGGAACCGGCCTCCGGCCGCAGCGGCAGACCGAGCCTGCGGCTGATCTCGGAAGCTGCCGCCGCCGTGTCGTCAAGCGGGACAACCGGCCAGGCTTCTAGGAAATCCTCGAAAAACCGGATGCGCCCGCTGTTGCGCAGCGTTTCGAGAAACAGGCCGATGCGACGGGAATATCCGGGCAGCCGCGCGACGAAAACCGGTGCAGGTCCGGCCACGGCTTCCGAGACCATGGACACGCTGTCCGCCGTGACGATCACGAAATCCGCGCAGGCAATCAGCCCCTGATAGGGATTATCCGCCCCGCCCTCCCAGATCTCCCCGCCGAAATCCGCAGCCGCGGCGCGCAGGGCGGCAGACGCCTCCGGTCCGGTGCGGCGGGAGGTCGTGATAAACAGCCGTGCATTGAGCGACCGCAGCGCGCAGTGCAGATTGCGGACCAGCGCCCGCGCCTCTTCCGCCCCGAACCGGAACCGGCCATTGGTGCCGCCCGCCAGCACGGCGACAAGCGGGCGGTCATCGGATTTCAGCCTCACGGCCCACTCCGTGCGCGCCGTCTCCAGAACCTGCGGCGTCAGCCCGTGTAATGCGGTGCGGGTCAGGATCACGTTCGGCCCGCTGATCTCATCATGCACGTTCGCCACGACCAGATCGAAACGGGACAGGGCCAGACGCGGATTCTGGATCTGCACCACGGGCCGCATCGCAGACCGCAGCGCCGCGCCGACCCGCCCGCCCTTCCCGGCCACGCTGAACACGGGACCGGTCTCCGGCACGCCGCGCACGGCGCGTGAAGGGAATGGCCAGAACCGGGCCGGAACATGCCGGCGGAACGCATTCATACGGACCGGCAGAAACCTTGCCGACAGCGCAAAATGTCCGGCCAGACCGCAGACCTGGCTTTTCATACCGGCCAGATCCTCGGCAATGAGAGTCAGGGCCGCAGCTTCACATTCCGGTGTCAGGGGGAACTCTCCTGTCCGCATGGCACGTTACGGGCCAGGACTCCATGCCCGTTTTACCTCAGGGCGTCGAGGATTCCTTTTCAAGGACAGGGAAGATACATGGCTGCTTTCCCCGCTCAGGACCCGCTCATCGAGGATTATGCGCTGATCGGCAACGCGCACGGCGCGGCGCTGATCCATCGCTCCGGGACGATCGAATGGCTGTGCATGCCGCGCTTCGACTCGGAAGCCATCATGGCCTCGCTGCTCGGCACGCCGGATAACGGGTGCTGGGTGCTCCGTGCGGCGGATGCAAAGGCACGGGTCTCCCGGCGCTATGTCCCGGATACGATGGTGCTGGAAACGACCATCGAAACCGCAGACGGAGCCGCCGTCATCCTCGATTTCATGCCGCCGCCCGCGGAAAACGGCCAGACGCATGAACTCGTCAGGATCGTCCGGGGAGCCAGCGGTACGATAAAACTGTTCACGGAAATCCGGATCCGCTGCGGCTATGGCCGCTACGCCCCCTGGACCGAACGGCGCGAGGGCGCGGTCTGGTGCTCCGCCGGGCCGGACGGTCTGCGGCTGAGCAGCAGCATTGATCTTACGAACCCGGACTATACAACCTCGGCTGAACTGACCCTCTCGGAAGGCCAGGAGGTGCACGCCACTCTGGAGTGGTTCCCCTCTCACATCACGCCCGGCCTTCCGCGCGATCCGGCAGCCCTGCTGCGACACACGATCGCGCAGGAACGTCAGTGGATCAGCCGCTGCGCCTGCCCCGGCCCGTATGAGGATACCGTCCGCCGCTCGCTGCTCGTGCTCAAGGCCCTGACCTACCACCCCACCGGCGGCATCGTCGCAGCCCCCACGACGTCCCTGCCCGAAGAACCCGGCGGTGTCAGAAACTGGGATTACCGCTACTGCTGGATCAGGGATGCGGTCTGGACGCTGCACGCCCTCGTCATGTCGGGCTATTCCGAAGAGGCCCATGCCTGGCTGCTCTGGCTGATGCGCGCCACTGCCGGTTCTCCCGACGAACTGCAGATCATGTACGGGCTGCATGGCGAGCGCCGCCTGATCGAGGATGAGCTGACCCATCTTGCCGGATTCGGCGGGGCGAAGCCGGTCCGCGTGGGCAACGGTGCCTATGACCAGATCCAGCTCGATATCTACGGCTCCCTGCTGGGCGCTTTCGATATGGCCCGGCGCGACGGGCTGCCGGACATGGATCTGACCTGGCCGTTCCAGAAAGCCGTGGCGAACCGCGTGATGTCCGTCTGGAAGGAAAAGGATTCCGGATTGTGGGAGGTCCGCAGCGGGCTGCAGCACTTCACCTATTCCAAGATCATGTGCTGGTTCGCGCTGAACCGCACCATCGCCAGCGCACGGGATTTCGGACTGGAAGGCAATATCGATGCCTGGACGCGGGTGCGCGACGAAATCCACGCCGATGTCTGCGAAAAGGGATTCAACGCGGAGATCAACAGCTTCGTGCAGTATTACGGCGCGGACCGCGTCGATGCGTCCCTGCTGCAGATCAGTCTGCTCGGCTTCCTCCCGTCCTCGGACCCGCGCGTGAAGGGTACCGTAAAGCGCATAGAGGAGCAGCTCCGCAAAAACGGATTTGTCTGGCGCTATCTGGCGGACAGCGAGGAGGCGGATGGTCTGCCCGGAGAAGAGGGCGCATTCCTGGCCTGCAGCTTCTGGCTGTGTGACGCATGGATTCTCGAAGGCCGCACTGAGGAGGCCCGCGTCTATTTCGAGAAGCTGACCGGCTGTGCGAATGATCTCGGGCTGATGGCAGAGGAGTATGACCCGGCCTCACGGCGTCAGCTGGGCAATTTCCCTCAGGCCTTCAGCCATTTCGCCCTGGTGCAGACCGCGCATCTCCTGAACATGCAGCAGGCCGGCGGCACGGCACCGGACGAGCCGCCGGGTCTTCTGTAAAAGCGGCCCTTATACCAACCATTGATTGCTAGAACCTATGCGCCCAATTGCGCAGTCCGATTGACATGATGCGCCAAGGTTGTTCGAC
>NZ_JAJJND010000099.1 GCF_029759835.1 Acetobacter sp. AN02
AAAGCGTTAAAATAGCCTTACCAATGACATTGTTCTGACTGATTTCCCGTGCAGGTCTGCCGGGTGGGCCCAGAAGGTTTTTGACATCTTAACAAATGTAATCGATAATCTCTTTTTTTATACGTGGAGGAAGATGAATGGTCTGTTCCTCCAGAGACCCGGACGGCTTTAAGATGGACCCTCTGTCGAAGGTCATTGGCAGAAACATTCATGACCTGAGAATTTCTCTGGGTCTGAGTGAAAGGGGCCTGAGCAAACGGACCGGTCTCGACACGGAACTGATCTGTGCCTTCGAAAAAGGGACAAGCCGCCCAACTCCCCATCAGCTGATTGTCCTTGCCGACAGCCTTTCAACCATCCCCGGCAGACTGCTTACTACAAGCCTGAACTGAAAAAAAGCCGGGAAGATGTCTCTCCCCGACCCGGCAGCAGGAAAAAGGCGCCACATCAGCCCTTTGTTGTAAGAAGATCCGTCAGTTTCTGTGAGAAGCCGGCCGGATCCTTCAGAGGCTCACCATCCTGGATACGAGCGATATCGAGAATAAGACCGCACAGAGCCTTTACGGACTCACCCGATGCCGCACGGGAGACCATTTCCTTCACGAGCGGATGGCGCGGGTTCAGCTCCAGCAGAGGTGCAACATCCGGAACATCCTGCCCGCTCCGCCGCAGAAGCTTCTGAAGCTGCAAGTCCGGACCGGCAGCAGAAGCCGCCAGAGCCGCAGGACTGCTGACCAGACGCTCTGTCGCGCGGATATCACTCACTTCATCTCCGAGAACTTCCTTCAGAGCAGGAAGAAGCCCGCTCAGATCGGCAGCATCACCCAGAGATGTCTCATCCGTAACCGCGAACTTCTCGAGATCTTCCTGTCCCTGCGTGATGCTGCGCAGCTTCTTCTCCTCAAAGCTGGTCAGACGATCAGGCCAGAAGGAATCCACAGGGTCCGAGAGAAGCAAAACTTCCAGACCACGGGCACGGAAACCCTCAAGCTGGGAGGATTTCGCAAGGATATCCGCATTATCACCGGTCAGATAGTAAATCGCCTCCTGCTCCGGCTTCATGCGTGAGATATACTCGGCAAGTGTCGTCCAGCCTTCAGCCGCGCTGGAGCGGAACCGTGCGATACCTGCAAGATCCGTGCGATATTCAGCATCTTCCCAGACGCCTTCCTTCACCACGGAACCGAAATTCTCCCAGAACTTCTCAAAACCTTCCGCATCGTCGGCAGAGCGCTTTTTCAGTTCATTGAGAACACGCGTCGTCACGGCCTTGCGGATGCGGGCAAGCACCGGGGTCGCCTGCAGCATCTCACGGGAGACATTGAGCGGCAGATCTTCCGTATCGACAACACCCGTCACGAAACGCAGCCAGGACGGCAGCAGCATCGCATCATCAGAGATGAACATACGGCGTACATGCAGGCGGACCTTGCTGTCGCGTGACTGCTCTCCGGCCCAGTCGAACGGGCGGCTGCCCGGAACGAACAGCAATGCGCTGAACTCTATCGTCCCCTCCGCTTTCCACTGCAGCGTCGCCCAGGGGTCATCGAAATTATGACTGACGTGACGATAGAACTCCTTCAGTTCATCTTCCGTCACCTCATTCTTCGGACGCAGCCAGATCGCCTTGCCGGTATTGGCCGCACTTTCCTCACCATCCGGCTTCAGGATCGTGACGGGCCAGGAAATATGGTCCGCCCACTTCCGGATGACCGACTCAAGACGCCAGGAATCAAGGAATTCATCCGCATCGTCCTTGACGTGCAGGACGATATCCGTACCGGGCTTATCGCGGCTGGCAGGCTCAAGCCTGTAAGCCCCCTTCCCGTCCGAGGTCCACTTCCACGCCTCATCCGTTCCAGCGCGACGTGAGACGACCTCAACACGATCGGCCACCATGAATGCCGCATAAAATCCGACGCCGAACTGTCCGATCAGACTTGGTTTATCCTCAGGCTTCGCATCCGCCAGCTTTTCACCAAATGCCCGCGTGCCTGAACGTGCGATCGTGCCCAGATTGTTCACAAGCTCGTCACGGCTCATGCCTGTGCCATCATCCGTGATGGTCAGAAGGCGCGCGTCCTTATCAGGATTGATGCGGATCTTCGCATCTTCCGGCAGGACAAGCGCCCCGTCAGTCAGGGCCTCGAAGCGGCGGCGATCCGTGGCATCGGCCGCATTCGCGACCAGCTCACGAAGAAAAATCTCGCGCTCGGAGTAAAGGGAGTGGACCACAAGATCCAGAAGACGACCAACTTCCGCGCTGAATTCACGCGTTTCCGCACCCTGGCTGTGGCCTGCGGTTTCCTGTCCGCTCATAGACTGTCTTTCCTCATATTCATGACGGATCGATAACCACGGGCGCTTTATAAGCCACCCGTGCCGACAGCACATATGGACGTCCGCAAACGGCTTTTCAACCACTCCCGAAATCAGATCGTCTTTGCTTTCAGGAAAATGAAATTACGGAAACTGGGGATTCAGATACGGGCTGGACGCATCAAAAAACAGCCGGTTTTCCGAAATCTCGGCACAGATCACACGCAGGCTGGCCAGGGCACGCAGCATCGCAATCCGCTGTGAAAGATTACGTTCGGTCTGCTCACGCTTCACGAGATAATCCACGGCAAGCCGGGAGGCCCGCTCCGTACGTCCGTAATGCCCGCCGTACCGTCCGGAAAAATGGGCCATGCGATCCATCATGGCCTGCACTTCACGTGTGGCATCCTGCGGCATTCCTCCCTCCCTCAGAATGCTGCGAAGATGCAGGAGATTGAGTTCAATCGTCATGCCGGACAGAATGCCGCGGAGATAGGCATTGATCACGGGGTCGCGCCGACCTCCCACCGTGTTCAGAAGCCGGACCATACGCTCGATATTATGCCCGATCACGTCAGACCGTATCGGGGCATGTCGCGAGGTTACCGATCCCCTGAGGGATGACAGGATCGAGGTTCTCATGCCCCACCTGACCCCGTCCGGATCAAGCGGCAGGAACACCTGATACATCAGGGTACAGAACGCCATGGCCAGAATGAGCGGCATGGCCGTGTTAAAGAACATCAGTTCCTGCATACGACCCTGATTGAGCGGGCCGAGAAGGATCGGCAGGAACAGATTATAGGCCACGGCCCCGAGAATCATCTTCGGATTGGCAAAGGCAAGCCCTCCTACCATCATCGGGATCATCAGTGCAAACGCAAGAAACTCATATGATGCGATCGGTGGCACGACGAGAAAATCCACCACCATACACACGACAGATACGCAGACCGCGCCGTGGAAAAACGCCCTTGATGCAAGAGCCGGTGTTTCAAGGGTGGAGAACAGAGCGCAGATGATGCCCGTAAACATCAGGAAGCTCAGCCCGTCAGGCCAGGCCGTACAGATCCAGATCACTCCGGCCACGAAGATTGAAACCGCGGCTCTCAGGCTGTTTGCCGTCGCGATATGCCAGTCGCGCCACGTCTTCATCGTATAGCGGAAATTGTCTGCCGCCGGAGAATTGCGACTGAAATCAAACTGCTCCAGCGCCTGGCCGACTTCCTGCAGCATATCTCCCAGGACATGCACGGCCTGCCCTTCACGCGCCACGCTCATTTCCTTCTGAACATCGACCGGTGCGGAAACCACGATCTCCATCTCTTTTGCCAGGCATTCTGAAGAGACGAAATGACAGTCCGCATTCAGCGCCCGGAGTTCAGCCATGACAGCAGAAATATCGCCGTCCGGTGTCAGCCGTGCAGGTAATCCCCTGAGAAAATCACTCACCCGATGACACAGCTTCTGAAACGAGGGACCGGACGCCAGCGGATCGGTCATCAGTGTCTCAAGATCCAGTCCGCGTGAGAACAGGGCGGCAACGCAGGCCAGGGCCGCACGCGCATGATCTCCCTCATGACCGTGCTTCCCCATCTCGATCTCGGCAAATTCCACCTGATCGCTCAGCGCTGCAAGCGCTGCGAATGTGTCTGCCGAGGAGGAAATCGCATCCCTCCGCCCCGAAAGCACCAGGACCAGCGCGGAACAGGTCTGTTCCAGCGCACTGATGAAATTTTCGGCAAGCCTGGTTCGCGCCCGCCCGTCCAGACCGAACTGAAACAGCGATGAGATCACCGTTTCTATAATAATACCAAGCGTGATGTAGGTCGCACGCGACATCACGGTCATGAACACGTCACCGGGCTGGGCAACCAGATCGAGCGTGATGATGGCGTAGGTGAAGCCTGTCGCGCGCATTCCGTGCATGCGATAGTTGGTCATGGCCGCAGGGCCGGGCAGAAAGGTCGCGATAAAGCAGAACAGCCCGATCCCGCCGCTGATCCCCAGAAGGAGGAGAACCGGCTGCTGCGGAAATGCCGCAAAGACGGCAACGGCGGCGATGGAGCCGACAATCATTCCGAACATGTGCCATCGCGCCTTTGCGATGGAGCGGCCGCGCGATCCCTGTGCGATCATCCAGACCGTCAGACAGGCCCACTGGGGGCTGCCGAGCTCCCACCACAGGGCAAACCACAGCGCGATCAGTGAGGAAATGGTAGTCCGTAGGGCATAGCCGAAACTGAACAGGTCCGGCGCCAGCAGCCAGGACAGAGGACCCGGCGTCAGGGGCGCGGCCAGTCTGGCCTGCAGGCGCGCAAAAACGCCTGCGGGTGCCGCCACTGAAGCCTTACCGTTACTCATCCGCCCGCCTCTGATCGCTCAAGACAGGTCAGATGTACACACTTCGGGGCCAGGAATACTCTTCACAATTCGTATAACAGCTTTTCCTGTCATGGCTGTGGCGCATGACGAGCGGGAACCGGCCGGGCAAGAAGCCTACCGATCATGGCCTCAAGCTTTGCCACATCAATACTGCGGATGACCGCCTCCTCCCGTTCATCAAGATCCGGCTGATAGCCCGGACGCCAGGACAGCGTATCGCCATATCCTGCGCTGAACTGCGTATTGACGTCGATATAGAGCTGCTCTTTCTTGGTCACGACAGAAGGGTCAAGCCAGACAGCCGCCGCAATCTCGTCCCACAGCGGAAATCCGGGCTCATGCTTTTTCAGCATGGGCGCAAAAGCCGGAGCGGCGGCGGACCAGCGGTCGATCAGGGACCGGGTCAGTTCGGTTGCCGTGGACGGATCGGCCGGGATCATCGTGATCTTCTTCCAGGGCGACCGGAATACGATCGAGGCAGCTTCAGGATCGAAGCGGATATTGAACTCACGACGCGGTGAGTTGCTGAACTCCCGCGCGAACTGGGCTGCTCCGGGGCTGTCACGCATCTGCTGCGGGTTCAGACTGCCGCCCATATAGACCAGCTCCTTCGCCAGGGAGGCAAATTCAGGGTCAAGCCGCTGGGCCAGGGCGAGATCGGTCATCGGACCGGTGGCCATGATGGTAATTTTACCCGGGTATTTATGCACCATCCGGATCATAAATACCGCGGCAGGTTCGTCGGAGGGTTCGAGGTGCGGGTTGCCCCAAGGCAGATCCGGAACAACATCGGGGGCATGATACGGAGGTGCCGACTGGTCAGTGGGTTCGACCCACTTCTTCATCCATGCTCCTTTCCAGACCAGCTTCCCGTAGAGAGATTCCCACCGGTCCGTCAGCTTCTCTGAATTGAGCAGCGGCCAGACCGCGCCGCGCAGAACGGGAACGTCCGGGCGTCCGGCCATCTCGACCGCCCGGAGAGCCTGGGAGACGGCCTCATCCCGCCAGACATCCCCGCTCAGTGCTGCGATACCGAGCACTTCCACATCCGGAGACTGAAGCAGCATCCACTGCATGATGCCCGAGCCGTCATCGTCGATGATGACCTTGCGCGGTTCAGCGGCAGAGGCTCCGGCTGCCGTAATGAAACCGGCCATAACAGCGAGGGCTGCCGCCCGGAATGTCTGCTTCAGTCTCTTCATGTGCCTTGTTCCTCAGGACGGCGTGGCGCCGGAGGGAGCATCTGCGGGCGGAACGTCACACTTCGTGTAGCGGCCTTTGGCATCGCGGCATTTTTTGGGTTTCTGCGGCGGACACTTCACGAAGCGGCCTTTATCGTCACGACATTTCGAGGCGGCCTCTGCAGGCTGCGGCATCATCAGAGCCGGGAGCGCGGCACTGCCGAGCAGGAGTGCGCTGAAGCCGGCGAGGAGGGCTGATTTCATTGCCTTCGTCTTTCTGCTGCTCCGGGCACTGCGGCCCGGAGTTATCTGTTACACATACGCACAGAGTGACGCGCTATTGCGGTATCGTGCAAGAGGGCTGATGGGGCAAAATTCTCCTTTATGTGCCTGAAAAATACCCTATAGGCGCGGTATCCCGGTCCTCAGCATCATTATGTCTGTCTGGAATTCTGCCTTGCGCCCTGTCAAAGACTGCATCATCCCGGATACCGAACTGCCGCGCTATACCGGCAGGCCTGTCGGATTTCTCCTGCGATATGTCCGTAACAGACTGCTTTCACACATTATTATTCTGGGATTTGTCGCTCTTGCGGTGATCTGCTCTGTGTTTGCGTCCTATGCCATCCGCAATCTGGTGGATACGCTGAACGGGATGACGGGGGGCGTCACACCCGCGATGATGGTGTCGGTCTGGAAGGCTGTCGGTGTGCTTGGTGTGATTATCGCCGTGGATAATCTTTCCTGGCGTGTGGCGGGCTGGTTTGCGGCCGGAACCTTTGTGGAGGTGACGGGGGATATCCGTCGTGATCTGTTCCGGTATCTGAGCGGTCATTCTCCGGCCTATTTCGCGGACCGGATGCCTGCGGCTCTCGCGGCACGTATTTCCACGGCCAGCGTGGCGGCTTTCACGCTTGAGGGGCTGGTGGCGTGGAGTGTGCTGCCGCCCTGCCTGATCGTGTCTCTTTCCCTCAGCCTGATGCTGAGTGTCAGTCCGCTGATGGGGGCCGTGATCATCTGTCTGTCGGGCGGGATGTCTGCCGTGATGTTCTGGATGGCTTCTTCGGGCCGTCAGCTTCATGCGGATTATGCGTCCACGGCTGCTGCTCTGGATGGAGAGATGCAGGATGTGACGGGCAATATCGCGCTGGTCCGGACGTTCGGGATGCTCGGTTATGAGCGTGTGCGGCTTGGCGGCGTGATTGCGAACGAGATGAGCATCCGCAAGCGGTCTCTGTTCTATCTTGAGAAGCTGCGTCTGGTTCATGCGATCATGACCGTGATCCTGACTGTGGGGCTGCTGATCTGGGTGGTGCATCTGTGGCAGCTTGGCCAGGCAACGGTCGGTGATGTTGTGATGGTTATGGGGCTCGGGTTCCAGATCGTTCATAGCATGCGTGATCTGGCGGTGGCGCTTGTGGAGACGATTCAGCACAAGGCACGTCTGTCCGAGACGCTGAGTGCGCTGCTGATTCCGCACGACATGCGGGATCGGGAGGATGCGCGTGCCTTCGCTGCAGCGGCAGGCGGGGATATTGTTTTTCAGGATGTGACGTTTGCCTATCCCGGCGGGCCGCCGGTTCTGGATCATTTCAGTCTGCATATCGCGCCTGGAACGCGGGTGGGTCTGGTCGGGCGTTCGGGATCGGGCAAGAGCACGGTGCTCTCCCTGCTGCAGCGCCAGCGTTATGTGGATGACGGTGTGCTGCGGATTGACGGGATTGATATCCGCGATCTGACGGAGGATGCGCTGCGGGGGTGTATGTCCGTGGTGCCGCAGGATGTCTCGCTTCTGCGGCGGTCGGTTTCGGACAATATCCGCTATGGCAAGACCGGTGCGACGGATGAGGAGGTGCGTGCTGCGGCTGAGGCGGCCGGCTGTCTGGAGTTCATTCTGGCTCTGCCGGAGGGATTTGGGACTGAGGTTGGTGACCGGGGTGTGAAGCTGTCGGGCGGGCAGCGCCAGCGTCTGGCGATTGCCCGTGCGTTCTTACGTAATGCGCCGGTTCTTGTGCTGGATGAGGCCACCAGTGCGCTGGACAGCGAAAGCGAGCAGATTGTGCAGGCGGCTCTGGATCGTCTGATGGTGGGGCGCACGGTGATTGCCGTGGCGCATCGTCTGTCCACGCTGAAGGATTTCGACCGGATTGTCGTGATGCAGAAAGGGCGGATTGCGGAGGATGGTTCTCCCGCCGCGCTGGAACGGCAGGACGGACCTTACCGCGAACTTCTGTCGCGGCAGGCTCTTTCTCTGGATCCTGTGGGGTGAGACGTATTATGCGTGGTGATGCTGGTGATGGAATATATCCAGAGCACGCATAGTCTTTCTGCCCACGATGCCATCAGACACTATATTGGCTTTGGTCTGCGCCAGACGTACAGCTGCTTCCGTGGCAGTGCCGAAAATTCCATCTATCCTAACCCGGGTTATTCCGACCAGCACACGGTTAAGAGCTCTCTGCACAGCAAGCACATCCTCGCCCTTATCCCCATTTTTTATCAGATGAGTTCTGACTATACGATGAGTTGATGGTGCACGATGACGGTATGGAGGCGTATCATGTCGGGAGATATGGACAGCAGCTGCAGCGTGAGCAGGAGGCGGGGCCGCTACAGCAGGGAGAACCGGGGATGGTAATACGGTCTGGTCACCTGCAGCTGCGTAAAATAAATTTTTTGTTTGAAGGTTGCGGTCTTCAGAAGGACCATTCCTGTGACATTCACCACCAGCTTTTTTCCAGTCGTGCAATTTACATGAAGCGATAAGGTGATGATATTTTTTAAA